>NZ_JBFODT010000005.1:0-450325 GCF_040908465.1 Aeromonas sp. R10-1
AGACCATCGACATGACCCAGACCGAGCTGGATTTCCAGCCTGGGGATGCGGACAAGGCGGGTGGACATGACAAGACCGAAGGCCAGCAGAGCGGTGGCGATACCGCCCAGGAGGCCCAGAAGGCGCAGGAACAGTCCAACACCCTGGCCAAGGCACTGGCGGAGCAGATGCAGGCCCAGATCCAGGATGGGGCCATCGAGATAGAGGCGCTGGGTCAGCAGATCATCATTCGCATTCGTGAGAAAGCGGCGTTCCCGGCGGGATCCGCCTTCCTGCAACCCCAGTTCTGGCCGGTGATCCGCAAGGTGGCTGCGCTGCTCAAGGATGTGCCGGGGGAGATCACCGTCTCCGGCCACACCGACAATGTGGCCACCGAGGACGAGTTGTTCCAGTCCAACTGGGAGCTTTCATCCCAGCGGGCGGTGGCGGTTGCCCACCAGATGATCAAGGTGCCCGGTTTTGACGGCAACCGTCTGGTGGTGCAAGGGATGGCGGATTCCCAGCCGCTGGTGCCCAACAACAGCCCGGAGAATCGGCGCATGAACCGACGTGTCGAGATCGCCATCATGCAGGGCAAACCAACGGTGTCGGCTCCGCTTGGCGTCTCGGAATCCAAGTAATGCTGGCCCAAAGCGGGATCCCGCTCGCAGGGGCTGACATGGATTTTGTGGCGGCTTCATATTAAGATGCCCCATCCGAACCGACAGCTGCGGCTCTCTTTTGATTGCCGCAGCTTCTCTTTATAAAGCAACCCAGGTTTCGACTATGAATCATACTCCGATGACTGTTCGCGGCGCTGAAAAGCTGCGTCAAGAGCTCGATTATCTCAAGACCGAGCTGCGTCCCCAGATTATCGAAGCGATTGCTGATGCCCGTGAACATGGCGATCTGAAAGAAAATGCCGAATACCATGCCGCCCGCGAGCAGCAGGGTTTCTGTGAAGGCCGCATTCAGGAAATCGAAGGCAAGCTCTCCAATGCCCAGATTATCGATGTCACCAAGATTGCCAACAATGGCCGCGTCATCTTCGGCGCAACCGTGACCCTGCTCAAAAGTGAAACGGAAGAGGAAGTGGTCTACCGCATCGTGGGAGACGACGAGGCGGACATCAAGCAGAACATGATCTCTGTGAACTCCCCCATTGCCCGTGCCCTGATCGGCAAGGAAGTGGATGACGTTGCCATCGTCAAGACGCCGGGTGGCGATGTGGAGTACGAGATCCTGGAAGTTGCCTATCTCTGATTGAACGTCGGGGAAAGAGACAGGGGAGCCGGGCTCCCCTGTTGTCTTTAGTCACCCTGATAGGCCTGGACGAAGGCGTCCTGGTGGCGCTGGAAGAGCCAGTCCCGCAATTGTTCCTGATCCTCCTTGCCCAGCCGGAACTGGACGGCCCAGTCATGGTGATGTTGATTGGCATCCACGTGCCTGACGAGGGTGCCTGTCATGGCCAAGGGAGGGAGATCCTCGATGCGAAGGTATCCGCCAAGTGGATCTCCCTTGGCAAAGGAGTCCGGTAAGCCGGCCACGATGAGACCGCCAAGGGAGAGGCTGTATACCTCGTACTCCGCGTCTTCGGTGCAGAGCACGGCCTTTTCGTCGAGTCGCCAGGCGCGCAGATGGGGCGAACCCAGCTCGGTAATGGTCGGTGCGGCGATGCGCAGCTCGGCGTGGCCCTCCTCTGCCTGGGTGCAGTGGAGCGGGAAACGCAATTGGTAGCCGGCGATGCGGGCTTCGAGTGTCAGAGGCTTGGCTCGCTGCAACAGGCTTTGGAGAGGAAGGGGCAGGGTGCCGCGCAGGTATTGGCTGGTGGCAATGTCTTCATCGTTTCCCAGGTCCCGCAGCATGGCCAGTTCTTCATCGGTGAGGAGCTGATGCTTGTCCATAGTGGGTGTCCACGGCTATTCATCGCAGGTTAAGGGCCTGGCAACTATTTTGGCAAGCGACTTGGGAAGAAGGGAAATGAAGGAAAGAGCGAATGCTCTTTCCTGTTACTTGCGCGGCAACTGGATCTTGGGCTCTTTGGCCTGACGGTAGATGGTCAGTACATGGCCCATGCTCTGTACCTTGATGGCGCCGGTCTCGCGAACGATGGCATCCATCACCAGCTGTTTCATCTCACGATCTTCAGACGCAACCTTAACCTTGATCAGCTCGTGGTGGTTCAGGGCCAGATCGATCTCGGCCAGCACCCCTTCGGTCAGACCGTGTTGTCCCAGCAGGACGACCGGCTTCAGACTGTGGGCCAGGCCCTTGAGGTACTGTTTCTGTTTATTGTTGAGAATCATGGCAATTTCTTCATAAGTCAGGGTTGAAAGGGGCGTATTCTACCCCCACTTAGCCCTTAATACTAATAACCCTTGTGGTTTTTTAAAGTCGACAATCATGACCCAGAAAAAACGTTCCCCCAGTTCAACCCGCTGGTTAAAAGAACATTTCGACGACCAATACGTCAAGAAAGCCCAGAAGTTGGGACTGCGCTCTCGCGCCGTTTTCAAGATCGACGAGATCCAGGGCAAAGACCGGCTGCTCAAGCCGGGGATGACGGTAGTGGACCTGGGGGCTGCTCCCGGTGGCTGGTCCCAATTTGCTATCGACCAGGTCGGTGACAAGGGGCGCGTCATTGCGTGTGATATTTTGCCGATGGATTCCATTGCCGGTGTCGATTTCCTGCAAGGGGACTTTCGGGAGGAAACTGTACTCGGCGCCTTGCTGGAGCGAGTCGGCCCCGACAAGGTGGATGTCGTCATGTCCGACATGGCGCCCAACATGAGCGGTACCCAGCAGGTGGATCAAGCCCGTGCCATGTACCTGGTGGAACTGGCGCTGGACATGTGCAATCAGGTCCTGAGCAGTAATGGCAGTTTTGTAGTCAAGGTGTTCCAGGGGGAAGGGTTTGATGCCTATCTCAATGAAATACGTAGACTTTTCTCTGTCGTCAAGATTCGAAAACCAGACTCGTCCCGTGCCCGTTCACGAGAAGTCTACATTGTGGCTACCGGTTTTAAACTGTAGTACCCTAACCCTCATCGTTAACTGTCAGTCTGCGAGGTCATTGATTTGAGTGACATGGCGAAAAACCTAATCCTGTGGCTGGTCATCGCCGTCGTGCTGATGTCGGTGTTCAATAGCTTCAGCCCCAGCGATACCACCAGTCGCCAGCTGGACTATTCCAGCTTCGTGAAAGAAGTGACCCAGGAGCAGATCCGTGAAGTGCGGATGGATGGCAAGGTCATCAATGGCGTCAAGCGCACCGGTGAACGTTTCACCACCATCATTCCTGCGCCGGATCCCCAACTGCTCAACGACATGCTCAACCATAACGTCAAGGTGATGGGTGAGAAGCCGGAAGAACCATCTCTGATCACGTCCATCTTCATCTCCTGGTTCCCGATGCTGTTGCTGATCGGTGTCTGGGTCTTCTTCATGCGTCAGATGCAGGGCGGCGGCGGCAAGGGTGCCATGTCGTTCGGCAAGAGCAAGGCTCGCCTGATGAGCGAAGATCAGATCAAGACTACCTTCGCCGACGTAGCCGGTTGTGACGAGGCAAAGGAAGAGGTCAAGGAGCTGGTCGACTATCTGCGTGACCCGACCAAATTCCAGAAGCTGGGTGGCAAGATCCCGACCGGCGTCCTGTTGGTAGGTCCTCCCGGTACTGGTAAGACCCTGCTGGCCAAAGCCATTGCAGGCGAGGCCAAGGTGCCGTTCTTCACCATTTCAGGTTCGGACTTCGTGGAAATGTTCGTGGGTGTCGGTGCCTCCCGGGTGCGTGACATGTTCGAACAGGCCAAAAAATCCTCCCCCTGCATCATCTTCATCGATGAGATCGATGCGGTCGGTCGCCAGCGTGGCGCCGGTCTGGGAGGTGGTCACGATGAACGTGAGCAGACCCTGAACCAGATGTTGGTTGAAATGGATGGTTTTGAAGGCAATGAGGGCATCATCGTCATCGCCGCCACCAACCGTCCCGACGTACTGGATCCTGCGCTGCTGCGTCCGGGTCGTTTCGACCGTCAGGTCGTGGTCGGCTTGCCGGATGTTCGCGGTCGTGAGCAGATCTTGAAAGTGCATATGCGCAAGGTACCGCTGGCGGATGATGTCAATCCGGCGCTGATTGCCCGTGGTACCCCTGGTTTCTCCGGTGCCGATCTGGCCAACCTGGTGAACGAGGCTGCCCTCTTCTCTGCTCGCGAGAGCCGCCGAGTGGTCTCCATGCTGGAGTTCGAAAAGGCGAAGGACAAGATCATGATGGGGGCGGAACGTCGCTCCATGGTGATGAAAGAGTCCGAGAAGGAGATGACGGCCTATCACGAAGCGGGTCACGCCATCATTGGTCGCGTGGTGCCGGATCATGACCCTGTCTACAAGGTCTCCATCATTCCGCGCGGCCGTGCGCTGGGTGTGACCATGTACCTGCCGGAGCAGGACCGCTGGAGCCACTCCAAGCAGCATCTTGAGTCCATGATCTCCAGCCTGTATGGCGGTCGTCTGGCGGAAGAGTTGATCTACGGTGCCGAGAAGGTATCGACCGGTGCATCCAACGACATCGAACGTGCGACCGACATCGCCCGCAAGATGGTCACTCAGTGGGGTATGTCCGAGCGTCTCGGCCCCATGCTCTACGCAGAAGAGGATGGTGAAGTCTTCCTCGGCCGCAGCATGGCCAAGGCCAAGCACATGTCTGACGATACCGCCCGCATTATCGATGCAGAGGTCAAGCAGGTCATCGATCGCAACTATGATCGTGCCAAGCAGATCCTGCTGGACAACATGGATGTGCTGCACACCATGAAAGATGCATTGATGAAGTACGAGACCATCGATGCCAAGCAGATCGATGATCTGATGGCGCGTCGCGAGGTCCGTGCTCCCAGCAACTGGCATGATGAGCACGGTGACACCCCGCAAGGTGGTGCCAGCGTGAACAACGGGCCGGAGGCCACGGCGCCGGCTGAAGAGGGCAGTGCACCTCTGAGTGACATCGACAAGGCGAACGATGTCCCGGCCAAATAAGTTGCCATGATACAAACCCCGGGCTTGCCCGGGGTTTTTCTTTGCACGAAGAGTTTGCCGCTCTTGTTGGAGGTAGTTGAAGCAATGCAGTTAATCAGCAAGGGACGTCCCCTTTCTCTCGACCGTCCCCATGTCATGGGCATTCTCAATGTGACGCCGGACTCCTTTTCAGATGGTGGCCGCTTCAAGCAGATCGATCTGGCGTTGAGTCATGCCCGCGACATGGTGGCCGATGGGGCCACCCTTATCGATATAGGTGGCGAGTCGACCCGCCCGGGCGCCCCCGACGTGAGCGAGCAGGAGGAGCTGGACAGGGTCATCCCCGTGGTGGAGCGCATGGTCGCCGAGCTGGATGTGATGATCTCCCTCGATACCTCCAAGGCGATTGTCATGCGGGAGGGCTGTGCTGCCGGTGGTCACCTCATCAACGATGTCCGCGCCCTGCAAGAGCCGGGAGCGCTGGGCGCGGCGGCCGAGGCTGGCGTACCGGTATGCCTCATGCACATGCAGGGGCAGCCCCGTACCATGCAGGTGGAGCCGCACTATGACGATCTGGTGGGGGAGGTGAGAGCCTTCTTTGACGAGCGGATTGCCGCTTGTCTGGGGGCCGGTATCCCGCGTGAGCATCTGGTACTGGATCCAGGCTATGGCTTTGGCAAGACGCTGGCGCACAACTATCAGCTGCTGGCACAGCAGGCGTCACTGCTCGATTACCAACTTCCGCTCTTGGTGGGCATGTCACGAAAGTCTATGATAGGCAACCTGCTTGACCGCCCGGTAGCCGAGCGGTTGGCTGGTAGTCTGGCCTGTGCCCTGATCGGGTTGCAACATGGCGCCAGGATCATCCGGGTGCACGACGTGCGGGCCACCATGGATGTCTTGCGTACAGGCTGGATGACCATGACGGGACAAGATTTCATATCCAAATAGAAAAACGAGAAACAGACAATGACCAGAAAGTACTTCGGCACCGACGGCGTGCGCGGCAAAGTGGGTGAATACCCGATCACCCCGGATTTCGTCATGAAACTGGGCTGGGCCGCCGGCAAGGTGCTCTCCAAGAAAGGGACCAAGAAGGTGCTGATCGGCAAGGATACCCGTATCTCCGGTTACATGCTGGAGTCGGCACTGGAGGCGGGGCTCTCCGCCGCCGGTCTCAAAGCCATATTGATGGGACCCATGCCCACCCCGGCGGTTGCCTACCTGACTCGCACCTTCCGTGCCGAAGCCGGCATCGTCATCAGTGCATCCCACAACCCCTATTACGACAACGGCATCAAGTTCTTCTCCGCCGACGGCACCAAGCTGCCCGATGATGTCGAGCTGGCCATCGAAGCCGAGCTCGACAACGAACTCAAGTGCGTGGAGTCCGCGGAGCTTGGCAAGGCGCAGCGCATCGATGATGCGGCTGGTCGCTACATCGAATTCTGCAAGAGCACCTTCCCCTCCAATCTGAGCCTGGAAGGGCTGAAAATGGTGGTGGATTGCGGTCATGGTGCCACCTACCACATCGCCCCTTCCGTCTTCCGCGAGCTGGGTGCCGAAGTCATCGCCATCGGCTGCAGCCCGGATGGGCTCAACATCAATGACGGCGTCGGTTCCACCGCACCGGAGGCGCTGGCCGCCAAGGTCCAGGAATGCAAGGCAGATCTCGGCGTCGCCTTCGACGGTGACGGCGACCGTCTGGTGATGGTGGACAGCACTGGTTACATCATCGACGGGGATGAGATCCTCTACATCATCGCCCGGGATGCCCTGCGCCATGGCCGCCTCAAGGGCGGAGTGGTGGGCACCCTGATGGCCAACATGGGGCTGGAGCTTGCACTTCAGACCCTGGGCATCCCCTTTGCCCGTGCCAAGGTGGGTGACCGCTACGTGCTTGAGATGATGAACGAGAAGGGCTGGCGCATCGGGGGCGAAAACTCCGGTCATATCATCTGCCTGGATCAGACCACCACGGGGGATGGTATCGTCGCCGCCCTGCAGGTGCTGACGGCCATGCGCAGTGCCGAGATGCCGCTGGCCAAATTGCGTTCGGGCATGAGCAAGTTCCCGCAAGTGCTGGTCAATGTGCGCTTCGCCGAAGGCAAGGATCCGCTGACCTCCGGTGCCGTTCAGCAGGAAGTGGCGGCAGTGGAGCAGGAACTGGCCGGCCGTGGCCGGGTGCTGCTGCGCAAATCTGGCACCGAGCCCCTGATCCGGGTCATGGTCGAAGGTGAACACGAACAGCAGGTGCGCGATATGGCAGAGCGCATCGCCAAACAGGTCGAATCGGCGTTTTAATGAACAACCAAGGCGGCTTTTTAGTCGCCTTGGTTGTATCTTGTTCAAGCGATTCGAAAATTTGAAAATAGCACTTGTCAGCTGAGCATCCTCTGGATATTATCAGCCCCGCTTTCGCAAGGGAGTTGCCGATGGGACATCGCAAGCCGTTTGTAGCAGCCAACTGGAAGTTACACGGTAGTAGGTCGCAGTTAGAGCAGTTTACGAGTCAGTGCACAGAGTGCATTGATGAAGACGTAGATGTGGTCTTGTGTCCATCCCATGTGCATCTCGGTTTCACGGCCGAACTGCTCGGTGAGCATGGAAGAGTGAAGCTGGGGGCTCAGAACGTGAGCCAGCACAGACAAGGCGCTTATACGGGTGAAATCTCGTGTGAGATGCTGGTCGAGGCAGGTTGCCGATATGTACTTGTTGGCCATTCCGAGCGCAGGCGTCTCTTTGGTGAGACCAGTTTCATCGTCGCAGAGAAGTTTGCGGCAGTCAGAGCAGCAGGTCTGATACCCATACTTTGTCTGGGTGAGTCAGGAGCGGCGAGGCAGGCAAGACGAACCTTTGAGGTGATTGCCGAGGAACTGGATATCGTCATAGAGAAAAATGGCGCGATGGCTTTCGATAATGCTATCATCGCCTACGAGCCAATCTGGGCTGTAGGTACAGGTAAATGCGCCACACCCGAGCAGGCACAAGAGGTTCATTCCTTTATTCGCGGTCGCTTGGCGGAGGATACTCCGGTAATAGGTGAGAAAGTTAGAATCATCTATGGTGGGAGCGTGACACCGGCCAATGCAAAAGATTTGTTTGCGCAGCCCGATATCGATGGCGGTCTGATAGGCAGAGCAAGTCTTGATGGCGATGCGTTTTTAGGAATAGTTGAAGCGGCAAAGGGTGCAAGTTAAATGTACGAGATTCTTTTGGTCGTTTATCTGCTGGTATCGCTGGCTCTGATTGGTCTGGTGATGATTCAGCAAGGTAAAGGGGCTGATATGGGCGCCTCCTTCGGCGCAGGGGCATCGAATACTGTATTCGGCTCCGGTGGTTCAGGCAGCTTCCTGACCCGCACAACAGCGATTTTGGCTACTCTGTTTTTCTTGATTAGTCTGGTTCTGGGTTCCATGTCCAGCAACAAGGTCAAACAGGGTAGTGAATGGGAAAATCTGCAACAGACTCAACAAGTTGAGCAGAGCAAAGCGCCAGTGAAGAAAGATACTGACGTTCCCGAATAAGAGTTTTGCCGTGGTGGTGGAATTGGTAGACACGCTATCTTGAGGGGGTAGTGCTCTAGGGTGTGCGGGTTCGAGTCCCGCCCACGGCACCAATTAAGCAGTGAACCCGGGTAACCGGGATGTTATAGCCGCTGAGTCTTGTCTCACGAGAGTGAAGTGGCTATAATCTCGCACGATTTCGGACGCGGGGTGGAGCAGCATGGTAGCTCGTCGGGCTCATAACCCGAAGGTCGTCGGTTCAAATCCGGCCCCCGCAACCAAATTTCACGCATTTCCTACGCTCAGGAAGGCGGTCGCTGCGAGGCGACAATCAGGGTAAAGCGCCAAGCCCCGATTTGACATCGGGGCTTTTTGTTATGTGCAATTTACTCTGAATCTATTTCTATCTGGGCTATATGCCCTTTTTTCGTTTTTCGGAGGGTGACTTTGGCTACGTTGGAACAACGTTTGACCGATCTGCTCGAGGCTCCGGTCGTTGCCTTGGGTTTTGAACTGTGGGGTATCGAGTTTATCCGTGCGGGTAAGCACTCGACCTTGCGCGTTTTCATCGACTCGGAGCAAGGCGTGACGGTGGAAGACTGTGCCGAGGTGAGCCGCCAGGTCGGCGCCATCATGGATGTCGAAGATCCCATCACCGAGGAGTACTACCTTGAGGTGTCTTCCCCGGGTCTGGATCGTCCACTGTTCAAGGTCGCCCAGTTCGAAAAATACGTTGGCCAGGAGGCGGCGGTAACGCTTCGGATGGCAACAAACAACCGCCGCAAGTTCAAAGGCGTAATCAAAGCCGTGCAGGGGGACATGATCACTCTGACGGTAGATGGTAAGGACGAGGTGTTGGCTTTCACCAATATCCAAAAAGCGAACATAGTGCCGAACTTTGGTTAACGAGGCTATCGGATATGAATAAAGAGATTTTGCTGGTCGTTGACGCTGTGTCCAACGAGAAGGCTGTCCCCCGCGAGAAGATTTTCCAGGCTCTGGAGACTGCGCTGGCGACTGCGACCAAGAAAAAATACGAAGGCGAGATTGAAGTGCGTGTCGAGATCGATCGCAAGACCGGTGACTATGACACCTATCGCCGTTGGGTCGTGGTGGCCGATCAGGCTTCCATGGAGAACCCGTACGGGGAAATCACTCTCGAAGCCGCTCAGATCGAGCAGCCGGATATCCAGATCGGCGACTATGTTGAAGACCAGATTGACTCTGTGACCTTCGACCGTATCACCACCCAGACCGCCAAGCAGGTCATCGTGCAGAAAGTGCGCGAGGCTGAGCGTTCCCAGGTCGTTGACCAGTTCAAGGACAAGGAAGGCACCATCATCAGCGGCGTGGTCAAGAAGAGCAACCGCGACAACGTGATCCTGGATCTGGGCAGCAATGCCGAAGCCGTGATCTTCCGTGACGACATGCTGCCCCGTGAGACCTTCCGTCCCGGCGACCGTATCCGTGGCCTGCTCTACGCCGTGCGTCCGGAAGCCCGTGGTTCCCAGCTGTTCGTCAGCCGCTCCAGCCCGGACTTCCTGAAAGAGCTGTTCCGCATCGAAGTGCCGGAAATCGGCGAAGAGATGATCGAAATCATGGGCGCCGCCCGTGATCCGGGTTCCCGCGCCAAGATCGCGGTCAAGACCAACGATCGTCGTATCGACCCGATCGGTGCCTGTATCGGCATGCGTGGTGCCCGCGTTCAGGCCGTCTCCGCCGAGCTGAGCGGTGAGCGTGCCGACATCGTGCTGTACGATGACAACCCGGCCCAATACGTGATCAACGCCATGGCGCCAGCCGATGTGGCTTCCATCATCGTTGATGAAGACAACCACACCATGGACATCGCCGTGGAAGCCGCCAACCTGGCCCAGGCCATCGGCCGCAACGGTCAGAACGTGCGTCTGGCCTCCCAGCTGACCGGTTGGGAACTGAACGTGATGACCGTCGAGGACATGCGTGCCAAGCACCAGGCCGAGAACGACCGCATCCTGACGCTGTTCACCAGCACCCTCGATATCGACGACGATTTCGCCGGCCTGCTGATGGAAGAGGGCTTCTCCACTCTGGAAGAGATCGCCTTCGTCCCGGTCAACGAGCTGCTGGCCATCGACGGTCTGGATGAAGACATGGTCGAAGAGCTGCGCAAGCGTGCCAAGGATGCCCTGACAACCAAGGCCCTGGCCAAAGAAGAATCCTTTGAAGGCGTCGAGCCTTCCGAAGAACTGCTCAATCTCTCCGGCCTCGGCCGTGAAATGGCCTATGCCCTGGCCGCTCGCGGTGTCGGCACCCTGGAAGATTTGGCAGAGCAAGGTATCGATGACCTTGCCGACATCGAAGAGTTGACCGCCGAGAAGGCTGGTGAGCTCATTATGGCTGCTCGCAATATCTGTTGGTTCGGAGAAGAGCAGTCTGAATAAGGTCAAACGGAGGAAAATGAATGGCAGAAGTATCAGTTAAGCAACTTGCCACTGACATCGACACGCCGGTTGATCGTCTTCTCCAGCAGTTTGTCGATGCCGGCATCGTGAAGAGCAAGGCCGACGACATGGTCAGCGAGTCTGAGAAACAGACTCTGCTGGCACATCTGAAGAAACAGCATGGAGGTGACGAGGTCACCGCACCTGCTCGCATGACCTTGCAGCGCAAGACCAAGAGCACTCTGAGTGTTCAGGGGACTGGTGGCAAGAACAAGGAAGTGCAGGTAGAAGTGCGCAAGTCTCGCACCTATGTAAGACGCTCGGCGCTGGAAGATGAACAGCGCCAGGCGGAAGCCGAGGAAACAGCGCGTTTGGAAGCAGAAGAAAAAGCTCGTCGCGAGGCCGAAGAGAAGGCCCGCCTCGACGCTGAAGAGAAGGCTCGCCGTGAGGCTGAGCAGGCTCGTCGTGAAGCTGAGGAAAAGGCGCGGATCGAGGCACAACAGAAGGCTCGACAGGCTCAACAGCCCGCCAAAGCAGCCGGTAGCACAGCTCAGCAAGAGGCAGAAAAGATGGCCAAGCGCGAAGCAGAAGAACTGAAGCGCCAACAGGAACAGACAGCTTTGCAAAAAGCTGAAGAACTCGCCGCGAAGAAAGCCGAAGAGGCTCGCATCATGGCGGAACAGAATGCGGCCCGCTGGGCTGAAGAAGAAGCGGCTCGCGCCAAAGAGAGCAGCGATTACCATCTGACCACCAACAAGCACGCGCAAGCGGCCGAAGATGAGTTGGATCGTAAGGAAGAGACCAGCCGTCGCACGGCTGCCGCTGCCAAGGCGCCGAAGAAAGTCGGCCGTCGCGAAGACGACCGCAATGACCGCAACTCCCGCGATCCGCGTGCCCGCAAAGGCAAGCGTGGCAAGATGGCCATGCCGAACGCCATGAAACACGGCTTCAACAAGCCGGCTGCCGTGGTCAACCGTGACGTCGTCATCGGCGAGACCATCACAGTGGCGGAGCTCGCCAACAAGATGGCCGTCAAGGGCGTTGAAGTCATCAAGGTGATGATGAAGATGGGTGCCATGGCCACCATCAACCAGGTGATCGACCAGGAGACCGCTCAGCTGGTCGCCGAGGAGATGGGTCACAAGGTAGTGCTGCGCCGTGAGAACGAGCTGGAAGAGGCGGTACTTAGCGATCGTGACGAGACCTCCGAAGCCAAGCCGCGTGCGCCGGTCGTGACCATCATGGGTCACGTCGACCACGGCAAGACCTCGCTGCTGGACTATATCCGTAAAGCCAAGGTCGCCGCGGGCGAAGCCGGTGGCATTACCCAGCACATCGGTGCGTACCACGTCCAGACCGACAGCGGGATGATCACCTTCCTGGATACCCCGGGTCACGCGGCGTTTACCTCCATGCGTGCTCGTGGTGCCAAGGCGACCGACATCGTTGTTCTGGTTGTTGCAGCTGACGACGGCGTGATGCCGCAAACCATCGAAGCCATCCAGCACGCCAAGGCGGCCGGTGTGCCGCTGGTTGTTGCGGTGAACAAGATCGACAAGCCTGAAGCGGATCCGGATCGCGTCAAGACCGAGCTGGCCCGTTACAACGTCATGTCCGAAGACTGGGGTGGCGATTGCCAGTTCGTGCACGTCTCCGCCAAGTCTGGCGAAGGCATCGACGACCTGCTGGAAGCCATCCTGATCCAGGCCGAAGTCCTGGAGCTGAAAGCGGTGGTTGACGGCATGGCCAACGGCGTCGTGATCGAATCCTTCCTGGATAAAGGTCGTGGTCCGGTTGCCACCGTGCTGGTACAGGAAGGTACTCTGCGTCAGGGCGACATCGTTCTGTGTGGTCTTGAGTACGGCCGGGTTCGCGCCATGCGTGACGAACTGGGTCGTGAGATCAAGGAAGCAGGTCCCTCTCTGCCAGTGGAAATTCTGGGTCTGTCCGGCGTTCCCTCTGCCGGTGACGAAGCCACGGTCGTGCGTGACGAGAAGAAAGCCCGTGAAGTGGCGCTCTACCGTCAGGGCAAGTTCCGCGAAGTCAAGCTGGCTCGCCAGCAGAAGGCCAAGCTGGAAAACATGTTCGCCAACATGACCGAGGGCGAAGTGTCCGAAGTGAACGTGGTGATCAAGGCCGATGTACAAGGCTCTGTGGAAGCGATCTGCGATGCGCTGGTCAAACTCTCCACCGACGAAGTGAAGGTGAAGATCGTGGGTTCCGGCGTAGGTGGCATCACCGAAACCGACGCGACCCTGGCCGCGGCTTCCAGCGCCATCCTGGTGGGCTTCAACGTCCGTGCCGACGCTTCTGCGCGCAAGGTCATCGAATCCGAGAGCCTGGATCTGCGTTACTACTCCGTCATCTATGACCTGATCGACGAAGTGAAGCAGGCCATGAGCGGCAAGCTGGCTCCTGAGTATCGTCAGGAGATCATCGGTCTGGCTGAAGTGCGTAGCGTCTTCAAGTCGCCGAAGTTCGGCGCCGTTGCCGGCTGTATGGTTACCGAAGGTGTGGTCAAGCGTTCCAACCGCATTCGCGTTCTGCGTGACAACGTGGTTATCTATGAAGGCGAGCTGGAATCCCTGCGCCGCTTCAAGGATGACGTCAACGAAGTTCGCAACGGCTACGAGTGTGGTATCGCGGTCAAGAACTACAACGACGTGCGTGAAGGCGACCAGATCGAGGTGTACGAGACCGTTGAAATCCAGCGGACTCTGTAAGCCGAGCGTTAGACAAAATAGGGGGCCGCGGCCCCCTTTTATCGCAGGATAGAATATGGCCAGAGAATTCAGCCGGACCCGTCGGGTCGGGCAGCAGATCCAGCGTGAAATCGCGCTGATCCTGCAGCGCGAGGTGAAAGACCCGCGCATCGGCATGGTGACCGTCTCCGACGTGGAGGTCTCCAAGGACCTCAACTATGCCAAGGTTTATGTCACCTTCTTGCAACTGGAGAATGACGCCGAGCGCATCAAGGAAGGGCTCAAGGGCTTGACCGAGGCTGCCGGTTACATCCGCAGCCTGCTGGGCAGCGCCATGCGTCTGCGGGTGGTGCCCGAGCTGCGTTTCTACTACGACCAGACCCTGGTCGAGGGGATGCGCCTCTCCAACCTGGTGACCAACACTGTGCGTGAAGACAAGCGTCGCATGACTGAAGCCGGTCGTGACGAAGAGCAATCCGCACCGGATGACACGACTGAGGATAACGCCTGAGATGTCTCGTAGACGTCGTTTCAAAGGCCGTGACGTACACGGCATCCTGCTGCTGGACAAACCGACCGGCCTGACTTCCAACGATGTGTTGCAGAAGGTCAAGCGGATCTACAACGCCGCCAAGGCTGGCCATACCGGCGCCCTGGACCCCCTGGCCACCGGCATGTTGCCGATCTGCCTCGGGGAGGCCACCAAGTTCTCCCAGTATCTGCTGGAAGCGGACAAGCGCTATGAGGTGACCGCCAAGCTGGGCGAGCGCACCAATACCAGCGACTCCGACGGCGAGGTGGTCTCCACCCGCCCGGTGAACGTGGCCGTGGGTACCCTGATCGAGGCGCTGGACCAGTTCCGCGGCCCCATCATGCAGGTGCCGTCCATGTACTCCGCCCTCAAGCACAATGGCCGCCCGCTCTACGAATATGCCCGTGAAGGGATCGAGATCGAGCGGGAAGCCCGTCCCATCACCATCTTCGAACTCAAGCTGCTCGGCTTCGAGGGGGACGAGGTGAAGCTGGAAGTGCATTGCAGCAAGGGTACCTATATCCGCTCCTTGGTGGACGATCTGGGGGAAGTGCTGGGCTGTGGCGCTCACGTCACCCAGTTGCGTCGCACCCAGGTGGCGAGCTACCCCTACGAGCGGATGCTGACCCTGGAGCAGCTCGAGTGTATCTTCGAGCAGGCCAAGGCCGAAAGCATTCCGCCACGGGAGCAGTTGGATCCCCTGCTGCTGCCGATGGACACCGCCGTGGCCTCTCTGCCCGAGGTGAACATGCTGGTCGCCGTGGCCGCCTATGTGAACCAGGGTCAGGCCGTGCAGGTGGCAGGTAGCCCCCAAAGCGGCCAGGTCCGCATGACGGTTGGCCCGGAGCGCGAATTCATCGGAGTTGGCGAGATCGATGACGAGGGGCGCGTGGCGCCCAAGCGTCTTGTTCGCTACCACGACGAGGAGTGATCCTCAGGCGGTATCGGTCTGTCACGCGTCTTTCCCGTTGCGAAAAGGGGCGGGGACGATTATGATACCGCCCTCATTTCACGGCTGAATTAGAGATTGGCTGTGAACCTTTAAACACTCTACTGGAGTAATACCATGTCTCTAAATGCTGAGATCAAAGCTCAAATCGTTGCCGACAACGCTCGTGGCGCCAACGACACCGGTTCCCCCGAAGTGCAAGTTGCCCTGCTGACTGCCCAGATCAACCATCTGCAAGGTCACTTCAAGGAGCACGCCAAGGATCACCACGGTCGTCGCGGTCTGCTGCGCATGGTTTCCCAGCGTCGTAAGCTGCTGGACTACCTGAAGCGTAAAGACGTTCAGCGTTACGCTGCTCTGATCGCCAAGCTGGGTCTGCGTCGTTAATCGACCATCAGATTTCGCAAAAAAGGGGAACCGCGAGGTTCCCCTTTTTTATTGCCCGTTTCAAACAGGATGCAGGCCGTTGCCTGCCTCACAGAATTGACGTCCGCGCTTACCTTTTGATGCGAATCAAGTATACTTGCACGCGAATTTAAAGCGCCAAATTGTTAAAAGGAAATTCACGTGAATCCTATTGTAAAGTCATTCCAGTACGGTCAACACACCGTCACACTGGAAACCGGTGTGATGGCCCGTCAAGCCACTGCGGCCGTCATGGTCAGCATGGACGATACCTGTGTCTTCGTGACCGTCGTTGGCAAGAAAGAGGCCGATCACGGCCGTGATTTCTTCCCGCTGACCGTCAACTATCAGGAGCGTACCTATGCTGCTGGTCGTATCCCGGGTGGTTTCTTCCGTCGTGAAGGCCGTCCGAGCGAGGGTGAGACCCTCATCTCCCGTCTGATCGACCGTCCCATCCGTCCGCTGTTCCCGGAAGGCTTCCTCAATGAGGTTCAGGTGGTTGCCACCGTCATGTCCGTGAACCCGGCCGTTTCTCCCGACATCGTTGCCATGATCGGTGCCTCCGCGGCCCTGGCCATCTCCGGCATCCCGTTCGGCGGCCCGATCGGTGCAGCCCGCGTGGGTTACATGAACGGCCAGTACGTGCTGAACCCGACCACCACCGAACTGCCCCAGAGCGATCTGGATCTGGTGGTTGCCGGTACTGCCAATGCGGTGCTGATGGTGGAATCCGAAGCGGCCATCCTCTCCGAAGAGGTGATGCTGGGCGCCGTGGTCTACGGTCACGAGCAGATGCAGACCGTGATCAACGCCATCAATGAATTCGCTGCCGACGTCGGTACCAAGCCCTGGGACTGGACCCCGCCTGCCGTCAACGAAGCGCTGAAAGCCAGAGTTGCCGAACTGGCCACCGCTGAGCTGGGTGAAGCCTACCGTATCACCGAGAAGGCTGTTCGTTACGAAACCATCGCTGCCATCAAGGGCCGCGTGGTCGAGCAAGTCATCGCATCCGGCGTGGAAGAAGATGCCAAGAAGATCGGCGAAGAGTTCCACAGCCTGGAGAGCCGCATCGTCCGTGGTCGCGTCGTACGTGGTGAGCCGCGTATCGACGGTCGCGATCCGGAAATGATCCGCGCCCTCTCCGTCGGTACCGGCATCCTGCCCCGTGCCCACGGTTCTGCCCTGTTCACCCGTGGTGAAACCCAGGCCATCGTGGTGGCCACTCTGGGTACCGAGCGTGACGCCCAGAACATCGACGAGCTGACCGGCAACCGCGCCGATCGCTTCATGCTGCACTACAACTTCCCGCCCTACTGCGTCGGCGAGACCGGCATGATGGGCAGCCCGAAGCGTCGTGAGATCGGTCACGGTCGTCTGGCCAAGCGCGGCGTTGCTGCCGTGATGCCGAGCGCCGCCGAGTTCCCGTACGTGGTGCGCGTAGTCTCTGAAATCACCGAATCCAACGGTTCCTCCTCCATGGCGTCTGTCTGTGGTTCCTCCCTGGCGCTGATGGATGCCGGTGTGCCGATCAAGGCCTCCGTTGCCGGTATCGCTATGGGTCTGGTGAAGGAAGAAGAAGGTTTCGTCGTGCTGTCCGACATCCTGGGTGACGAAGATCACCTGGGCGACATGGACTTCAAGGTAGCCGGTACCAGCGAAGGTGTGACCGCGCTGCAGATGGACATCAAGATCGAAGGCATCACCAAAGAGATCATGGAGATTGCGCTGAAGCAAGCTCGTGGCGCTCGTCTGCACATCCTGAAGGTGATGGACGAAGCTATCCAGGCTCCCCGTGCCCAGATCTCCGATTTCGCACCGCGCATCCACACCATCAAGATCAATCCTGAGAAGATCAAGGACGTGATCGGCAAGGGTGGTTCCGTGATCCGTGCCCTGACCGAAGAGACCGGCACCAACATCGAGCTGGATGATGACGGTACCGTTCGCATCTCCGCCGTGGCCAACGAAGCCGCCATGGAAGCGATCCGCCGCATCGAGGCCATCACCGCCGAGATCGAAGTGAACCGCATCTACGAAGGCAAGGTCGTGCGCCTGGCTGACTTCGGCGCCTTCGTCAACATCCTGCCGGGTAAAGACGGTCTGGTGCACATCTCCCAGATCACTGATGCCCGCGTGCAGAACGTGGCAGACTTCCTGAAAATCGGCGACGTGGTGAAGGTGAAGGTACTGGAAGTGGACCGTCAGGGCCGTGTGCGTCTCTCCATCAAGGAAGCGAACGCACCGACAGAAGCGGCTGCTGCTCCTGCTGCCGTTGCTGTCGAAGAGCCAGCTGCCGAATAAGGCTGCCGTATGTGAAAGAGCCGACCCTTGGGTCGGCTTTTTTGTGCCTGTCGCCCGGCATGGCGCAGATTGTCTCCTTGTTCCTTTTGGCGCCCCTTGATATAAGGGACGACCCCGCTTCGTTGGCAAAAGGAATTGCAGCATGTCATGGGCCTACCTCAGGCAGTTTCCTTCCCTGGTCTGGATCGTCATCCTGGGCACTTTCATGGTGCGTACCACCTTCTTCATGGTCTGGCCCTTTCTCTCCATCCTGCTCTACCGTGACTACGGACTTTCGGCGACCCTGATAGGCCTGATCCTGGGGGCCACGGCGGCGCTTTCCACTCTCGTCAGCTTCTATGGCGGCTGGCTCTCGGACAAATGGGGGCGGCGCAACATCCTGCTGTTCGGCTGCCTGGTTTCCGCCGCCAGCGTGGCCCTGCTCGGCCTCTCCCACCAGGTGGGCTGGCTGGCACTCGGAGTGATCGGCAGCGGACTCTCCTACGGGCTCATCGACTCACCGGGCAAGGCACTGATGGCCGACAATCTGGCCGAGCCCAAAGCCCGTGAGCTGGCGCTGCACCTGCGTTATTTCCTGCTCAACCTAGGGGCGGCCATCGGTCCTCTGCTCGGCGTCACCTATGGCCTGAGCGCGCGTCAGGAGACCTTCCTGTTGCTCAGTGCCAGCTATCTGCTGCTTGGCATCGTCTTTGTCATCGGGTTCAGGCTGGCAGGTTGCCACACCAGCCAGGCGGCCGGGCCCGGCATGCGCGCCGTGCTGCGGGTGCTCTGGCAGGACAGGGGGTTTCTGCTGCTGATCATGGCCAATCTGCTGCTGATGCTGGTCTATGCACAGTTCGAGTCGCCCCTCATCCAGTATCTGACCCGCGCGGGGACGCCGGAGGTGGAGCGGCTCATCGGCTGGCTGGTGACGACCAACGCGCTGACCATAGTGATGCTGCAGTTCCCCCTGCTGCACCTGACTGCCCGCTGGTCCACGCGGCGCAAGCTGCAACTCGGGGTGGCGCTCTTTCTCGGCGCCCAGTTGCAGTTTGCGCTGGGGGATACCGCCATCTGGTGGCACTGGATAGTGGCGGTGATCCTCCTGAGCGTCGGGGAGTGCATCCTCTTCCCCTTGCTCAATGTGCTGATCGATCAGATGGCGCCTGGTCATTTGAAGGGGAGCTATTTCGGGGCGGCCTCCATCTCCGGACTCGGGGTGGCCATGGGGGCCTTGCTGGGAGGCTGGGTGCTGGCCCACTGGGGCGGGAGCTGGCTTTATGCCCTGATGGCGCTGCTCTGCCTGGTGATCCTGATGCTCTATGGTCTGAGTACCCGGACCTCGCGCACTGCGCTGGTCCGGGTCGGGCCCTGACGGCTAGAAGGTCAGCACCTTGTCGGCGGCCAGAGTCCATTGAGCCAGCAAGAGGAGGGTGCTTATCTCTATGCCCTCGACAAGGGGTAGCGGGGTGATGCCGCGCGCATCGGTGCAACTCTTGCAAAGCCGGATCCGGGTGCCCTGAGCCAGCAGTATCTCCAGCATCTGGCGCAGGTTGTAGCCCTCGGCCGGAGCCTGCCCGGCCAGAGCAGCAGTGACGGCATCCGACATCAGGAAGAGGTTGAGGTCTACCTTCCCCTCCTCTTTGAGGGCGATGCCGAGGCGCAGGGCATTGAACAGGGACTCGCTGCCATAGGGGGCGCCGTTGGCAATGATGAGAATGTGTTGGGTCATGTGGCTCTCCTGATTGAAAGGGCCATTGTAGCCTCGGCGAAAGCGGCCCGGCATGATGCAGAGCACACTCTGTCGTAGCCCGGCCCCGTGTGTCTTGACCTCACACAGGGAGTCAGGTCTCATGGACGGCCATCCAGTATGACAGAACAAAGAGGTTGTTATGTGGAAGAGCGCCGGAATAGGCTTATTGTTGTTGGCCGGACAAGCCTATGGTAGTGAAAACATCGGCTGCAAGGCCAGAGAGCAGGCCGTGACGGATCAGCTTGCGTTCGCCAGGGCGCACAACAACCAGGAGCAGGTCGCCGGCCTTGAGCGGGCACTGCGCAATCTGGAGGCCCATTGTACCGATGCCGGGCTCCTTGAGGAGCAGCAACGCAAGGTGGTCAAGCAGAGGGAAGAAGTGGAAGAGCGGCTGGCCGAGTTGCAGAGCGCACGGGTATCGGGCAAGCCGGACAAGATTGCCAAGAAGCAGTCCAAGCTGGAGGAGTCCCAGGCCGAGTTGCTGGAAGCCCAGCGCGAACTCGAGGCGCTGCAAAAACTGGTCAAACCCTGAGGGAAGGGCAGCGCAATAGAAAAAGCCGGGCATGCCCGGCTTTTTCTATTTTTGGATAATGCACTCCGCGCGTGTCAGACGCGGACTGCCTGTGCATCCGCACGAATTTCTCCATCAACTGATCTTCGGTTTCCACCCTATGGACGGGATCCCGGAGGATGCCGTCCATGGGGCGCAGACGCTGATGCAGGTGCTACAGCTACTGCATGTGCATCCGCACGAATTTCTCCATCAGCTGATCTTCGGTTTCCACCTTATGGACGGGATCCCGGAGGATGCCGTCCATAGGGCGCAGATGCTGATACAGGCTTACTGCCTGTGCTTCCGCACGAACTTTTCCATCAACTGATCTTCGGTTTCCACCCTATGGACGGGATCCCGGAGGATGCCGCACATGGGGCACAGACGCTGATGCAGGCGTTACTGCCTGTGCATCCGCACGAATTTCTCCATCAGCTGATCTTCGGTCTCCACATGGGCGGGATCCCAGATGATGCAATCGATGGGGCAGACGCTGATGCAGGTCGGCTTCTCATAGTGGCCGACGCATTCGGTGCAGCGATCCGGGTCTATCTCGTAGATCTTGCTCCCCAGGGTGATGGCCTGGTTCGGACACTCCGGATCGCACATGTCACAGTTGATGCACTTGTCGGTGATGAGCAGTGCCATCTCAGGCCGCCGAGTGAGGTTGACGGGTATCCTCTCGCTCGCCGAGATTGCGCAGCAGGATGCCGTAATTCACGTCGATCTCCTTGGGAACCGGCACGTAGACCACGTGGCCGTTACCCGGTGCGGTGTCGATTAGCTCGCCCTTGCGGTTCTGCATCTGCTCCAGGTTGAAGCTGAGGTTGCCCTGGGGGGTCATCAGCTCCAGGCTGTTGCCCAGCAGGAACTTGTTCTTCACCTCGACTTCGACCATGTCACCGTTTCGACCGGTGATCTCGCCGACGAACTGCTGGGTGTCGGAGACGGAGTAACCGTAGTCGTAGTTCTGGTATTCGCTGTGGTTGTGACGGCGCAGGAAGCCCTCGGTGTAGCCGCGGTGGGCCAGGTTCTCGAGGGTGCCCATCAGTGTCGGATCGAACGGACGGCCAGCCACCGCATCGTCGATGGCCTTGCGATAGACCTGGGCGGTACGGGCGCAATAGTAGAAGGACTTGGTGCGGCCTTCGATTTTCAGGGAATGAACGCCCATTTTGGTCAGGCGCTCGACGTGCTCGACGGCGCGCAGATCCTTGGAGTTCATGATGTAGGTGCCGTGCTCGTCTTCAAACGCGGTCATGAACTCGCCCGGGCGGTTGGACTCTTCCAGCAGCACCAGGGCATCGGTCGGCTTGCCTGCGCCCAGGGTCGGATCCACCTTTTGCACGGCGATGGGCTCCTGGCGGTGGACGATCTGGCCCACGTCATCTTCCTTGCCCTCGTGCACCTTGTACTCCCAGCGGCAGGAGTTGGTGCAGGTACCCTGGTTGGGGTCACGCTTGTTGATGTAGCCGGAGAGCAGGCAGCGGCCGGAGTAGGCCATGCACAGCGCCCCGTGGACGAAGACTTCCAGTTCCATCTCTGGCACCTGCATGCGGATCTCCTCGATCTCGTCGAGAGACAGCTCGCGGGAGAGGATGGCACGGGTCAGGCCCATCTGATGCCAGAACTTCACCGTGGCCCAGTTGACCGCGTTGGCCTGCACCGAGAGGTGGATAGGCATGTCGGGGAAGGCTTCGCGCATCATCATGATGAGGCCGGGGTCTGACATGATGAGTGCATCCGGCTTCATATCCACCACGGGGCGCATGTCGCGGATGAAGGTCTTGAGCTTGGAGTTGTGGGGCTGGATGTTGGCCACCACATAGAACTGCTTGCCGAGGGCATGGGCCTCGTTGATGCCGAGCTGCAGATTCTCGTGATCGAATTCGTTGTTGCGTACCCGCAGGCTGTAGCGCGGCTGGCCCGCATAGACGGCGTCTGCGCCATAGGCATAGGCGTAGCGCATGTTCTTGAGGGTCCCGGCAGGGGAGAGCAATTCTGGTCTGAACATGTTGGACTCTTTTATCTGATTGCAAATCAGGACGGCGCCACCTGATGGCGTCGTGTGGGTTCATCGGTGGCGCGACCGTCTTCGACGCACGGCCATCCGATGGGGGTACATCGGAGCAGGAGGTGACTCGATACTCCGGATATACGGGGTGCGAGATTGTACTCGTGACCGCCTCGTCATGCAATTTGGGACGGCCTTGACATGCCTGCGCCATGTTCATTTTACGCTCAGACTGGGGTTGCTAGAGTGCAAGGGGTGAAAGATGCCCCAGAGTTGGCAGTGAAATGGATCTTTTCGGCGAAAAAGACCATCTCCAAGTTGAAATTTTGCCCTGCTCGGGAAAGAATGCGCGCTCGGTTGTTGGTCCCCGGTGACGGGCCCACAAGAGACCGATGATGAGCAGGGCAAAGGCCCACAGGAACAGGAAACCATACAGGAATTTTATGAATCCCCTTCGCATTGCCGCTTCGGCTCTTTTATGTACGCTGGCGCTGGTCAGCCAGCAGGCCGCCGCCGTTGAATACCAGCTGCCTGCAGCCAACAGCCGCCTGATCGGTGAGAACCAGGAATACGTGGTGCCCGCAGACAACCGTCCGCTGGAGCAGATCGCCTCCGACTTCCAGCTGGGTCTGACCAACATCATGGAAGCCAACCCCGGCGTCGACCCCTACCTGCCCAAGGCGGGCAGCACGCTGATCATTCCCCATCAGCTGATCCTGCCCAACGCTCCCCGCGAAGGGATCGTCATCAACGTGGCGGAGATGCGTCTCTACTACTACCCGAAGGGCAAGAACGTGGTGCATGTGCTGCCCATCGGCATCGGCCAGCTCGGGGTCAACACCCCGGAGAACTGGATCACCAAGGTTGAGCGCAAGCGTGCCAACCCGACTTGGACCCCGACCGAGAATATCCGTCGCCGCTACGCCGCCCAGGGCAAGACCCTGCCCGCGGTCTGGCCGGCCGGCCCGGACAACCCCATGGGCCTGCACGCGCTCTACATCGGCAACCTGTACGCCATCCACGGCACCAACGCCACCTTCGGCATCGGTTTGCGGGTGAGCAGCGGCTGCGTTCGCCTGCGCGCCGACGATATCAAGTACCTGTTCGATCACGTGCCGGTCGGCACCCGCGTCCAGTTCGTCAACCAGCCGGTCAAGACCACGGTCGAGCCGGATGGCGGTCGCTACATGGAAGTGCACGAGCCGCTGTCGCGCACCGAGGAAGAGTTCAACTCCACCGCCTCCGTGCCGCTGCCCATGACCCCGGCTACCACCCGCTTCATCGCCCACGCTGACAGCGATTCCAACGTGGTCAAGCAGGTGCTGGAACAGCGTACCGGCATCCCGACCCGCCTCAATCCAGAGGCGTAATGGCCGGCAAGTGCAGTTAAACAACAACGGCGACCATCAGGTCGCCGTTGTTGTTTCTGCATATCCGGACGTCAGCTGGCTGGCGGAGCATAGAGGGCCAGCCAGTTGCCTTCGGTATCTTCGATGATGACCCGGGAGCCATGACCGCTGCCGATGCTGTGCAGAGGCTCCAGCACCCGCCCGCCGAGCCGGGGGACCAGCAGCTCCGCCTCCTGCAGCCTGTCACCGAGGGAGAGATAGATGAGGGGACCGGCACCGCCGGGCTGGTGATATTTGTCCATGGGGCCGAGACAGGCCGCCGCGTTGCTGCCGTCGTGGCGCAGCATGGCAAAGCGCATGGTCTCTTCCTGGATGGGGGTGACCTGCACATCGAGCAGGGCCGAGTAAAAGTCCATGGCGCGATCCAGATCCCGTGTCGGAATGTCGGCCCAGACCAGGGTGTTGTCCATCGTCGTATTCTCCAGAGTTCCCGGCCAACGCGGTCGGTGGCTCTTTGAGGTTAGAAGTGGCGGTCGGGGGGCGCCATGGATAAAAAAGCGGCGCCTAATGGCGCCGCTTTAAGGGGGGAAGAGCCGAGTAAGGCTCCCCCTCTTATTTGCCGGCAATGCTGAGCCCGCCAAAGCGGATCAGCGGGGCATAGAAGTCCTTGCCATCGTCGTGGTGCAGCTGGTTGCCGATCGCTTCCAGCTCCCCGAGCAGGCGATAGAAGTTGCCCGCCACCGTGATGCCGCGTACCGGCGCCACGCGCTCGCCATTTCGGCAGAGGAAGCCGGAGGCGCCGAACGAGAAGTCGCCGCTCACCGCATCGGCCCCGGAGTGCAGGCCGTCCAGCTTGACCAGCTCCAGGTACTCACCGCTTTGTACCTCGGCCTCGCCGTGGGGGCCGAGCCCGAACACCAGGTGACGAGGGGCCACGTCCAGGGCACTGCGGGCACTGCGGGCGGCTGCACCGTTGCTCGTCACGCCGAAGTGACGGGCGGTGGCGCTGTTGTGCAGCAGGGTCTTGAGCTCCCCCTCGCCGATGAGCAGGAGATCCGAAGTGGCGGCCCCTTCGCCGTCAAACGCCTTGATCTTCATGCCCCCCGGCATATAGGCACGACTCTCCAGGGTGAGCCAGCGAGAAGCCACGCTTTGGCCCAGCTTGTCGCGCCAGGGGTTGATCCCCTGCTGGGCCCACTTGCCAGACAGGGCGGACTGGAAGCAGCCAAACAGGCTGGCAAAGCAGTGGGTGCTGAAGATGACGCTGTAGCGACCGCTCGGCATCGCCTCACCCATCAGCAGGCCATCGGCCACGGCGTGGATCTGGTGGATGAGAGGCTGGCTCTCCAACTCGTCGAAGCGCCGTGCGTACTGTCCCTGGTAGTGCATGGACTGGCGGCCCTCCCGCTCGATGAGAGCGGAGCTGTGGCAGCCGACGCTGAATTCCTGATGTTCGCAGAGGCTGCCCTGGCTGTTGGCAAACCAGAGGCGGCTCTCCCCCTCGAAGAAGCCGTTGTAGGGGGCGCCGGTCACGTCCGGCAGGGCCAGCATGTCGGACTCGAGGCGCAGGGTCAGGGCGATCTTCTCTTCCACCGCCGTGGTGTCGGCCTGATGTATCTCGGCGCAGTCGGTGATGAGCCTGCTCTGCTGCACTGTGATGCGCTGATCCGGGTCCACCTTGGCGAAGCGGCTCGCATCGAGCGCATCCTGCACCATGGCGTCCAGGGCCGACGCGTCGAGGGACTCGGAATAGGCGATGCCGACCCGGCCTTCCTTGATGAGGCGAATGCCGATCTGTTGGCTGCTGGTGACCTTGTATTCACTGAGTTCGCCCTTGTCGGCCTTGAGGGAGAAGGCTTTCTCCTGATTGGCGATGACGTCAGCCTCGGCACCCAGATCGGCGACCTGGTCCAGCAGACGGGCAAGCAGTTGGTTCATGTCGAGTTGGCTCATCAGGCGTTCCCTCCGACCAGGATATTGTCAACCTTGAGCGGCGGCTGGCCGACCGAGGCTGGAATGGATCCGGAGACCGAGCCGCACATGCCGGCGGAGAGGGCCAGATCGCGCCCCACCATGGAGATCTCCTTCAATACCTGCGGGCCGGTGCCGATCAGGGTGGCCGACTTGAGGGGCCGGGTGATCCTGCCCCCCTCGATGAGGTAGGCCTCCTGCACGTTGAAGTTGAACTCGCCGGTACCGGGCTGCACAGAGCCACCCCCCATCCGCTTGGCATAGATGCCGTGTTCCACGGTTGCCAGCATGTCGTCGAGGCTGTAGTTGCCCGGTTCTATATAGGTGTTGCGCATGCGGGAGGCGGGGGCGAACTTGTAGGATTCCCGGCGCCCGGAACCGGTGCGGGCGTAGCCGGTGCGAAGGGCCCCCATTCTGTCCACCAGGAAGCCGGTCAGCACGCCGTCCTTGATGAGCTGGGTGTGCTGGGTCGCCATCCCCTCGTCATCGACGTTGATGGAGCCCCAGGCGTTGCCCTGCAAGCCCTCGTCCACCGCGCTGACCGCGGGGTTGGCGATGAGCTGGCCCATCTTGTCGTGGAACACTGATGCCTTCTTGGCCACCGAGGTGGTCTCCAGCAGGTGACCGCACGCCTCGTGGAAGATGACGCCGCCAAAGCCGCTCTCCATGATGACCGGCAGCTTGCCGCTCGGGCAGGGGGCGGCTCCCAGCTTCACCAGTGCCTGGCGGGTGGCGGTGAGAGCCAGCTCGCGGGGATCGATGCTCTCGGCATGCTCCCATCCCTTCATGGCACCGGGGGCTTCATAGCCTACACTCTGCTCGCCCCCGTCCAGGGCGATGGTCTGGGCCATGATGCGGTTGTAGTGGCGGCGATCGCTCACCTGGGCCCCTTCGCTGTTGAAGATCTCCACCTCCTGCTCCCAGCCGAGCACGTTGCCCGAGAACTGGCTCACCTTGTCGCTCTCGGCGCGGGCCGCAGCGTCCATGGCATGCAGGTAGGCGATCTTCTGCTCCAGCAGCTTGTCGGCCGACAGCGGCAGAGCGATCGGGTTGCGGTCGGTCAGGCGGGTGAAGTCAAAGGCGGTGGCGGTGACCACGGGGTCACGCCTGTCCTTGGCCGCCAGCAGGGTAACGATACGCAAGAGCTCGTTGCGATCGGCCAGGTTGGTGTAGCCGTAGAGCACCTTGTGGCCGTAGCACAGGCGAACGCCGATACCGAAGTCGAGACCACCGCTGATGTTCTCTATCTGGCTGGAGAGCAGGCTGAGCTGGCTGCGGCGCTTGCGCTCCACAAACAGCTCGGCGAAGTCGGCACCCAGCGCCAGCGCGTGATCGAGCACGTCGCGGGCGATGGCGGGGGCCAACAGGGAGAATGAAGTCATAGAATATCCTTTTCTGGTCTGTCCGTTTGCTTCCGACACCCGGCGTTGTGTTGTTATGGGGGGTCGACCTCATTGTTGCAGACCAGAAGCAAAAAGTCGCTATAGCGTCAGCCGATGATACCAAACGAGAAAATCGGTGCGATTTATGCGCCCGGCAGCCCGAGCGCAGGCTACCGGCAGGGGAGGTTGGCGCCTCTCATGGCGCTCGCTTGATATCTGGTTGACCCACGGCTCGATACGGGGTCGATCTGGTCGTCCATTGGTTGGCGTCGTCGAACATCCAGGCTATCAGGGTCAGAGCAGTTCGTGGATCTCGCTCAGGATCTGGTCGACCCACTGCTCGATGCGGGGTCGGTCTGGTCGTCCATTGGCTGGCGTCGTCGAACATCCAGGCGATCAGGATCAGAGCAGTTCGTGGATCTCGCTCAGGATCTGGTCGACCCACTGCTCGATGCGGGACTCGGTCTGGTCGTACTGGTTGGCGTCATCGAGGGCCAGCCCGACGAAGTGACGGCCATCGTCGATGAGCGCCTTGGAGGCGTCAAACTCGTACCCCTCGTTGGGCCAGTAGCCCACCAGCTTGACCCCCTTGGGGACCAGCTGATCGTGCAGCAGGCCGAGGGCATCCTGATACCACTCCCCATAGCCCAGCTGATCGCCCATGCCAAACAGGGCGATGATGCGTCCCTCCAGATGCAGGTCGGCGATGTCTTCCCAGCGGGATTCCCAGTCCTCCTGCAGCTCGCCGAAGTCCCAGGTGGAGATGCCCAGGATCAGGATGTCGTACTCCTGCATGCGGGCGAGGGGCACATCCTTGATGTTGTGGAGATCGACCAGCTCGGGGCCGATGAGGGCGCGGATCTTCTCGGCGGCCATCTCGGTGTAGCAGGTGGTGGAGCCATAAAACAAACCTATCTTCATCGCTCTTCTCTTGATCGCAGTCGGCAAGGGGCGTGACCGGCACAGCGGCGCCCGGGGGGAGGGCGCCAGTCTAGCAGATTGCGCCGGGCTCTTCACCGCCTGAGGGGATGTGCAGCCTTGCCTTGCGGCCCGGGTGGGTCGGCACGTTACAATGGCGACCTGTTTCCCTGAGCGCGGCGCACCATGAGCAAAGCAGAATCCCATCCCCTGATCGAGCCGTTTCTCGACGCCCTCTGGCTGGAGCGGGGGCTTTCCGACAACACGGTCAGCTCCTATCGCACCGACCTGGAAAAATTTGCCCTCTGGCTCGATGAACAAGGCGGTTCCCTGCTGCTGGCGGGGCTGGATGACATCCAGCACTACCTCGCCTGGCGGGTGGACCACCAGTTCGCGGCCAGCAGCACGGCCCGTTTCCTCTCGGCCCTGCGCCGCTTCTACCAGTACCTCAATCGCGAGAAGCTGCGCAGCGACGATCCCACCGTGCTGCTGGAGGGGCCAAAGCTCCCCAAGAAGCTGCCATCGGATCTGAGCGAAGCCGAGGTGGAGGCGCTGCTGCAAGCCCCCCTGGTGGACGATCCGCTGGAGCTGCGGGACAAGGCGATGCTCGAGCTGCTCTACGCCACCGGGCTGCGGGTGTCCGAGCTGGTGGGGCTGACCGCCGAACACGTCAGCCTGCGCCAGGGGCTGGTGCGGGTGGTGGGCAAGGGCAACAAGGAGCGCCTGGTGCCCATGGGGGAGGAAGCAGTGCACTGGCTGGAGCGCTACTACCGGGAGGGGCGCACCCTGCTGCTGGGTGGCACCAGCTCGGACGTGGTGTTCCCCTCCAAGCGGGCCCGGATGATGACCCGCCAGACCTTCTGGCACCGCATCAAGCTCTATGCCCTGAGAGCCGGCATCAGGGGGGAGCTCTCCCCCCACACCCTGCGTCACGCCTTCGCCACCCACCTGCTCAATCACGGCGCCGATCTGCGAGTGGTGCAGATGCTGCTGGGCCACGCGGATCTCTCCACCACCCAGATCTATACCCACGTGGCCAACGAGCGGCTCAAGGCACTGCACGGCCAGCACCACCCCAGAGCCTGATCGCCTCACCGGCCTTGCAACAAAAAACCGCCCGAAGGCGGTTTTTTTCAGCACACGACAGGGAGGAAACGGTTATTTCCCCTGCTGGGATTTCAGCAAGTCGCGGATCTCGGTCAGCAGCTCCTGATCCTTGGTGGGGCCGGCCGGGGCAGCGGCTTCCTCTTCCTGCTTCTTCTTCAGGGTGTTGATGGCCTTGAGCCCCATGAAGATGGCGAAGGAGATGATCAGGAAGTCGATACAGGTCTGGATGAACTTGCCGTAGGCGATGACCACGGCAGGGGCATCCCCTTCGGCGGCCTTCAGGGTCACGGCGAGATCGCTGAAATCCACGCCCCCCAGGATCAGCCCGATGGGGGGCATGATCACGTCTCCCACGAAGGAGGAGACAATCTTGCCAAAGGCGGCACCTATGATGATACCGACAGCCATGTCGATCACATTGCCCCTGGATGCAAAGGCCTTGAACTCTTGAATCAGACTCATTTTTCCCCCTAGAAATGGACGACGTGCCACCTGAGCGCACGTCGATTTGAATAATAAAACATCAGCAAAACAGAGGGATGACTAAAGATGTCTCCCGTCGTCCTGATTAGCTTGCGGGGCTCAAGCCCGATTGGCAACCTGTCATCCCGTGATTTTTTCTTGCGGACGTTATTAATCGATCACTAATTAAGGTCTTTGGGAGAGGGAATTGTCTGGGTTACCTTATGAGACCCTTCAATCATGCCAAGTGAATGAGCTGATGCGATATTTACTGCTGGGAATGATGCTGCTGTGCGCTTTTGCGGCCAGCGCGGGGATGGACCCCCATGTGTTGAAACAGACCATAGAGCAGCGCCTCGGTGTGCAGGTCTACCTGGTGGACGAGACCCCCATGCCGGGCCTCTATCTGCTGGGCACGGCCCAGGGACTGCTCTACAGCGATGCCAGGGGAGACTATGTGCTGCAGGGCTCCATGCTGGATCTGGCCCACGACATGAGAAACCTCACCCGGCTCAGCCAGCAGCAGCAACGCAGGCTGGCGCTCTCCCAGATAGGGGAGGCCCGGCTCTGGCTCAAGGCCACCCCTGAACGCCACCGCCTCACCCTGTTTACCGATCTCGCCTGCGGTCCTTGCCGCATCGCGCTGGAGGAGTTGCCCCGCTTGCAGGCGAGGGGCGTGAGCGTGCAACTGCTGCCTGCGCCTGTCGCCGCCTCGGATCAGGCTAGCTGGTGCGATCCCGGGCTGCTGCGCGAACTCAACTTCAGCGATCGTTTGCCTGAGAGCGGCTGTAATGCGATCCTTGCCCATCATATCGGCCTGAGCCAATGGCTCGGGATCAAGGCGTCACCGAGCTGGGTCCTGCCCAATGGCGACCTGGTGCGTGGTTACCAGAGCCCCGAACAACTGCTCAAGATACTGGATCACATCAATGCCCCTGCAAATCCGTCGTCGTCCGCGAGTTGATGATTCCCATCTGCCCGCCACCCTGCACCCGCTGCTTCGCCAGATCTTCGCCAGCCGCGGGGTAGAAGACCCTGCCCTGCTGGAGCGCAGCGCCAACCAGCTGCTGCCGCCCCAGCGCCTGTTCGGCATGGCGCAGGCGGTACCGCTGCTGGCCGAGGCGCTGACGGGGCAAAAACGCATTCTCATCGTCGGTGACTTTGACTGCGACGGCGCCACCAGCTCGGCGCTGTGCGTGCTGGCCCTGCGCGCCATGGGCGGCCGCCACATCGATTTTCTGGTGCCCAACCGCTTCGAGTTCGGTTATGGCCTCACCCCGGAGATCGTCGAGCTGGCGGTGGCCCGCGGCGCCGAGTTCCTGATCACGGTGGACAACGGCATCTCCAGCATCGCCGGGGTGGCGGCGGCCAAGGCGGCCGGTATGCAGGTACTGGTTACCGATCACCATTTGCCGGGCCTGGAGCTGCCTGACGCCGACGCGATAGTGAACCCCAACCAGCATGGCTGCGACTTCCCCTCCAAGTCGCTTGCCGGGGTCGGGGTCGCCTTCTATCTGATGGCGGCCCTCAACACCCATCTGCGCCAGAGCGGCTGGTATGAGCGTCAGGGGCTGCGCGCCCCCAACGTGGCGGATTACCTGGATCTGGTGGCCCTCGGCACCGTGGCCGACGTGGTAGCGCTCGATGGCAACAACCGCATCCTGGTTCATCAGGGTTTGCAGCGGATCCGGGCCGGCCGTTGTCGCCCCGGCATCCAGGCGCTGGTGGATGTGTCGGGCCGCGACGGTCGTCGCCTGTGCGCTGCCGATCTCGGCTTTGCGCTGGGGCCGCGCCTCAACGCGGTGGGCCGGCTCGATGACATGTCCCTCGGGGTCGCCTGTCTGCTCTGTGACGACATCAACCTGGCGCGCCAGTTCGCTTCCGAAATGGACAGCCTCAACCAGGAGCGCAAGGAGATCGAGCAGGGGATGCAGCAGGAGGCGCTCGCCACTTTGGAGCAGATCCGTTTTCGTGACGGCGAGGTGCCCTCCGGCATCGTGCTGCACCGGGACGAGTGGCATCAGGGGGTGGTGGGGCTGGTGGCCTCCAAGGTGAAGGAGAAGTACTACCGCCCGGTCATCGCCTTTGCCGAGAGCAGCGAGACCGAGCTCAAGGGCTCCGGGCGCTCCATCCCGGGGGTGCACCTGCGCGATGCGCTGGAACTGCTCGATACCCGCCACCCCGGCTTGATGGGCAAGTTTGGCGGCCACGCCATGGCGGCCGGGTTGACCCTGCCCAAGGCCAATATCGAGGCCTTCGGGCGGGCTTTTGAGGCGGTCATCGGCGAGCTGGTGACCCCTGAGCTCTTGACCGGGGTGCTGCTCACCGACGGCGAACTGCTGCCGGACGAGCTCACCCTCGAGCTGGCGGAGCTTATTCGCGCCTCCGGCCCCTGGGGTCAGGCCTTCCCCGAGCCGCTGTTTGACGGCGAGTTCGTGCTGGTGCAGCAGCGGCTGGTGGGGGAGAAGCACCTCAAGATGATGCTGACAACCGATTCCGGCCACGCGGTGGATGCCATCGCCTTTGGCGTCGACTTGCAGCGCTGGCCCGATGCCTCGGTGAAGCGGGTGCGGCTGGTCTACCGGCTCGACGTCAACGAGTGGCGCGGCAACCGCAGCGTGCAGTTGCTGGTGGAGCATCTGGAAGCTGCCGGCCTCTGATTCCCGCGAGTCTCTCTTGCTGCCGATGACGGCCACCTCAGGGTGGCCGTTTTTTTATGGTGTGAACCCGGATGTGGTCGTTGACCCGTCTATTGCTTCACAGTTTAAGCTTCCCTTCATCGGGTCACGGACCCCTCAGCGAGTGGTTGTCATGAAAATATCCGAACTGGCCCGGCGCTGCGGCCTGGCCCGCTCCACCCTGCTCTATTACGAGAAACTGGGGGTGATTGCGGGCACGAGGGGCGCCAACGGCTATCGCCACTACGACGATGACGATCTGCAGCGGCTGCGGATGGTACAGGCCCTGCAGGCCGGTGGCCTCAGCCTCAAGCAGTGCCTCGCCTGTCTGGCGGGCGAGCTGGAGCAGGCGACACTGGAAGCCCGGGTCAGGGAGCTGGATGAAGAGCTGGCGCGGATGCAACGCGCCCGGGATCTGCTGGCGGATCTCGCCGGTTTGCGTGCGCACTCCGGCGACGAGTTCAAGGCCTGGCAGCGGCAACTGCAGCATCAAGCCCCGCAGGCCTACTTTGCCTGGGTGATGAAGCAGGGATTCAGTGAAAAAGCGCGTTACCACCTGCAGTGGCTCAGCAAAGACATGAACGAACATGAGCGCTACATCCGGGATTTCAAGCTGCTGCTGGACGGCATGAGCTATTGGGGGCCGGGCGATAGCCTCTTCACACAGCAGCAGTTTGCCGCGCTGCCCAGCCAGCCTCGCCGGATCCTCGACATGGGCTGCGGGCGCGGCGCCGCCACCCTGGCGCTGGCACAGGTGACGGACGCCACCATCGTAGCCATCGATCTGGACGAGGAGGCGCTGGCCGCCGTGGCGAGATCGGCCAGCGCGGCTGGCTTTGAGCAGGTCACTACCCTGTGCGCCAACATGGCGGCGCTGCCGGCAGACCTTGCCCCCGCCGATCTCATCTGGGCCGAGGGGAGTGCCTACACCATCGGGGTGGCCAACGCCTTGCAGGCATGGCGGCCGTACCTTGCCGGCCCTGCTGCCTACCTAGTGCTGAGCGACCTGGTGTGGCTGACTGACACGCCCCCAGAGGAGGCGCTGGCGTTCTGGCAGCGAGATTATCCCGCCATGCAGACCCTGGCGGGCCTGCTCAAAACGGTGCAGGAGGCGGGTTATCGCTGTCTGTGGCATACCCCGTTGCCGCAAAGGGCCTGGGACAACTATCTGGACCCCATCGAGCGCAATCTGGCGCGCCACCGTGCCGAGCTGGGGGATAGCCCCGCCTGGCAGGATCTGAGCCGGGAAGTGGCCATCCACCGCCAATACCTGGGCAGCTACGGTTATGTGATCTGCTGCCTGCAGACAGTCTGATCAGGCCATCCATTGCAAGATAACAAACGGAGAAAACTTATGAACATCATCATTCGGTCCGAAACAGGCGCCGATCACGACGCCATTGAAGCGCTGACCGTGGCCGCGTTCCTCAATGCCCCCCATACCGATCACAACGAGCAGCTGATCGTGCGTGACCTGCGCCAGGCCGGGGCACTCAGCCTGTCGCTGGTGGCGGAGCAGGCGGGACGGGTGGTCGGCCACCTCTGCTTCTCGCCGGTCACCATCAGCGATGGCTGCCCGCACTGGTATGGTCTTGGTCCCATTTCGGTCTCTCCTGCGCTGCACGGCAAGGGGCTGGGGTCACGGCTGATGGAGGTGGGTCTGGCCGAGCTCAAGGGGATGGGGGCGGCCGGCTGCATGGTGCTGGGGGATCCCGGCTTCTACGGCCGTTTCGGTTTCGTGCCCGAGCCGGGGTTGACGCTGCCCGGCGTGCCGCCCGAGTACTTCATGACACGCTCGTTCGGCGCTGCCATGCCCAGTGGTGAAGTGTGCTACCACCAGGCCTTCCAGCAGGGGTGAGCCCTCACCTTGAGGAAGACGCAAGTCGCTTTCTCAAGGTGGTGCAACCTTGTCGGTTTTAGGGAATGAGGCGGTGTTTAATATCAACCTTTCTGATATCTCATGGTGGAAAATGCAATAAGTGACGGTATTGTGATATATTCCACCTGTAATTTTTCTTGACGGACAGCCCCCTTGTCATCCTCTCGCCGCCCCTCGTCATGGCCGATGGTGCTTGCCATCGCCTGCCTTCTCTGGCTTGCCGCTGCGGCGGCGGCAGGGGTCGTTGCAACACCGGGAATGGAGACGCAAGGGCAGGAGCGGCCGATGCTGTTCCATGAGCCAGCTAACCCGGGGCTTGCCGACAACGTCAGCCTGCCGCCCGCTTCCCAGTGGCGGCTCGGTTTCGAGCAGGGACGGCGACTGGAAGGGGCCGCTCATGCCGAGCTCTACCAGATGCTGCTGGCCTGGTTCCAGCACGAGATCCTCGGCCTGCTCTGTGGCCTGCTGTTCTTCCTGCCCCTCATCTACCTCAGGCAGCGGCCCGACTACTTCGGCGCTCTGCACACACGGCGGCTTCGCTGCCACCACCTGCAATATCGCTTCTGCCAGGGCGACTAGGTTCACCAGCCGGGCGCCCGCCCGTTTGAACCCCGTCATTGAGTACCGCTGACCGGGCTGCTCGGCAGTCTGGCGGCTGCCGTGGTCATTACCGGGTGCTGCGCCAGCTCTCTCTGTAAACGTCATCTTCGCGACTGGCCGTTGGCCGGGCGCGGACGTGCTCTTATTGCAACCAAGTGGTGAACTCATTCATGGACTATTACGTCAATCTCTTCATCCAGTCGATCTTTGTGGAAAACCTGGCGCTGGCCTTCTTCCTTGGCATGTGCACCTTTCTGGCCGTCTCGAAAAACATCAACACCGCCTTCGGTTTGGGCATGACGGTGCTGGCGGTCATGGTGATCGCCATCCCCCTCAACAACCTGATCTACCGCCATATCCTGCGTCCCGAGAGTACCTTCCTCGGCGAGTTTGATCTGAGCTTTCTCGATTTCATCGTCTATATCGGGGTGCTGGCGGCGCTGGTGCAGGTGATGGAGATGGTGCTCGACAAACATTTCCCGGCGCTCTATCACGCGCTCGGCATCTATCTGCCGCTGCTGACGGTGCATTGCGCCATCTTCGGCGGGGTGATGTTCATGGCCCAGCGGGATTACGACTTCATCGAATCCGTGGTGTACGGGGCGGGCTCAGGGCTGGGCTGGCTGCTGGCCATCGTCGCCATCGCCGGTCTGCGCCAGAAGATGAAGTATTCGGATGTGCCAGAGGGGCTGCGCGGTATCGGCATCACCTTCATCGTGGCGGGGCTGATGTCTCTCGGCTTCATGTCTTTTTCCGGCATCTCGCTCTGAGCCATGGGCCGGGTGGTGGCCCAATGAAGGTGCTCAATCCAGACGCTTTGCCATGTTGTAGCCCGTGATGGTGAAGCCCAGTGCCTGATAGAGCGCCAGTGCCCTCGGGTTGTCATGGGCCACCCTCAGCTTGATCTGGTGGATGCCTAGGGGGGCGAGCTGCGCTTCCAAGGCGGCCATGGTTGCCTTGCCGAGGCCGCGACCACGATGGGGCGGTGTCACATAGAAGTCGTAGATGAAGGTGGTGCCGGCGGCGGCGTCGATGGCGTGCCAGAGATAGCCCAGAGGCTCGCCCGGCGCGTTCGAGGCTTCAGGTACCATGGCGAGCAGGTGATGACCCGGGGTGGCGGCACCCAGTGGCAGGAGCTGCTGCAACGAGGCGTCGGCCTGACGGTGGGCGTCAGGCAGCGCCATCCCGTGGTTGCTGGCAAGATCCTGGGCGTAATCCTCGATGAAGTAGTCGCGATAGGCGGGAAAGTCTGCGTCACGCAGGGGGATCAGGCGAACGGTGAGAGTCGGCATCCGGCACAGCACTCCAGAGAAGGGGAGTGGCCACGTTACGCCAGAACGGCGCCAATCACAAAGGGACAACCGCTGCCTGCGAGGTGACGGCGATAAAAAAAAGAGCGCCCAGAGGCGCTCTTTTTTCTGCCAGCAGGAAAAGAGGCTTATTTGACCTCTTCCCCCTTGGCTTGCAGGTCTGCGTGGTAGGAGGAACGCACGAAGGGACCGCAGGCGGCGTGGCTGAAGCCGAGATCCATGGCCACATCCTTGAGTTCGTCGAACTCTGCGGGCGGCACATAACGCTTCACCGGCAGGTGGTGGCGGCTCGGTTGCAGGTACTGGCCCAGGGTCAGCATGTTGACGCCGTGCTCGCGCAAGTCCTTGAGTACCTGCACGATCTCTTCGTTGGTTTCGCCCAGACCCATCATGACGCCGGACTTGGTCGGCACGTGGGGGTGCATCTCCTTGATGCGGCGCAGCAGCTCCAGGGACCACTTGTAGTCGGCACCCGGCCGGGCGACCCGGTACATGCGCGGGGCGGTTTCCAGGTTGTGGTTGAACACGTCAGGCGGGGTCTCGCGGAACACTTCCAGCGCCTGCTCCATCCGGCCACGGAAGTCCGGGGTCAGGATCTCGATGCGGGTCTGGGGGCTGTGCTCGCGGATTTGCTTGATGCAGTCGGCGAAGTGCTGGGCACCGCCGTCCCGCAGATCGTCGCGGTCCACCGAGGTGATCACCACGTACTTGAGGTTCATCTCCTTGATGGTGAGTGCCAGCTTCTTCGGTTCCTCCGGATCCAGCGGCAACGGACGGCCGTGGGCCACGTCGCAGAAGGGGCATCGGCGGGTACAGATGGCGCCCATGATCATGAAGGTCGCGGTGCCGTGGTTGAAGCACTCCGCCAGGTTGGGGCAGGAAGCCTCTTCACACACAGAGTGCAGCTTGTTTTTGCGCAGGGTGCTCTTGATGTGCTCGATCTTCTGGCTCGACGGCGGCAGCTTGATCCGCATCCACTCCGGCTTGCGCAGCACTTCCTCGTTGGGATCCGGCATGAATTTCACCGGGATCAGGGCCATCTTGTCGCCATCGCGCAGCTTGACGCCCGGCTCCATACGAACGGGTTTGCTCATGATTCACTCTCGGTGTTTGTTATTGTCTGGTTGACGGTCACCAGGGGCCTTGCGGCTCCCTCGTGACCACGGGGCATGGGGTTGCTCATGCCGCCTCTTCGGTATTCGTGATCTCTTGGTAGCCAATCAGGCGGGCCAGCTCCGTCACCAGCAGGGACTGTGCCTCGGCGACGCTCTGCGGGCCGCCCAGGGCGCTGGTCTGGGTCATGGCCATGCCCGCATAGCCGCACGGATTGATGCGCAGGAAGGGAGTCATGTCCATGTTGACGTTGAGGGCCAACCCGTGGAACGAGCACCCCTTGCGAATGCGCAAACCCAGGGACGCCAGCTTGGCTTCCATACCCAGATCGCTCTTCACGTAGACGCCCGGGGCATCGGCCTTGGCGTAGGCCTCGATATTGCTTTTGGCGAGCGTGTTGATGATGGCGGTTTCGAGGCAGGTCACCAGCTCCCGTACAGAGAGCTTGCTGCGGCGCACATCCACCAGAACGTAGAGCACCAGCTGGCCCGGGCCGTGATAGGTCACCTGGCCGCCGCGATCACTCTGCACCACCGGGATGTTGCCGGGGGCGAGCAGGTGTTCGGCCTTGCCGGCCTGACCCTGGGTGTAGACGGGGTCATGCTCCACCACCCAGAACTCGTCCGGGGTGTCGGTGGTGCGATTGTCGGTGAACGCCTTCATGGCGTCCCACACCGGCTGGTAGGGGCGACGGCCCAGCTGTCTGACGAGCAGTTGGCCGGCTGACGGTTGTGGCTCGGCGGGCGTTTCGAGTGACATCTTTCCTCACTGGCGGCGCGGTGTCGGTACGGTCGCCGCTGCGACCGGGCGGCAAATAATCAGTCGCCCCGGTGGCGGGGCGAGAGAGGCAACTTACAGGACGTAACGAACCAGCTCGATCTTGCCAAGGGCGGTATACATGGCCTCGATGTGTTCCTTGCTCTGGGCGGTGACCGTCACCCGTACCGAGTGATAGTTGCCCTTGGAGCTCGGTTGAACGGTCGGGCTGTAGGTGCCGGGAGCATGTTGCTGCAGCACTTCCACCACCATGTCGGGCAGGGCGGGATCGGCCACGCCAAGCACCTTGAACGGGAACTTGCAGGGGAACTCCAGCAGTTCATCAAACTTGGTATTCATCTACTTCACCTTTCTGGGTCGCCGGGAAGCGACGTCATCTTTACGTCTTTGAGGGCCGCCGAAACGGTCCCCTCATCTGCCCCCAGGGGGCAGTTCCCAGTCTATATGGGCATGAGCCGCCTCGGGATCAAGACCCGGCGGTGCGGCAAGACGTGGAAATGCTGCTTTTTACCACAAATCGTCAGTCGGCGGAACCTGCAGATTACAGGGTTATTGACTGGACAGACCGCAAAAGACAGCAGCGGCGCCTGTTGGCGCCGCTGCTTGAGGAAGGGTCTGTTACTTGAACCAGCTGGAGACCAGCATCACCAGGTAATCCCACAGGCGGCTCATCAGGCCACCTTCCTGCACCTCTTCCAGGGCAACCAGGGGAACCTGCTTGATCTCCTTGTCCCCTTGCTTGAGGTACACGGTACCGACGCGCTGGCCCTTGGCCAGGGGCGCCTTCAGCTCGCTCTCCAGCTGGAAGTCCGCCTTGAGGTTGTTGCCCTGGCCACGGGTGACCAGCACGGAGACGTCTTTGTCGACCCCCAGCTTCACTTCAGACTTGTCGCCCATCCAGATCTTCTGGGTGACCAGTTCGGTGCCCGCCTTGTAGGGGGTCAGGCTCTGGAAGAAGCGGAAGCCGTAGGTGAGCAGCTTCTTGCTCTCGGCGGCGCGGGAAGCCTCGCTGTTGGCCCCCATGACCACGGCGATCAGGCGCATGCCTTCGTTGTTGGTGGCGGAAGAGACCAGGTTGTAGCCGACCTGGCTGACGTGACCGGTCTTGATGCCGTCAACCTGCAGGGATTGGTCCCACAGCAGGCGGTTGCGGTTGTGCTGGGTGATGCCGTTGAACACGAAGGACTTCTGGGAGTAGATCTTGTACTCCTCCGGCTGATCGTGGATCAGGGCCTGACCCAGGCGGGCCATGTCGCGGGCGGTACTGTAGTGGCCCTCTTCATCCAGGCCGTGGGGGTTCTTGAACTGGGAGTCCCTCATGCCGAGCTTGGCGGCCCAGGCGTTCATCAGGCTGGCGAAGGAGTCGGTGCTGCCTGCCAGGTGCTCGGCCATGGCGACGCAGGCGTCGTTGCCGGACTGGATGATGATGCCCTTGTTGAGATCATCGACGGAGACTTGCTTGCCCACCTCGATGAACATCTTGGAGGAGTCGGAGTAGTTTTTGGACCAGGCGTTCTGGCTGATGGTCACCATGTCGGTGCCCTTGATGTTCCCCTTGTGCAGCTCGTCGCCGACGATGTAGGAGGTCATCATCTTGGTCAGGCTGGCGGGGGGCAGACGCTCGTCGGCGTTCTGCTCGGCCAGCACCTGGCCGGAGAAGTAGTCGATCAGGATGTGGGCCTTGGCGGAGATTTCGGGCGCGGCAGGCACCACCATGGGGGCGCTGTTCAAAGTGGGGACCGGCTGGGCACTCGGCAGGGCCGAATCCGGGGTCGGAACAGGCTGGTTGGCCTGAGCGGTGGCGCTTAACAGGGAGGCCAGAATAACGGAGCGGGCAAATTTGGACATCTTGAAATTCCTGGTGCCTGGATGGGATGTACCCAAGTTGAAAAAAAGCGGGCCCCACTATACCAGATGTGCGTGTCGGTCATAGTCCGAGATGCGACCTGGACGGGATTTTATGGGATGGTCCCCGACCTCGCGTCGTATCCCGGCGCGAGGTCGTGGCGGGTATCAGGGCACGATGAAGGCCTGCTCCAACCCACCCTGGCGTATCTGCTCGAGCAGGGGGGCCTGCTTGTCGCTGGCCACGGGTCCGAGCAGGACGCGGAAGACGGCGCCATGTGCCACCACCTGGTACGGCACGCCATAGCGCTGGGTCATCACCTTGCCCATGGCCTCGGCCCGCGCCTGCGAGCCGCTGGCGAGCACCTGGATCATCTTGCCCTGGGTCGCACCGGCCTTGGGGGTGGAGACGGTGGTGGTTGCCGTGGCGGCAGGAGCAGGAGCAGGGGCGGCCTTGGCCGGTGCCGTGGGGGCCGGCGTCTCGTTCACGAAGGAATTGGCGGCTGGCGCCGCAGGCTCCATGGGCGTCATCGGGGTCATGGGCACCATCTCCACCATCTGATCCGGCTGATCGGTGATGAGTTCGAGGCGCACCCGGGCCTCACCCCCTTCCACCATCTCCAGCTGCGCGGCGGCGGCGTGGGAGAGATCGATGAGGCGATCGCTGCCGAAGGGACCGCGATCATTGACGCGTACTATGGTCTCCAGACCGTTGTCCAGATTGGTGACCCGCACGTAGCTTGGCAGGGGCAGGTTGCGGTGGGCGGCGCTGAACAGGGTGCTGTCCTGCACGTCGCCGTTGGCAGTCTTGTTGCCGTCCAGATCCCGGGAGAGCCAGCTGGCAGTGCCTTCCTCGCTGTAGTGCTTGATGTCGCGCCACACCTCAAACTTCTGCTTGCCGATCCAGTAGTCCCGGTTGCCGCTCTCGCTCATGGGTTCGGGGCGGGGAATGGCGCCGGTCGCCTGGGGGATCTCGATGACCTGGGGCTTCTCCTGGGGGACGGGCTCCGGGGGCAGCGGCTGGGGTTCGGGTTGGCTGCTACAGGCGGCCAGCAACAAGGTCAGGCTGAGGGGAAGAAGTTTGTGGCTGTAATGCATAAGCGTCCTGGATTGCTTGACTGAGTTGATGCACCGCCATCGCATAGAGAGGGCTGCGATTGTAGCGGGTGATCACGTAAAAATTGTGGCGCGCGACCCAGTATTCCGGTCCTTCGGCCTGCTCCATCGCCAGCAGTTTTACCGGCGTCTCGGGTGACGGCGGTGTGGCGACTTCAATGCCCGCTGCGGCCAGCTCTGCCCAGCTGTGTCTTAGCTCGGGCTCGGGTGCAAGCAGGGTACCTACTGGCGCCAATCCGATCAAGGCGGGCTCCACCACCGGCTCGCCCCAGCGCCAGTGGTGCAGGGCGAAGTAGTTGGCCACGCTGCCGATGGCATCTGCCGGGTTGGCGAAGAGATCCCGCTTGCCGTCTCCGTCGAAGTCGACCGCGTAGTGGCGGTAGCTGGAGGGCATGAACTGGCCCATGCCCATGGCGCCGGCATAGGAGCCCTTGAGTGTGGTGAGCGGCCACTTCTCTTCCCGAGCAAGCAGCACCAGCTGGGCAAACTCCTTGGCGAAGAAATCCGCCCGTTCGGGGTAGTGGAATCCCAGGGTGTAAAGGCTGTCGAGCACCGGGTGGCGGCCCATCTGTCGACCGTAAAAGGTCTCGATGCCGATGATGGCGACGATGAGGGAGGCGGGGACCTGGTAGGTCTGCTCGGCTCGTGCCAGGGTGGCGGCATGGCGCTGCCAGAATCCCACTCCGTCCCGGATGCGCTCCGGGGTGACGAACAGCGGCCTGTAGCGGTGCCAGGGCTTGGCTTCCCAGGGGCGGCGGATGGTGTCCAGCACCTCCTGGCGCAGGCTGGCCTGGGCGGCGGCGGCCTGCAACTCTGCCAGCGGCACCTGCTGCTGCTCGGCCAGCAGGCTGAGCCGGGCCGGCGAGACGGCAGCACCCGCCGTCAGGGTGCACAGAGATAGAGCCAGCCAGCCGAGCCGCATCAGGCGAGCAGCCGCCTGTGGGTCTGGATGGACATCAGAACGCCGAAGCCCGCCATCAGGGTCACCATGGAGGTGCCGCCGTAGCTCACCAGTGGCAGGGGAACCCCTACCACCGGCAGGATGCCGCTTACCATGCCCATGTTGACGAACACATAGACGAAGAAGGTCAGGGTCAGGGCGCCCCCCAGCAGGCGTTCGAAGCTGTTCTGGGCCTGCATGGAGATAAACAGGCAGCGGCTGATGATGTAGAGGTAGATGACCAGCAAGAGGGCCACTCCCACCAGACCGAACTCCTCGCTGAAGACGGCGAAAATGAAGTCGGTGTGGCGCTCTGGCAGGAATTCGAGCTGGGACTGGGTGCCTTGCAGCCACCCCTTGCCGAACACGCCGCCGGAGCCGATCGCAATCTTGGACTGGATGATGTGATAGCCGCGACCGAGCGGGTCCTTCTCCGGGTCCAGCAGCATCAGCACCCGCTGGCGCTGGTAGTCGTGCATCAGGAAGAACCAGAGTACCGGCATGAAGGCGCAGATGAGCAAGACCGCGAGCCCGATGAGCCACCAGCTGATCCCCGCCAGGAAGATGACGAAGAAGCCGGAAGCGGCCACCAGGATGGAGGTGCCGAGATCGGGTTGGGCCGCGATCAGCAGGGTGGGCAGCAGCACCATCACCAGGGCGATCATCACATGGCTGAACTTCGGCGGCAGGGAGTGCCGGCTGAGCCAGGCGGCCACCATGATGGGCATGGAGAGTTTCATCACCTCGGAGGGCTGGAACTTCATGAAGCCGAGATCGAGCCAGCGCTGGGCCCCCTTGCCGATATGGCCGAACACGTCCACCGCGATGAGCAGCAGCACCACCACCGCAAACAGGGGCACCGACCAGCGGGCATAGAGGGAGGGCGGCAGCTGGGCCATGCCGATCATCAGACCGAAGGCCAGGGCGCCGCGCACCAGTTGGCGCACGATGGAGTCGAGATCCTGCCCCGAGGCGGAGTAGAGCACCACCATGGAGAGGGCCATCAGGGTCAGCAGGCCGAGCAGCAGCGGCAGGTCGATGTGCAGCTTGTACCAGATGCTCTGCTGGCGGGCAGAATTACTCATTGGGAAACGACCTCACTCGGTTGGGACGGCTTTTCCGGTGCCGGTGGCAACTGGGGTTCCGGCGGCAGCAGATAGGCATCCAGCATGTGGCGGGCGACCGGTGCCGCCATGGCGCTGCCGCCCCCGGCGTTTTCCAGCACCAGGGCGACCACCGCCTTGGGTGCCTCGAAGGGGGCGAAGGCGACGAACAGGGCGTTGTCGCGGTGCTCCACCTTGGTGGTGGCCGCGTTGTAGACCTGGTTCTCCTTGAGGCCCACCACCTGGGCGGTACCGGACTTGCCCGCCGCCTTGTAGGGGGTATTGGCGAAGGCGCGGCGCCCCGTCCCTTCGTGGCCGTTGATGACGCGCCACATGCCGTCCTTGGCCACCTGCCAGTAGGTATCGCTCTTGGCGGCGATGGCCACGTTCGGGTTGATGGGGGCGTTGACCACGCCATCGGAGGAGGCGGTGCTCTTGAGCAGGTGCGGCGTCACGTCGTGACCGTTCTGGGTCAGGATGCTGATGGCCTTGGCGAGCTGGATCGGGGTGGCGCTCCAGTAGCCCTGGCCGATGCCGATGGAGATGGTGTCCCCCTGGTACCAGGGTTGACGCCAGCGGGCCATCTTCCAGTCCCGGGAGGGCATGACGCCCCGGGTCTCTTCATAGAGGTCCACGCCGCTGTACTGGCCGAAGCCGAACTTGGTCATGTAGCTGTTGATCTTGTCGATGCCGACCCGGTAGGCGAGATCGTAGAAATAGGTATCCGCCGAGACCTCGATGGCGCGATAGACGTCGAGCCAGCCGTGGCCCCAGCGGCGCCAGTCCCGGAACTTCTTGGTGGTGCCCGGGATGGAGAAGCTGGGCCCGCCGAAGTAGCGGTAATTGGGGGTGATCGCCCCCTCGTTGAGCCCCATCACCGCCATCATGGGCTTGACGGTGGAGGCGGGGGCATAGATGCCCTGGGTGGTGCGGTTGACCAGCGGCCGGGCGGGATCATTGAGCAGCGCCGAGTAGTTGGCGCTGGAGATGCCGGTCACGAACAGGTTGGGGTCGTAGCTCGGGCTCGACTCCATGGCCAGGATGGCGCCGGTGTTGGGCTCCATCATCACGATGGCGCCCCGGCGGCCGGCCAGCAGCTCCTGGGCTTTCAACTGCAGGCGAATGTCGATGTTGAGGTAGATGTCCTTGCCGGGCTCGGGGGGCTGGAATTTCAGGGTGCGCACCACCCGGCCGCGGTTGTTCACCTCGACCTCCTGATAACCCGCCACGCCGTGCAGCTGATCCTCGTAGTACTTCTCCACCCCCTGTTTGCCGATGTCCTTGGTGGCGGCATAGTTGGCGAGCTTCTCCTCCTTCTCGAGGCGCTCCACGTCACGGGTGTTGATCTTGGCCACGTAGCCCAGGGCATGGGTCAGGGTATCGCCGAACGGGTAGTAGCGCTTGAGGTAGGCCTCGATGCTGGCCCCCGGGTAGTTGTGCTGGTTGACCGAGAAGAGGGCGACCTGGTATTCGGTCAGCTTCTCGAACAGGGGCACGGGCTTGAAGCGGCGCTGACGCTTGACCTCGGCCAGGAACTTCTCCTTGGTCCCCTCCGGCAGGGCCAGCAGGGTGATGAGGTCGTCCGCGGTCTTCTCCAGGTTCTCGGTCTCTTCGGGCACGATCTCCAGGCTGTAGACCGGGCGGTTTTCCGCCAGCAGGACACCGTTGGCGTCGTAGATGAGGCCACGGGGCGGCGCCACCGGTACCACACGGATGCGGTTGTCGTTGGAGCGGGTCTGATAAGTTTCGTAAGACTCTACTTGCAGGTAGTAGAGGTTAGCCAGCAGCACCAGCATGAGGGTGACCATGCCGATGTAGGCGACCAGGGTGCGCCGGAAGAACAGACGTCCCTCGGCACTGTGATCGCGCATTTCAATGCGATTCTTCAGCATGCCGTTACCTTGTGGCTGACGTGCGGGTGAGAGAGGAGAAATGCATGCTCAGGGTCGGCATGGGTCACTCTCTGTGATAAGGGTGATTGGTGGTGATGCTCCAGGCGCGATAGAGGCTCTCGGCCACCAGTACCCGCACCAGGGGATGGGGCAGGGTCAGGGGCGAGAGCGACCAGCTCTGCTCCGCAGCAGCCTTGCACTCGGGGGAGAGCCCCTCCGGGCCACCCACCAGCAGCGCCACGTCCCGGCCATCCAGCTTCCAGGCTTCCAGTTGCACGGCGAGCTGCTCCGTGGTCCAGGGCTTGCCGGGAATGTCCAGGGTGACGATGCGGGAGCGACCGGCAGCGGCCAGCATGGCTTCCCCTTCCTTTTGCAGGATGCGGGGAATGTCGGCATTCTTGCCGCGCTTGCCTGCGCCGATCTCGACCAGCTCGAACGGCATGTCTTTGGGGAAGCGGCGACGGTACTCTTCGAAGCCATGCTCTACCCAGGCAGGCATCTTGGTGCCCACGGCAATCAACTGGATCTTCATCTTTGGTTACGCTGTCGCCCTTTATTGCGAATTGACCTGGGCGGCGCCGCTCCAGAGCTTTTCCAGCTGGTAGAAGTCGCGGTACTCATCCTGCATCACGTGGACGATGACCGACCCCATGTCCACCAGCACCCACTCACCGGTGAGTTCCCCTTCCACGCTCAGCAGGTCGAGCCCCGCATGACGGGCCTCGCTGGCGAGGTTGTGGGCGATGGCACTGACGTGCCGATTGGAGTTGCCGGAGCAGATGATCATGGTGTCCGTGATGCTGGATTTGCCGCGCACATCGAGGGTGATGATGTCGCGGCCTTTCATGTCATCGATCTTGTCGACGATAAAGGCGAGCAATTCTTGGCCTTGCAATGTCTTCTCCTATCTTCCGGCGCCAGAGGGCGGCGGATTATATCATGGTCACTCCCGTTTCCCAGCCTGGCAAAGGGAGCGTCGCCCGGGGAGCCGTCCCGTAGGGGAGGGGCCCCTTGACGATCACTATAGTGTGCAACCCGGCCTGGCAATAGTCAGGGCCGGGCCCGGTGCGCCCGGACGTGTCGGCTGACCCGCCTGCGTGGCGCCGTTTACTGCGTTGCCGATGAGCGGTAGAGCCCGTGGCGCCGAATATAGTCGGCGACCGGGTTGGGCAGCAGGTATTTGGGATCCTGGCCTGCCGCGAGCAGGGCACGCAGGCGTGTGGCCGACAGCTCGACGGGCAGGTTGTCACAAAGCCAGACATGACCGTGGCGCTGGCGATGGAGATCCTGAATGTCCCGGGTCTGGTGGCGGGCCAGCAGCGCGGCCACCTGGACGGGATAATCCGGTTGCCAGCCTGGGCGGCAGCTCACCACCAGATGGGCGTAATCGAGCAGCTCCTGCCAGCGGTGCCAGCCCGGCAGGCCGAGCAGGGAATCCATCCCCATCAAAAAGCAGAGCGGGGTGTCCGGCAGCTCGCTCCTCAATTCGACAAGGGTGTCGATGGTCCAGGAGGGAGTGTCGCGTTTCAGCTCCCGCTCATCCACCACGAATCCCGGGTTGTCCGCCGCAGCGAGCCGGACCATGGCGAGTCGCTGCTCGCTGGAGCAGAGCGGATTGGCCCGGTGGGGCGGGATATGGTTCGGGAGCAGGCGCACCTCGGCCAGACCCAGGGCGTCCCGTGCCTCGATGGCGGGCCTCAGGTGGCCGATGTGAATGGGATCGAAGGTGCCGCCGAGGATCCCGATGGGCGTTGTCAGCATGATTCCGTCTCCAGCAGGGGGAGCGGGGTACCGTCACGAAAGCCGAGGGCGATGGTTTGCAGCATCAGCCAGGCCTGCTCGGTGTCGAAATGGCGCTGGGCATGGTCCAGCTGGGCCATCAGTTGCCAGAGTTGCCGGATCTTGGGGAAGGGAAGCCGGGTCAGCGCCTGCTGGATGAGCTGCTGGCGGCTCTGCCAGATGCGCAGGCGGCTGAAATGCTCCACCAGGGGCTGTCCGGCGCGGGCGGCCAGCGCCAGCTCGGTGAGCTGCTCCAGTTCGCGGCACAGGGTCCAGGCCAGCATGCCGGGTTCGGTGCCCTCGGCGCGCAGGGCCAGCAGGATGCGCTGGGCCCGGTTCACCTTTCCTTCCAGCAGGGTATCGACGAGCTGGAAGGGAGTGAAGTGGGCGTGGCGGATGATGGTCTCCTGCAGATAGGCGACGCTGATGGGCTGGGGCGGCGAGAGCAGGGTCAGCTTCTCGATCTCCTGGCTCGCGGCCAGCAGGTTGCCCTCGTAGGCGTGGCACATGAAGTTGACCGCATCCGGCAGCGCCTTGAGGCCGAAGCGCTGAAAGCGGGCGCTCATCCAGCGCGGGAAGAAGCGGGGTTCGGGGTGGTTGACCGGCACATAGGTGCCGCTCTGGCTCAGCTTGTCGAACCAGGCCGCCTTCATCTGGGTCTGGTTGAGGCGGGGGCCCGAGAGCACCAGCAGCAGGTCGGGGTGGAGCTGCTTGCCAATGTCGCTGATGCGGGCGGCGAGATCCTTGTCGATCTTGGCGGGCAGCTCCAGCTCGATGATCTGGCGGGCCGAGAACAGGCTCATGGCCTGGCAGGCATCGTAGACCAGGTTCCAGTCCAGCCCCTGTTCCACCACGAAGCTGTGGCGTTCATCGAAGCCCTGTTTGCGTGCCACCTGGCGCACGGCGTCGACAGCTTCCAGTTTGAGCAGGGGCTCGTCCCCAAAAATGAGATAGCAGGGCTTGAGCCCTGCCTTGAGGTGATCCGCAAACTGCTCGGGATAGACTCTCATCAACACCCTCTCATCAAGATACGCGCATCAGAACTTGACCTGACTGAGCTGGCGAATAACCAGGTTGGCGGCCTGCTCCTGCATCTCCTTGCCCAGCTGCTCCTGCTCGCGGGAGGAGGCGAGTGCCGCATCCGGCTTGTTCAGGAAGCTGCGGTTGAAGGTGATGGGGAAGACCTGGGTCGGTTTGCCCGGCATGACCACGGTGAACTGGGTGCTGTAACTGAGCAGGTATTCGCGGTCCTGGCCGATGGAGTCGACCGAGGCGACCTGGCTGCGGCTACGTACCCCGGCCAGGGTCAGCACCGGGATGCCCTCCTTGTCGGCGAGTTCGACGCCAGCGGCCTTGAGACGGGTGGTGACCAGTCGGTAGAAGTCGCTCTTGTTGTCACCGACCACTTTCATGGTCATCAGCTCGGGGGGAATGGCGGTGCCCCGCATCTGAAAACCGCAGGCCTGCAGAAGCAGTCCTGCCAGCACGATGGCCATCCAGCGCGTGAAGATGGTGCCCATAAAAAAATCCTCTTTGCATGAAGGGAAGAGCGGCGGGCGCAGGGCCCGCCGTCATCATCCGTGTGTCGTCAGCCCCTGGCCCAGACTGTCGGCCGCCGCCAGGGGAGGCGTCATCAGTTGGCCACGATGTTGAGCAGCTTGCCCGGCACGTACACGACTTTGCGCACGGTCAGACCGTCGGTGAACTTCTGTACGGACGCATCGGCCATGGCCAGCTTCTCGACGTCGGCCTGGCTTATCTCGGCCGGCACGGTCAGCTTACCGCGCATCTTGCCGTTGATCTGCACCACCACCAGCTTCTCGGTCTCGACCATGGCCGCTTCGTCAGCCACCGGCCAGGCCGCGACATCGATGTCCCCTTCCTTGCCCAGCATCTTCCACAGCTCGAAGCCGATGTGCGGGGTGATGGGGTAGAGCATGACCACGACCGCTTCCAGCGCTTCCTGCATCAGGGCGCGATCCTGAGCTTCGCTGCCCAGTTTTGCCAGGTTGTTCATCAGCTCCATGATGGCAGCGATGGCGGTGTTGAAGGTCTGACGGCGACCCACGTCGTCGCTCACCTTGGCGATGGTCTTGTGCAGCTCGCGGCGCACGGCTTTCTGGTCGCTGGTGAGGGCGGCGACGTCCAGTGCGGCAACGGCGCCACCGGATACGTGCTCGAAGGTGATGCGCCACAGGCGACGCAGGAAGCGCTGGGCACCTTCCACGCCGGAGTCGGACCACTCCAGGGTCATCTCGGCCGGAGAGGCGAACATCATGAACAGACGGACGGTATCGGCGCCGTAACGCTCCACCATCAGCTGCGGGTCGATGCCGTTGTTCTTGGACTTGGACATCTTGGTCATGCCGGAGTGCATCACTTCACGACCTTCGAGGTCGACCGCCTTGGTGATGCGGCCCTTGTCGTCGCGCTCAACCTTGACGTCGAGGGGGCTGACCCAGACGTTGCCGCCCTTCTCATCCTTGTAGTAGAAGGCGTCGGCAAGCACCATGCCCTGGCAGAGCAGGCGCTTGAACGGCTCGTCGCTGTTCACGAGGCCCGCATCACGCAGCAGCTTGTGGAAGAAGCGGGCGTAGAGCAGGTGCATACAGGCGTGCTCAATGCCGCCGATGTATTGATCCACCGGCAGCCAGTGGTTGGCAGCCGCCGGATCCAGCATGCCCTTGTCGTAGTCCGGGGAGCAGTAGCGGGCGTAGTACCAGGAGGACTCCATGAAGGTGTCGAAGGTATCGGTCTCGCGGAACGCTTCCTGGCCATTGTAGGTGGTCTTTGCCCACTCGGCGTCGGCCTTGATGGGGCTCTGGATACCGTCCATCACCACGTCTTCCGGCAGCAGAACCGGCAGCTGATCTTCCGGGGTCGGCACCACGGTACCATCCGCCAGGGTCAGCATGGGGATGGGGGCGCCCCAGTAGCGCTGACGGGAGACACCCCAGTCGCGCAGACGGTAGTTTACGGTGCGCTTGCCCTTGCCGAGCCCTTCCAGCTTGTTGGCGATGGCATCGAAGGCACCCTGGAAGTCGAGGCCGTCGAACTCGCCGGAGTTGAACAGCACGCCCTTCTCGGTATAAGCCGCTTCGCTCACGTCGACGTCACCATCAACCGGCTTGATGACAGGCTTGATCTCGAGGCCGTACTTGGTGGCGAATTCGTGGTCACGCAGGTCGTGACCCGGTACCGCCATCACGGCGCCGGTGCCGTAGTTCATCAGCACGAAGTTGGCGACCCAGACGGGCACCTTGCGGCCATCCAGCGGGTGAATGGCGTAGAGGCCGGTTGCCATGCCCTTCTTCTCCATGGTGGCCAGTTCAGCTTCGGCTACCTTGGTGTTCTTGCACTCTTCGATGAAGGCGGCCAGCTCCGGATTGTTCTGGGCTGCTTGCAGCGCCAGCGGGTGACCGGCGGCGATTCCCACATAGGTCACACCCATGAAGGTGTCCGGACGGGTGGTGTAGACCTCGAGGTGCTCGGCCTGACCGTCGATATTGAAGCTGATGTTGACCCCTTCGGAGCGGCCAATCCAGTTGCGCTGCATGGTCTTGACCATCTCAGGCCAGCCTTCCAGATTGTCGATATCGTTCAGCAGTTCTTCGGCGTAGTCGGTGATCTTGATGAACCACTGGGGGATCTCTTTCTGCTCCACCGGGGTGTCACAGCGCCAGCAGCAGTTGTCGACAACCTGCTCGTTGGCCAGTACGGTCATGTCGTTCGGGCACCAGTTGACGGAGGAGGTCTTCTTGTAGACCAAACCCTTCTCGTAGAGCTTGGTGAAGAACCACTGCTCCCAGCGGTAGTAGTCCGGCTTGCAGGTGGCCAGCTCCCGATCCCAGTCATAGCCCAGACCCAGCATCTTCAGCTGGTTCTTCATGTATTCGATGTTTTCGTAGGTCCAGGGGGCCGGCGCCGTGTTGTTCTTGATGGCGGCGTTTTCTGCCGGCAGGCCGAAGGCGTCCCAACCGATGGGTTGCAGCACGTTCTTGCCATTGAGCCGTTGATAACGGGAGATCACATCACCTATGGTGTAGTTGCGAACGTGCCCCATGTGTAGACGACCAGACGGATAGGGGAACATGGAGAGGCAGTAGAACTTTTCCTTGTCTACTTTCTCCACCGCCTTGAAGGTTTTCTTGGCATCCCAGTGCTTCTGCACTGCTGGTTCTATGGATTGGGGAACGTATTGCTCTTGCATTGGTGACATCCGGATCTGTGAAATGAATAGATAAAACGGCTGGGAAATCCCGATAGAATACCCATATCCTGCGGCGGCAACAACCGCCAGCATCCGCCCGGTCTCGGGCCAGGTCCGGTACCCGCGAGGATTTGCAGAGTCGCAAGAGCCGCGAGAGTCGCAACGAAGTGAGAATGGCAACCGCCGCCCGTATCCGCCGAGCCCGAGGTCAGGGTCTGGCTCGATCGGGATTCAGCAGAGGAGTGATGGCCATGGACAAACGTCGACAAGGGTATGAAGCCTTTATCGCCCAGCTCAAGAAGCAGTGGGAAGAGACGGAAGCGTTTCAGGGAGAGCGCCTCAACCGGATGATCGCCAAGGTGCAGGCCTATCTGGAGGCGGCCGGGGATCTGACCCAGGACGAGCTGGCGCTGATCGCCGAGTATGTGAAGCGGGATCTGGGCAACTATGACGAAGGGCGCAAGGATGAGCAGGTGGAGGAGTCTGCCTTCATGCTGGCGCTCAAGGACACCGCCTGGTCCTGGTTGGCAGACGTGACCGACCGCACCCAGGTGGAGTGGCAGGAGTTGGCGGACGAGCTGGAACACAAGGGGGTCTACCGGGCGGGGGACTGGGTGGGACTCGGGGTGCTGGTGTGCGACCACTGCGAGTGGCGCCATACCGTGCTGCACCCGGAGCAGCTTGACACCTGCCCGGAGTGTGGGGCCGATGAATATCATCGCGAGCCGCTGTCTCCTTGAGCCGCCAGACTGTGCCAAGCCATAAGCCAAACCATAAAAAGAGGCGCCCAAGGGCGCCTCTTTTGTTTATCGGCGTTGTGTGGTCTTAGCCCTTGCGTGCCCAGGGGTGGGCACGTGGGCGCAGCCACAGGGCCAGCCCCAGCAGGGCGGCGGCCAGGCCATACATGGGCCAGCTGCCAAAACGCAGATAGGGGGTCTGGCCGTGGGCGGGGCGTACCTCGGCACGCAATACTCCAGCCTCGAACTGCGGGATCTGGGCGATGATGCTGCCGTCTATCTCGGTGACGATGGTGATGCCGGTGTTGGTGTCGCGCAGCAGCGGGCGGGCCAGCTCGAGGGCGCGCATGCGGGCGATCTCCATGTGCTGCCAGGGGCCGATGCTGGTGCCGAACCAGGCGTCGTTGGAGACGGTCAGCAGAAAGTCGGTATCCGGCTGCACGTTGCGGCGCACCTCGTCCGGGAAGATGATCTCGTAACAGATGGCGGCGGCAAACTTGAGCCCCTTGGCGATCAGGTTCGGCTGCACCTCGTCACCCCGGCTGAAGGAGGACATGGGGAGGTTGAAGAAGGGGGCGATGGGACGCAGCAGATCTTCAAAGGGCACGAACTCGCCGATGGGCAGCAGGTGGTACTTGTAGTAGCGGTTCTTGTGCTCGTAGTAGTAGGACTCCTTGCCTTCTGCATCCTGCACCCCCATGCCGAGCACGGTATTGAAGAAGCGCTGCTGTTTCAGATCGTAATGGATGATCCCCGCCAGCAGGCCGGTGTCGTTCACCTTCATCGCCTTGTCCAGGCTCTCCAGATAGGTACCCATCTCCTTCTCGATGGCCGGGATGGCGGACTCCGGCCAGACGATGATGTCGGCATCCTGGTTCTCGCGGCTGAGATCCTGATACTTGCGCACGGTCGGCACCAGGGCCTCCGGATCCCACTTGAGGGACTGCTCGATGTTGCCCTGCACCAGCGCGACCTTGACCGGTTCACCCCGGGTCACCCAGTTGAGCTGCATCAGCCCCTGGGCGGCGCCCACCAGGGCGACGGGGAGCAGCAGCCAGGCCGGCTTGCGGTGTTGCCATACCAGCCAGAGGGCGGAGGCGGTGAGCAGCAGAGCGAGGGTGATGCCCTGCACCCCGAGAAGGGGAGCGAAGCCCTTGAGGGGGCCGTCTATCTGGGTGTAGCCGAACCAGAGCCAGGGGTAGCCGGTCATCACCCAGCCCCGCAGCCAGTCGGCCATCAGCCAGAGCGCCGGGAAGGCGAGCAGCCAGCGGCTCCAGTGGCGGCCGGCAAAGAAGCGGGCGAAGAGCCAGCAGGCCAGGGTCGGGTAGAGGGAGAGATAGGCGCAGAGCCCGGCCAGCAGCACGAAGGCGGCCGGCAGCGGAATGCCGCCAAACTCCGTCATGCTGACGTGGATCCACCACTGCCCGGGCAGGAACAGACCCATGGCGTAGCCGAAGCCGCGCCAGGCTGCCTGTTTGGGGGTGGCCTTGTCCAGCAGGGCGTAAAGGCCGAGCAGGGAGGGGATCACCAGGGGCCAGTAGCCGAAAGGGGAGAAGGCCAGCACGGCGATGGCGCCGCTGGCAATGGCAAACAGGCTGGTCAGGAGTTTCGATTTCACGGGGGATCGGGGCTCGAATTGGACTGAATGGAAACACAATGGCCGACATCTTAACCGCAAACCGGGTCAACGGCGAGCCTCGCGGTCGGCGTGGGCCCAGGGGCGGTCGCGCGGCGGGAGAGAGGCAAAAAAAGCGCCCCTGACGAGAGGGGCGCGGGATGTGCGTGGTGCTGGGCGGGATCAGGACTCCGGCTGCGCCGCCGCATGATGCTCGGGGATCTTCACCTGCAACTGTTGCAGGCGACGGCGATCGGCGTGCATCACCTTAAACAGGTAGCCGTCGAGTTCGATCTCTTCACCCTTCTTGGGCAGGTGGCTGAAGGCGTGCATCACCAGACCACCGACGGTGTCCACCTCTTCATCGCTGAATTGGGTGCCGAAGAAGTCGTTGAAGTCCTCGATCTCGGTCAGCGCGCTCACCGAGAAGACCCGCTTGCTGATGCGGCGGATCTCTTCCGGCTCGTCCTCGATGTCGTCGAACTCGTCGTCAATCTCGCCGACGATGAGCTCCAGAATGTCCTCGATGGTCACGAGACCAGAGACACCGCCAAATTCGTCCACCACGATGGCCATGTGGTAGCGCTCTTCCCGGAACTCCTTGAGCAGGCGATCGACCCGCTTGCTCTCCGGCACGATCACCGTGGGACGCAGGATCTTCTCCAGCTGGAGCGGTTCGCTGGCATGCTGGCCGCCAAACCCGAACGGCAGCAGATCCTTGGCGAGCAAGATACCCTCCACGTGATCCTTGTCTTCGTTGATCACCGGGAAGCGGGAGTGGCCGGATTCGATGATGACCGGCAGGAACTCGTCCACCGGCTGGGACTTCTCGATGGTCACCATCTGGGAGCGGGGGATCATGATGTCACGCACGCGCAGCTCGGCAATTTCGAGCACGCCCTCGATCATGTCCTTGGTGTCCTGATCGATGAGGTCCCGCTCTTCGGCATCGGCGATGACCTCTACCAGATCGTTGCGGTCTTTTGGCTCGCCCTGGAAGAGTTGGCTGAGTTTGTCGAGCCAGGTTTTCTTCGGCGAGCCGGTACTAGGGTGATCGTCGGTCATTTTCTCTCTTGGTTACTCGTATGAACACACTTGAAATCGTTGTGGCTATATGAGGATGGGCATCGGCTGTTTCAAGACGATGACCATCCGGTTCGTTACTCTTCGTCGTTCATATAAGGATCGGCGAAGCCCAGTTCCTGCATGATGTCGCGCTCGAGCTGCTCCATCTCTTCGGCTTCCTCGTCCTCGATATGGTCATAACCTAGCAGATGCAGACTGCCATGCACAACCATGTGAGCCCAGTGGGCCATCAGGGGCTTGCCCTGTTCGACGGCTTCGGCCTCGACCACCTGGCGGCAGATCACCAGATCCCCGAGCAGGGGCAGCTCGAGACCCGGCGGCGCCTCGAAGGGGAAGGAGAGCACGTTGGTGGGCTTGTCCTTGCCGCGATAGGTGTGGTTGAGCTCGCGGCTCTCCGCCTCGTCCACCAGGCGCACCGTCACCTCGGCCTCCTCCTGGAAGCCCAGAATGGTGCCGTCGAGCCAGCCTTGCAGCTGGGCCTCGGTCGGCAGGCCGTCCGGGCTGGCACAGGCCAGTTGCAGATCCAGGGTCACGCTCATTGGGCACTCTCTTTGCTGGTGTTTTCGTTGCGGGGAGTGGCTGCGCTCTTCTCGGCCGCCTGCTGGGCATCGAATGCCTCGTAGGCCTGCACGATGCGGGCCACCACGGGATGACGCACCACGTCCTTGGACTCGAAGAAATTGAAGGAGAGGCCATCGACCCCTTGCAACACCTCCAGGGCGTGGCGCAGACCGGATTTGGTGCTGCGAGGCAAGTCCACCTGGGTGATGTCGCCGGTCACCACCGCCTTGGAGTTGAAGCCGATGCGGGTCAGGAACATCTTCATCTGTTCCGTGGTGGTGTTCTGGGCCTCGTCCAGGATGATGAAGGCATCGTTGAGGGTGCGGCCGCGCATGTAGGCAAGCGGCGCCACCTCGATGACGTTGCGCTCCATCAGCTTCTCCACCCGCTCGAAGCCCAGCATCTCGAACAGGGCGTCGTAGAGGGGGCGCAGGTAGGGGTCCACCTTCTGGGAAAGATCGCCGGGCAGGAAGCCGAGCTTCTCACCGGCTTCCACCGCCGGGCGGGTCAGCAGGATGCGGCGGATCTCCTGGCGCTCCAGGGCATCCACGGCGGCGGCCACGGCGAGATAGGTCTTGCCGGTCCCGGCGGGCCCGATGCCGAAGCTGATGTCGTGGCGCACGATATTGGCGATGTACTGGGCCTGGTTCGGGCTGCGGGGCTTGATGAGACCGCGCTTGGTCTTGACAGTGACCTCCTTGCCGTAGGGCAGGGAGGGGGCGGGTTCGTCGTCCTGCTCCAGCACGCGGGACTCCTGCACCGCCAGGTGCACCATCTCGGGGGTGATGTCGCTCACCTTGCTCCCCTTGAGGGGCTGGGTTTCCACATAGAGGTGCTTGAGGATGACGGCAGCCGCCTCCACCTGGGCCTGCTTGCCGATCACTTGGAAGTGGTTGTCCCGGTAGCTTATCTCGATGCCGAGACGGCGCTCCAGCTGCTTGAGGTTGTCGTCAAAGGGTCCGCACAGGCTGGCGAGGCGCTGGTTGTCGGCGGGTTCAAGGTGCAGATTCAGGGTGGAGATGTGTCGGCTCAAGGTGTCCTCTTATCGGTTGTTCCCCCGCCAGGGGGCGGGGGAGAGAGTCATCAATGGGGTCTGAAGGCCGCAACGCCCAGATCATCGGGCACGTTGTCAGGACGACGGGCGAGGATCTCGCTCGGAGCCGTGGCGATGCGCAGGTTCATTTCGTCCTCGCCGCGGATGAAGCGGCCGCGCAGGGAGTAGGGGCGTACGTCGGTGATCTCCACGTCGGCGAAGCCGCCGATGAGGCGGTGCGGCCCCTCGAAGTTGACCACCCGGTTGTTCTCGGTGCGGCCACTGAGCTGCATGGGATCCATCTTGGAGGGCCCCTCCACCAGGATGCGCTGCACCGAGCCCAGCATGGCGCGGCCGATGAGCATGGACTGGTGATTGATGCGGTTTTGCAGTCGGGTCAGGCGGGCCTTCTTCACTTCCATGTCGACGTCATCGGGCAGATCCGCGGCCGGGGTGCCGGGGCGCGGGCTGTAGATGAAGCTGAAGCTCATGTCGAAGTTGATCTCCTCGATGAGTTTCATGGTGGCCTCGAAGTCTTCGTCCGTCTCGTTCGGGAAGCCGACGATGAAGTCGGAGCTCATGGTGATGTCGGGACGCACGGCGCGCAGGCGGCGGATCTTGGACTTGTACTCCAGCACGGTGTGCGGGCGCTTCATCATGGTCAGGATGCGATCCGAGCCGCTCTGGATAGGCAAGTGCAGGAAGCTGACCACCTCGGGGGTATCACGATAGACCTCGATGATGTCGTCGGTGAACTCGACCGGGTGGCTGGTGGTATAGCGAATGCGGTCGATGCCGTCGATGGCAGCCACCAGGCGCAGCAGCTCGGCGAAGGTGCAGACCTCCCCGTCGAAGGTCGGCCCCCGGTAGGCGTTGACGTTCTGGCCGAGCAGGTTCACTTCGCGCACCCCTTGCTGGGCGAGCTGGGCGATTTCATAGAGCACGTCATCCAGCGGCCGGCTCACCTCCTCGCCACGGGTGTAGGGCACCACGCAGAAGGAGCAGTACTTGGAGCAGCCTTCCATGATGGAAACGAAGGCGGTCGCCCCCTCGGCACGGGGTTCGGGCAGGTTGTCGAACTTCTCGATTTCGGGGAAGGCGATGTCCACCTGGGCACCGCGCCCCTCCTGCACCTGCTTGATCATGGTCGGCAGGCGGTGCAGGGTCTGGGGTCCGAAGACGATGTCCACATAGGGCGCCCGGCTGCGCAGGTTCTCCCCTTCCTGGGAGGCGACGCAGCCGCCCACCCCGATCACCAGCCCCGGTTTTTTCGCCTTGAGCTTCTTCCAGCGACCGAGCTGGTGGAACACCTTCTCCTGGGCCTTCTCGCGGATGGAACAGGTGTTGAGCAGCAGCACATCTGCCTCTTCCGGCTCCTCGGTAAGCGTGTAGCCATTGCTGGCATCCAGCAGGTCCGCCATCTTGGACGAGTCGTACTCGTTCATCTGGCAGCCCCAGGTCTTGATATGAAGTTTCTTGCTCATTGCTTCTCGTGACTGGTTTTGAAATCGGCAGGGTCAAAGGACCGGCCATTTTACTCCGCAATCCCGGTGCTGACCAGTCTGGGGCCGCCCGCCGCCATCAGGGCCGGCTTGTCGTCGGCAATTGCGCATCCCCCTCACTGTTTCTGCCGCCTCCTTGCGCTATCATGCCCCATTCGGTTCGGCCCTTGCCCCTTATCGCGGGGACTCCTTGCAGGAATCAAGTTATGGAACAGTGTGATATCGCCATCGTCGGCGCCGGCATGGTGGGTGCCGCCACCGCCTGCCTGCTGGCGGCAGAGGGGCTCTCGGTGCGGGTCATCGAGACCCGGTTGCCCGAGCCCTATGCCCCCGAGCAGTCGCTGGATCTGCGGGTTTCCGCCATCAGTCAGGCCTCGGTGGCGCTGCTGACCCGGGCCGGTGCCTGGCAATATCTGCAGCAGATGCGGCTGTGCCCCTATCGCCGGCTGGAGACCTGGGAGCTGGACGGCTTCGCTACCCGCTTCGACGCGGTGGATCTCGGGTTGCCCCAGCTCGGCTACATCATCGAGAACCGGCTGATCCAGCTCGCCCTGCTGAAAAGGATGGAGGATTTCCCGACCATCCAGACCCATACCCCGGCGGCGGTGACGAGTCTGCGCCAGAGTGCGGATGACGCCGTGCTGACCCTGGATGACGGCACCGAGCTGCAGGCGCGCTGGGTGCTGGCCTGTGATGGTGCCGAATCCCACACCCGGCGATTGGCCGGCATCGGGGTGTCGCGTTTCGAGTACCGCCAGCACTGCATGCTGATCAACATCGACACCGATTTTGCCCAGGAAGACATCACCTGGCAGCAGTTCACCCCGAGCGGCCCGCGCGCCTTTCTGCCGCTGCCGGGCCGCCATGGCTCCCTGGTCTGGTATGACAGCCCGGCCCGCATCCGGGCGCTGGCCGCCATGAGCAACGAGGCCCTGGCCGTCGAGGTGCGCCGCCACTTCCCCAGCCGCCTTGGCGGTTTCACCGTGACGGCCAAGGGGAGCTTCCCCCTGGTGCGCCGCCACGCCAACGACTATCACGCCGGGCGAGTGGTGCTGCTCGGGGATGCGGCCCACACCATCAACCCGCTGGCGGGGCAGGGGGTCAACCTCGGTTTCAAGGACGTGGCCTGCTGGGCCGGGTTGCTCGGCAAGGCGGGGGCACAGTGGCATGAGCTGGCGCTGGCCGGGCGTTACGAGGGGCGACGCCGCCCTGACAACCTGCTGATGCAGTCGGGGATGGATCTCTTCTACGGGGTCTTCAGCAACGAGATAGGCCCCCTCAGGCTTGCCCGCAACCTGGCGCTGAATCTGGCGGACAAGGCGGGCCCCCTCAAGGAGATGGCGCTACGCTATGCGCTTGGGCTGGTATGAGGCAGTGCGTGGCACTGCCAGGTGCCAATCGGATGGCATATCAATCCGTGTGATGGTGCCAGCCGGTTTTTTATATGGCCGCGAGGAGTGATCCAGGCGGCGCAGGGGCAAAACGGCCTCAGGCAAGGGGGGAGCACACCATGAACAAGGCATTGCTGGTGATCGATTTCATCAACGACATCGCCCACCCGGACGGGCGCATCGCCGCCTCGGCGGCCCAGGTGATCGAGCAGGACGCCATTGTGCATGCCAATCAGGCGCTGGCCCATGCCCGCGCTCACGGCTGGCTGGTGGTGCTCATCAAGGTGGGGTTTGACGAGGGCTATCTGCTGCAACCCAAGGGTTCCCCCATGTTTGGCCGTGCCCGGCAGTTCGGGGCCCTCTCCCTGGCGGACAGCGGCACCGACTTTCACCCGGATCTCGATGTACAACCCGGGGATCTGGTGCTGACCAAACCCAGGGTCAGCCCCTTCTACGGCACGGCGCTGGAGCCCGCGCTACGGGCCAATCGCATCGAGCATCTCTATGTGTGCGGCGTGAGCACCAGCTGGGCCATTCAGGGGGCGGTGCGAGATGGCCACGATCGGGACTACGCCATCACCATCCTGGAAGATGCCTGCGCGGCGGCGGATGCCGCAGAACACCAGGCTTCCCTGCGCATGCTCGGTCGCATTGCCGAGATCATCAAGGTCGCGGAGCTGGCGGAACGGGACTGAGCCCGGCCATCTCCTCCAGCAGGTATCTCATGCACCTCATGCGGGCTCGGGGTGCGTCTCTCTCACCATGGCGAGGAAGCGATCCCGGATGGGATCGGCAAATTCCGGGTTCCACACCAGGCTGATTTCCCATTCCGACCAGGGGCCGGAGAGAGGGTAGAGGGTCACCTCCTTGCCCGCGATGAACCCTACGCTGCGCGGCAGGATGGCGTTGCCGATACCGGCGGCCACCAGGGCGACCAGGGTCTGGATGTCTTCCGCCTCCTGGATGAGACCGGTCAGCCGGTTGGCGCCGAGAAAGCGGGCGATCTGCTGGCTGAGGCCCGGACAGCGATGGCCCACCATCTGCAGCAAGGGATCGCGGATCAGCGCCCGCTCCAGGTCGAAGTCCGGCCCTGCCACCTGGGTGGGGACGGCCAGCACCAGTCTGTCCGTCAGCAACCTGTGCTCCCTCAGCTGCGGCGCATCAGGCCGTCGCATGAAGCCCAGTTGCAGCCGACCCGCCAGCAAGTGCTCCTGCTGGATGGCGGAGGTGGTGTCCCGTAGGTGGACCAGCACGTCGGGGGCCTGCTGTTTGAAACGGGCCACCAGGGAGGGGGCCAGTGCGAAGCTGGAGAGCCCGAACCCGATGTTGAGGCGTCCGGCGGCACCGCTTGCCAGCGCCAGGGCATGCTGCTCGAATCCCTTGCCGTGATCCACCAGAGCCATGGCCTGGGGCAGCAACTGGAGGCCGATGGCGGTCAGCTCGGCCCCGTGGCGGCCCCGGTTGAACAGGGTGCTGCCGAGGGCCTGCTCCAGCCCCTGGATCTGCTTGGTCAGGGCCGGTTGCGTCACAAAAAGCCGGCTGGCCGCCTCCCGGTAGTTGGCACTCTCGGCCAGCATGACGAAGGCCTGCAATTGTCTCAGGTCGAATCTCATTCCATTTGGTTATCCAATGTGGCGATTTATTGATTATAAATTATCTAATCTCCTTGTTCTAATGGTCTCGAAACGGACCTGCTTGCCCGCTGTTCAGCCACAAGGAGTCATGTCATGTCGAGCGAACGCTATCTGTTTTTGATCAAGGGGAGCCTGGTGATGGCTCAGCCGCTGGCCGCACCGGAGACCGGGGAGCTGCTGACCAGTCTGTTGCAGCAGGGGTTCGTCGTCGCCCCCTTGCCGGTGTGGGCCAGCAATGCGGAGCAGGCGCTCGCCTGTTACGAGGCCGCTGCCCAGCGGCAGGTCTTCGCCGATGCGCTGGCGGGGAGAGCCCTGTGAGCGCGGTGCGCGTGAAGGCCGCGGCCCTGCTGCTGGACATGGACGGGACCCTGGTCCACTCCACCGGCGACGTGGAAGTCGTGTGGCGGCGCTGGTGTCAGCACCATGGGCTGGATCCCGCTCCCGTGCTCGCCATGTGTCACGGCGTGCGCTCACGGGAGGTGATAGGGGCCCTGGCTCCCCAGTTGGACATGGCGGTGGAGGTGGCCCTGCTCGACGATCTGGAGATGGCATACGCTGCGGCGCCGATACCCCTGGACGGTGCCCGGCGACGGCTCGAACAGCTGCCGTCGACGCGCTGGGCGCTGGTGACTTCCGCAAGCCGGAGAGTGGCAGAACACCGGCTGCTGCACGCCGGATTGCCGCTGCCCCGACTCCTGGTGTGCGCCGGAGATGTGGTACGGGGCAAGCCGGATCCCGAGCCTTATTTGCTGGCTGCCAGCCGGTTGGGACTGGCTCCGGCCGATTGCCTGGTGTTCGAGGATGCACCAGCGGGCATTGCCAGCGCCCTGCAGGCGGGTTGCCAGGTGGTGCAGATGGGGGGAACAAGGCGGTATGACGACAGGCTCAAGGGCTGGCTGCGGGACTGGCGCGGGATCGAGATCGAGGTGGCACCGGACGGGCTCCATCTTCATCTGCCCGCCCCGCTGCCGGCAGAGGCAGGATGATGACGACAAGGGGCACGCCATTCAGGCGCCGCAAGATTGCCCGATGCTGGGGGAAGCCTGCTCGGCCGAATAGCGTTCCACCCGGTTGCGGCCATTGTGCTTGGCTAGATAGAGCGCCTGATCGGCGCGAGAGAGCAGCTCGTCCAGATTGAAGGGGCCCTCTCTCTGGGAGGCGATACCGATGCTGACCGTGATGCAGACGGCGGGCTCGGCTCCCTTTTCTTCCCCTGGCTGCGCGACGATTTTTCGCAGCCGCTCGGCTACCGCCATGGCCTGCTCCTCGCTGAGGCCGGGCCAGATGGCCACGAACTCCTCTCCCCCCAGGCGACAAAAGAGATCTCCCGGTCGAAGCTGGTCGCGCACCCGGGCCGCGAAGCTGCTCAACTGGTTGTCACCCTCTTCGTGACCGTGACGATCATTGATGCGTTTGAAATGATCGATGTCCAGCATGCAGATCGCCACAGGGTAGCGCTGCACCGTGAGGTGCTGGAGCAGTTCATTGGCGGCCGACCAGAAGCCGGCCCGGTTCAGCGCGCCGGTCAGGTGATCGTGGTGGGCCAGGTGTTTCATCTCCCGCAGCAGGCTGTTGCGGGCCGCCATGATGCTGGCGGCGGTCAGGGGGGTGAGAGCGATCAACATGACCCCTATCCGGACGGAGAACATCCAGTACTGGGTCTGGACATCGTGATTGATGACGAGGTTGCCGTTTGAGAGGGCGATAAGGATCAGGGTGCTGTAACTCAGGGTCAGCAGGCTGGTGGCGAAGACGGAGTAGGTGACGGCGCACCAGAGCAGCGCCGGTACCGGGAAGGCGATGGATCCCGGCCCCTCGACGAGCAGGGTGAGCAGCAGGGAGGCCACCAGGCTCAGCAGCGGCATCAATCTGGCCCAGGAGAACTCGGTGCGGTAAAGGAGGGTGCGCCAGGGGGGCACGCTGTCATGGGGAGGCAGTGTCAGGAGCACCGGCAGTATGGTCATGTAGTTCACCAGCTCGCTGGCAAACCAGAAGCCCAGTCCGTAGAGCGGGGGGCCCAGAGACAGGATGGGATTGATGATGGCGCCGACCACGCCGGCGGCGAGGGAGGCGGCCAGGGTGTTTCGCAGCAGGAGCACGAGGGAGGTGGGGCGCCTGAGGAGCTTGTCGGCAGGCGCGAGCCGATGCATCAGCAGATACCCGACGCCGATGCCGGCCAGGTTGCCGCAGGTCAGCAGGATGGTTTTGAACAGGGGCTCGCCGGTGAAGAGGGCGGCGAGAAAAAAGCCCAGTATGCCGCCGGCCCAGCCCGCCGGTGTGGCCAGGCGTGGATAGCGCACCATGCAGCCGAGCAGGACCGCATTGGCAGGCCAGAAGGCCGCCAGCAGGTTGGGGGGGCGGGTGAAGATGCCGATCAGCGAGAACAGCAGTACCAGGGCGGCGACACACAACAGAGCGGACAAGGGCGTCAATGTGCATGAGGTACGTTGGCGTGCGATGTCCCCCATGGGGACCTCCTGACAAGAGAGCGTTTGTTCAGAGTATGGCTGGCACGTGACAAGGGTGAACGAGGGGGAGAGAAGAAAACGCCCCCTGGTGGAGGGGGCGTGAAGGCTTACTTGAAGACCCGGAAACGCACGTCGTCGTCGATGAAGGTCTTGTCGCCGGCAGGTTGCTCTATGCTGCCAAAAGGCATCTGGGCACGAAGCAGCCAGCTGACGGGCAGGTCCCACTCCTTGCGCACCGCATCGTCGATGAGCGGGTTGTAGTGTTGCAGGGAGGCGCCGATGCCCTCCTGGGCCAGGGTGGTCCAGACCGCGAACTGGGCGATCCCGGTGGCATGTTCGGACCAGATGGGGAAGTTGTCGGCATAGAGAGCGAATTTCTGCTGAAGATCCTCGATGACGGCGGTGTCTTCGAAGAAGAGCACGGTGCCAGCCCCGGCGCGGAAGCTGCCGTTGATCTTGGCTTCACTCTGGGGATAGGCCTCCGGCGGCACTATCTTCTTGAGCTCCGCCTTGACGATGTCCCACAGCTTGTGGTGCTGCTCGCCGAACAGGATGACGGCGCGGGAACTCTGGGAGTTGAACGAAGAGGGGCTGTGCTTGACGGCATCCTTGATGAGGGCGGTCAGCTGGGCCTCGGAGTGGGTCACCCGGTTGCCCAGGGCATAGATGGTACGACGTGCTTTGATCTGTTCGATAAACGGACTGCTCATAACATCTCCTTGGTTGATGAATCATCACCGCCAGCGTTGCCGACAAAGGTCATCTGGCTCCGATTTCTCGAGTCATCGACTATAGCACCTTGCGGGCAATAAACCGTCAACGACGAGTAATGACTGTTTCTACTTTTTATGGATATTCACATGACGGATGTGAATATGGCCGTGAGACACCTTGATATCTTTTTTATCATTAGCAGTGGATGTTAATGACTTCAATCAATATCTTTTGCAGATTTTTAATCTATAAAATTCATCCAATATGACATTTTATAGAGAGTGACATGACGGCGGCGCTGATCAAGGAACGCTATTACATACTGACTCCGCTGTCGTTTCTCCTGGGAGGGCTGGTGCTGATCGCCACCCTGTTGCTGGCGGCAGCCAGCTACCTGAGCAGCATCGACAAGACGGTGGCGGGTTACGGTCACATGCTGGCCGCCCTCGACGCCACCCTGCTCCAGGACATGGCGCAGGACAACCGCCGCCAGCTTGGCGTGCTGGAGGCGTCCCTGGACAAGCAGGCCATCGCTGCCGGGGCATCGGCCATCAATCCCATCTGGGCCATTGCCCATCAGTTCAAGTACGACGCCCACTTCCTCTATTTCTACAATGCGCGCACCCATCGGCTCGACGGCTATCCCGACTGGCAGCAACCAGAGGGCTACCGGGCACAGGCGCGGCCCTGGTACCAGACCCTGTCCGGCGAGGGCGATGATCTCGTCTGGTTCGGTCCCTACCCGGAGTTCGATTCGGCCCGGCAGGTACTGACTCTCATCAAGCGGGTCAAGGATGATGAGGGGCAACTGCTTGGGCTGCTGATGGTGGACATGTCGTTCAGCGCCTTGCAGGGGGCGTTGCACCGGGCGGTGGGTGAGGATCCGGTGGCCCTCTACATCACCGAGCGCAAGGGCGGCAAGCTGGTGGTGGGGCACAATTTGTCGCTGTTGCCGCCCCGCCTAGAGCGGGAGACGCAGGCGGCCGGCCTGGACGGGTTCTGGGCAGGTCGCCACCTGCAACACGCTCTGGAGGGGATGGAGTGGGATCTCAACGTCTATCTCCCCCCCTCCCATTTTCATGAAAACCTGCAAGACACCCTGCTGATGGTGGTGCTGCCCGCCCTGGCATTGCTCTGCATCTGGCTGTGCAGCCTGTGGTTTCTGGTGCGGATCTTTCGCCAGGAGCAGGCGCTGGTGCAGGGCTCGCTCAGCGGCCTCATCCGGGATGAGGCGAGAAAGGAGATCCAGCGGCGTCAGCGAACCTGGTTCGTGCACGGCAGCCTGGGAGAGATAGAACAGGTGCGAAACAGCCTGCTGCAAGGGCAGGATGCCCTGCTCCACGACCCTCTCACCGGCATCCTGAACCGGCGAGCCTTCGATCAGCAGCGGGCCGGACTGGAGCAGGCGGGGACACCCTACTGGCTGGTGCTGTTCGATGTGGACAACTTCAAGCGCGTCAACGACAGCTGGGGACACGGTGTGGGGGATGCGGTGCTGTTTCGGGTAGCCACCATCATGGCGAGAACCCTGGGGGATGAGCAGGTCTACCGCATCGGGGGCGATGAATTTGCGGCCTTGCTGCCCTGGGAGCAGGCGGAGGTGGAATGTCGCCTGACCCACCTGCTCGGTCGGGTGAAGGCCCTGAAATGGCGGGAGTTCGCCGACGCCATCACCCTGAGCGCCGGCGGCGCGCGCTATCCGGATGATGCCCTGACGCTGCTCGAGCGGGCGGATGCCTGCCTTTACGAGAGCAAGCACCAGGGGCGGGATTGCTGGCATCTGGCGGCGTCGTCGCCCGTTGACGGGGAGGTTGTGACAGTATCTGTCTGACGGTGATCGCTGCAAAAAAGGGCCTTTGGGCCGGGAAAAGGGTCATGACGGGGATGATTTCTCGTGTGACCTTTTTTTTTGATGTGGTTTCAGGTGGTTAGCCTGCTTTCTTGCATCGTGTCGCGAACCGGAGACAGGGAGGGCTGGCCGTGAGGTGCCCCTTGCGGCAGTGGCGCAGGTGAGGGGGCTTTGTATAGTGCAGGGAAAAATAATCAATCATCAGGTTTGACAGGAGTACCCCATGAAAATGAAACCGTTTGGCATGAGCGCACTGGCGCTGCTGGGGGCGTTGCTGTTGGGCACAGGACAGGTGCAGGCATCCGAGACCCTCAATACCATTCTCGGCGGCGGAGCCGGCGGGGTGGCGGGCACCATGATCGGCAAGGAGCTGGGTGGCGACACCGGCGCCCTGGTGGGGGCCGCCCTGGGGGGCGCGGCCGGTGGTGCGGCCACGGCCAATAGGGGCAACAAGAACGAAGCTGCGCTCGGCGGCGCCGTCGGTGCCCTGGGCGGGGCTGCCATCGGCAAGAGCGTCGGTGGCAGCACGGGCCAGCTGATCGGCGCCGGTATCGGTGGTGCCGGTGGCTCCGCCATCGGAGCCAGGACCGGGGATGGTCACGAGAGCCGCGGCGATCGCTATTACGATGACAGGCGCTATCACAAGCACCACAAGAAACACAAAAAGCACCGCAAGCACAGATGGCATGACGACTGATGCCGCGGCAAGCTGACCGACAAAAAGGGGCCTTTGGCCCCTTTTTTTGATCCCGCTGCCGGCCCGTGAGGGGCGGCGAGCGGCCTCTTACACCAGCCGGTGCTGGCGCCTGCCAAGGGAGAAGGCGTTGATGTTGTCGATGAGCTGATCCGCGAGGCGCTGCATCGACTCTTCGCTGGCCCAGGCCACGTGGGGAGTCAGGATGAAATTGGGGTAACGCAGGGCCTGCATCAGGGGGTGATCCGGAGGCGGCGGCTCGACACTCGCCACATCGAAACCGGCGCCGCCCAGACGGCCGTTGCCGAGGGCTTCGAGCAGCGCCTGCTCGTCCACCAGGCCGCCACGGCCCACGTTGATGAGCAGGGCGCCCGGTTTCATCAGGGCCAGCTCCCGCTCCCCGATGAGATGGCGGGTGTAGGGGGTGAGCGGGCAGTGCAGGCTGATCACATCCGAACTTTGCAGCAGGGCATCCAGGGGCAGCCTGTCGTCATCCCCCGGGGAGCCGACCTGGCTCTGGGCATAGTAAACCTCCATCCCGATGGCGCTGGCCCGCTGTCCCAGTGCCTGTCCCAGGGTTCCCTTGCCGATGATCCCGAGGCGCTTGCCATGCAGATCCGTGATGGGGTGGTCGAAGAAGCAGAACTGGCCGCTTTGTTGCCAGCGCCCCTCCAGCAGGGACTGGCGCCAGGCGAACAGGTTGCGCGACAGGGCGAGCATCAGGGCCATGGCGTGCTCGGGGACGGAAGGGCCCGAGTAGTTGCGGATATTGCACACGGCGACATTGGCGGCGCGGCACGCCTCCAGATCCAGGTTGTCGCTGCCGGTGGCGGCCAGGGCGATCAGGCGCAGTTCGGGCAGCTGGGCCAGTTCATCGGCCCCGATGCGCACCTTGTTGATGATGGCGATGCTGGCGCACTTGAGCCGCTCCACCACCTGATCCGGTGCCGTGGTCGGGTAGCTTTGCCAGTGATGGGGAAAATCGGGGCGGCGCAGATTGATGCCGGTGTCCAGGGTGTCGCTGTCGAGAAACACGATTTGCTGCATGAAGCCTCCTGCCATTGATGAGGCCATCATGCCAAAGATGGGGGCGGGATGACCAGTCCGCTGGCCTGGGGGGCAACTTTGGTTTGGCCCAATCCTTTTGATACTCAGTGATTGGGTCAGATCCAGCCGAGGTGGGTCAGCCAGCCCTGGATGCGCCCCGGCGTCTCCTCCAGATCCATCAGGGCATAGGGGCGGTAGTTGAGCTTGTGGCTGCGGCGGCTCTCGCTTCTGCGGGCTTCGGCCGCCAGCAGGGGCCAGCGTCCTCCCTCCTCCTGATAGAGATCCAGGGTAGGGATGCTGCCCTGGGCTATCTGCTTGGCGAGGGTCTGGTTGCTCAGCTGGTTGGGGAAGAAGCCGTCGAGCAGCACCAGGGCATCGGGGGCGGGCAACTGTTCGCTGGCGATGAGGTTGGCGGCCCAGGCGGCGCTGGTACCCTGGGCCAGCAGCAGCTTGAAGCCCCCCTCCTGCAGCTTGGCATCCCCCAGCTTGCTGATGCGGGAGGCAAACTGCTTGCGAAAATCGTCGATGACCTGCTGTTTCTTCTCGGCGGCGGGGTCGAGCTCGGTCTGCTGCGGCGAGGGGAGCAGCAGCAGGGTATCGAAACCGAGGCGCCCCAGCTCCCGGGTCAGTTGCCACAGCTGGCCGCTGCGCTGCCAGTCGGGCAGCAGGATGACCAGACCCACGTAGTTGTCGCTGTCGTGCTTGGCAAACAGTACCTGTTGTTTGTCCACCCTGGTGCTGTCGGGTATTCCCTGCCAGTCGCTGTTCTGCCAGTAGTCGGGGGGAACCAGGGGGGCTGGATCCGGGGCGGCGCCTGACGGTGCCTGCCCGGCGCCGTGGGCGGCAAAAGCAAGCAGGGTCAGCAGCAGATAGGGGCGAAATGTCATGGGGGATCCTCCAGCACTCCCTCATAGCGGCCTCGCCGGGGGTTTCTTTAGGGCAAGGGGGCACATCGGCATCGGCGGTGGCGAAGAGGGTCTGACCGGCGGGCCGGACACGGGGCCGGGATTGTTCCAAATGGCAAAGCATTCCCGGTTTTGATTGTTCCATCCCGTGACCCATACATGGTTCAGTAAGGGCAGACAGACAAGGGGCCGGGGCATGTCGCCACTGGCCGCAGGCGGAGAATTTTCCCCCCTGTCTCGTCAGAACGAGAGGTTCACCCTCACTTTCCATCGACAGGGAGCGTTATCGCCATGAGCACCTTGGTTCACTTGCCCATCCTCGACCTGAGGCAGCTGGATGCCTCGCCCGACGCCCGGGCCGATTTTCTGGCATCGTTGCGCGATGCCGCGAGAGAGACGGGATTTTTCTACCTGACCGGCCACGGCATCGATCCCGAGCTGCAACAGGAGGTACAGCAGCTATCGCGGGCCTTCTTTGCGCTGCCTCTGGCGGCCAAGCAGCAGGTCGCCATGATCCACTCTCCCCATTTTCGTGGCTACAACCGACCGGGGGCGGAGCTGACCCGGGGTCAACCCGACTGGCGAGAGCAGTTTGATATCGGTGCCGAGCGCCCTGCCTTGCCGCGCGCGGCGGGCGATCCGCCCTGGTGGCGGTTGCAGGGGCCGAATCAGTGGCCGGAGGCGCTGCCGACACTGCAACCCGTGCTGACGCGCTGGCGTGGGCAGATGACCCGCATGTCCCGTACCCTGCTCGGGGCTTTTGCCGAGGCGCTCGCACTGTCGCCAGATGCCTTCGATGCCCTGCACGGAGAGCGTCCCAACGAACATATCAAGCTGATCCGCTATCCCGGTGAGCGGGGCGCCACCCAGGGGGTCGGTCCCCACAAGGATTCGGGCTTCCTGAGCTTCCTGCTGCAGGATGACCAGCCCGGCCTGCAGGTGGAGGTGGCGCCGGATAACTGGATCGACGCGCTCCCGCTCCCCGGCACCTTCGTGGTCAACATCGGTGAGCTGCTGGAGCTCGCCAGCAACGGCTACCTGCGGGCGACCGTGCACCGGGTGGTGCCGTCGGCGCCGGGGCAGGAGCGTCTCTCCATCGCCTTCTTCCTGGGGGCCCAGCTCGACGCCGTGGTGCCCGTCTATCCGCTGCCCGAGGCTCTGGCCCGTGAAGCCAGGGGGCCTGCCACCGACCCGCACAATCCGCTGCTGCGGGAGGTGGGCTGGAACTACCTCAAGGGGCGGCTGCGTTCTCACCCTGATGTGGCATTGCGCCACCATGCCGATCTGTTGCCGGCGCCCCGGGCGCTGGCGGTCGGCGAAACCACCCATTGATTACATGGCAAGGAGCACAAGATGAACAAGCACGGACTGTTTTCCCTGAGCGGCCTGGTATTGGCCCTCGGACTCTCTCTCTCCGCCCAGGCAGCCCAGGCGCTGCGGGTTGCCGCGGATCCACTGCCCCATGCGGACATCCTCGGCGAGGTGAAACGCCAGGACCCTTCGCTGGATCTGCAGGTGATCGAGCTCAGCGGCGGCATCAATGCCAATGCCCTGCTGGTGGCGGGTGATGTGGATGCCAACTACTTCCAGCACGTACCTTACCTGCGGGATCAGGAGAAGGCGCTCGGCACCGAGCTGGTGGTGGCCGCGACCGTACACGTGGAGCCTCTTGGCATCTATTCGAAGAAGTTCAAGCACCTGAGGGAGGTACCGGAAAAGGCGGTGATCGCCCTGCCCAACAATGTCACCAACCTGAGCCGGGCCCTCTATCTGTTGCAGCACGAGGGGCTCATCACCCTCAAGGCCGGCCATGAAGATCCGGCGCGGGATCTGGCGACGGTGCACGACATCGCCACCAACCCCAAGGCGCTCAAGATCCTGGAGATCGAGGCGCCGCAGCTGCCGCGCTCCCTCGATGACGTGGATCTGGCGGTGATCAATGGTAACTATGCCCTGGAGGCGGGGCTGGAGCCTGCTCGCGATGCCCTGGGGCTGGAGAGCGCCCAGAACAATCCCTACGCCAACATCCTGGTGACCACCCCGGCGCTCAAGGATGATCCGCGGATCCGCCAGTTGGCGCGGGATCTGGAGTCCAGGGCGATCGCCGACTTCATTCGCAAGAGCTACAAGGGGTCGGTGATCCCGGTGGCCGGGCGGCAGTCATGATCGTGCTGGAGGGGCTCGGCAAGCAGTACCCGGGGCACGGGCAACCCGCTCTGGAGGGAGTGTCGCTCGAGATTCCGGATGGGGCCATCTACGGCATTCTCGGGCGCAGCGGCGCGGGCAAGAGCACGCTCATTCGTTGCCTCAATCTGCTGGAGCGGCCAAGCCGGGGCCGCATCCTGTTCGATGGCCGCGACATCACGGCCCTGGAGGGGGCGGCCTTGCGCCGCCACCGTCAGGGGACCGGCATGATTTTCCAGCACTTCAATCTGCTGCACGCCCGCAGCGTAGAGGAGAACGTGGCAGTCCCGCTGGAAATCGCCGGAGTGGCGCGCCGGGAGCGGGTTGCCCGGGTCAGCGAGCTGCTGGAACTGGTGGGGCTTGGCGAGCAGCGTCGCGCCTTTCCCTCCCAGTTGTCGGGGGGGCAGAAGCAACGAGTGGGCATCGCCCGCGCCCTGGCCGCCAATCCGCGCCACTTGCTCTGTGACGAGGCGACCAGTGCCCTGGATCCGGAGACCACGGAGTCGGTGCTGGCGCTGCTTGCCGACATCAACCGCCGCCTCGGGATCACCATAGTGCTCATCACCCACGAGCTGGAGGTGGTCAGGGCCATCTGCGATCACGCGGCATTGCTTGAACGGGGTCAGCTGGTGGAAAGCGGCGCTCTGGGCACCCTGCTGGCCAACCCCGACTCCCGCGTGCGGCAGGCCCTGTTGCCGGATCCCGAGATCCTGCGGCGTTTCATGGCGCGTCACGGAGTCACAGAGGAGGTGCGTTTATGCAGAGTCGCCTGAGTGCCGATGCCTTGCTCGAACTGATCTATCAGGGGTCGCTCGAAACGCTCTACATGGTGGGAGTGGCAGCCGTGTTCACCCTGTTGCTGGGGCTGCCGACCGGGGTGCTGCTGGTGGTGACCCGTCCCGGGGGCGTGCTGCCCTTGCCCCGTCTCAACATGGTGCTGGGGATCGGTATCAACATCGGGCGGTCGCTCCCCTTCGTGGTGCTCCTGATCGCCCTGATCCCCCTGACCCGGCTGGTGGTCGGCACCTCACTGGGCAGCACCGCCGCCATCGTTCCCATTACCCTGGGGGCCTTCCCCTTCTTTGCCCGGGTGGTGGAGAGCGCCCTCGATGAGGTGGACAAGGGGCGCGTCGAAGCCGTGCTCGCCATGGGGGGCAGCGGCTGGCACGTGGTCGTCAAGGCGCTGCTGCCCGAGGCCTTGCCGGCGCTGCTGGCCGGACTCACCCTGACGGTGGTGATGCTCATTGGCTTCTCCTCCATGGCGGGGGTGGTCGGTGGCGGCGGGCTCGGGGATCTGGCGATCCGCTACGGCTACCAGCGCTTTGACGACAAGGTGATGGCAGGGACCGTGGTCATGTTGCTGCTGCTGGTGCAACTGGTACAGGGGGTGGGGGACAGGCTGGTGCGGGCACTGGCCCATCGCCGCTAGGGGCACGTCTTCTCATCAGGCTGGCCGTGAGGTGCCAGCCAATAAAAAAGCGAGCCTTGGCTCGCTTTTTTTGCAATCACATCAAGGGGTCAACTTAGTTGACGCGACGCTTGAATTCACCGGTACGGGTGTCGATTTCGATCTTGTCACCGATCTCCACGAAGGCGGCAACGGCCAGCTCGTAGGAGGTGCCCTTCAGGCGGGCAGGCTTGGTCACTTTACCGGAGGTGTCGCCACGGGCGGCCGGCTCGGTGTACTCGACTTCACGCACGATGGTGGTCGGCAGTTCTACGGAGATGGCTTTCTCGTTGTAGAAAGTCACTTCGCAGAGGTCTTCCATGCCGTCTACCAGGTAGTTCAGGGCATCACCCAGGTTGTCTTTCTCGACGTCGTACTGGTTGTACTCGGTGTCCATGAAGACATACAGCGGGTCGGAGTAGTAGGAGTAGGTGCACTCTTTACGCTCCAGCTGAACGACTTCCAGCTTGTCGTCGGCCTTGAAGACGGTCTCGGTGGCGCTGCCGTTCAGCAGACCCTTCAGCTTCATCTTGACCACGGCGGAGTTACGGCCGGATTTGTTGAATTCAGCCTTCTGGACCACCATCGGCTCGGTGCCGATCATGACTACGTTACCAGCGCGGATTTCCTGTGCGGTTTTCATGTAAAAAATTCCTGTTCGTGAAACGGACGGATAAAAACTGCCAGATTATATACGGCTTTCTAAAAATTTCACCAACCTCGTGACGAGATCCCCGTCCGCCAGCAGCCTCTGTGGCCAGGTGCGCCCATGTTGCTGCCATATGGCCGCGTATTGCGGCCATTGTGCCCAGAGTTCACCGGTGTGTTCCCCCCGGTTGAGGGCATGGTTGAAGCGGCGCAGCCACTGACCGGCCGGCGCTGGCAAGGGGGAGAGGTAGTGGTCGAGAAAACCGTCCAGCTTGACCATGTGGGCATCCTCTTCCTGCTGGTAGATATGCCAGAGGAAGGGGCGCCCCGCCCATTGGGCCCGCACGAAGGAGTCCTCCCCGCGCACCAGGTTGAGATCGCAGCTCCACAGCAGGCGATCGTAACCCCTCTGATCGGTCATCGGCAGCAGCTTGATGGTGAGGTTGCCCGCCTGGAGCAGATCTCCGGCCCGGGCACCGGGAATGGCCTCTGCCAGCCCTGCGCCGATGAGCACGTCGTCGAGGGAGCGCCCCAGCGGCAGCAGCAGGGTGACGGGGGTGACGCTCTGGCGCCAGCCCTCGACCAGGCTCCTGAGCGCCTCGCTCTCGTAGGTAAAGAGGCTGACCCGCAGCTCGTCTTCTCGTTGGGGTGGCAAGCCGAGGCTGGCCCAGTAGGCGGCCAGTCCCGCTTCATCCTGTTGCCAGCGCTCGCGCTCGACGATGAGGCCGTGCTCGCACAAGAGGCCGCCCGTTTTCTGCGTGAAACCCGGGAAGAAGAAGTACTTGTCGAGGCGCCGGCTGCCGACCTGCTGGGGCGAGGCGAGGCCATGGCAATCCTCGACCCAGCTCTCGGCCGAGAGGTATTCGAGGTTGATCCAGCAGGGGGGCGTGGTCTGCTCGGCCATGCGTTCGATAAAGGGGGCGGGCAGCTCGCAGGCAAACGCCTCGATGACCACCCTGGCCGGGGTCATGTCGGCGGGGAGGCGCTCGTGCCAGTGCTGGACATAGATGCCATCGACCCACTGACCGTCCTGTGCGGGGTCGAGCGCCGGGCAGATGCGGGCGAAGCTAACCAGATCGTCCACCCAGAGCCGCACCTGCACCTCACTCTTCTGCGCCGGGAGCGCGCCTTCCTGTTTGAGCTGGCGGGCGAGTCGCCAGGTGACGCCGATGTCACCGAAGTTGTCGACGACGCAGCAGAAGATGTCCCAGTCGAAGGGGGGGAGAGGGCTTGTCATGGCGCGGGATCCCAGATGCAAAAAAACCGGTGCGCAGGGTAGCACACCGGTTGGTCGGCTTCTAACCGTCAGCGCGTGACGGGGTCTGTGGCAGGTTACTCCTTGCCGTAGACGTTGTTCTCCTGCTCGCGCACCCGGATGAAGGTGGTGCGTTTGGTGAGCTCTTTCAACTGGCTGGCCCCCACATAGGTGCAGGTGGATCGCACCCCGCCCAGGATGTCGCGCACCGTGTTCTCCACCGGGCCGCGGTAGGGCAGCAGCACGGTTTTGCCTTCGGAGGCGCGATACTCGGCGACGCCGCCGGCGTGCTTGTCCATGGCGCTGGCCGAGCTCATGCCGTAGAACTTCATGAAGGGCTCGCCATCGACCTCGACGATTTCACCGCCGCACTCTTCGTGAGCGGCCAGCATGCCCCCCAGCATCACGAAGTCGGCGCCGCCGCCAAATGCCTTGGCCACATCCCCCGGGCAGGTGCAGCCGCCGTCACCGACGATCTGGCCACCCAGGCCGTGTGCCGCATCGGCACACTCGATGATGGCGGAGAGCTGCGGGTAGCCGACCCCGGTCTTGACCCGGGTGGTGCAGACCGAACCCGGGCCTATGCCCACTTTGACGATGTCGGCGCCGGAGAGGATGAGCTCCTCCACCATCTCGCCGGTCACCACGTTGCCCGCCAGGATGACGTGGTTCGGGCAGGCCTCGCGGATCTTGCGCAAAAACTCGACGAAGTGCTGGGAGTAGCCATTGGCCACGTCCACGCAGATGAAGCGCAGGGCGCTGGACATCGCGAGGATCTGGCGGGTCTTGGTGAAGTCCTCCTCCGAGGTGCCGGTGGAGACCATTACGTTGCCCAGCAGGGCCGGGTCGGTCTCATTGACGAAGGTTTGCCACTGCGCAAGGCTGTAGTGCTTGTGCACCGCCGTCATCATCTCGAAGCTGGCCAGGGTACGCGCCATGGCGAAGCTGCCGACGGTATCCATGTTGGCGGCGATGACGGGCACGCCCTGCCATCGGGTCTGGGTGTGCTTGAAGGTGAACTGGCGGGTCAGGCTGACTTGGGAACGGCTCTTGAGAGTAGAGCGCTTGGGGCGAAACAGGACATCCTTGAAACCGAGCTTCAAGTCTTCTTCGATACGCATTGCGAATTCCTTATTGAGCCTTGTGTGAGAGGTCACTTTGCAGTGGCAACTTTTCGGCAGGCGCAAAAAAACCGGTGGTTTTCAGGCCCTCCGGTTTACAGCAGTGTAGGCAAAAATCCCGTCAGAACAAGACTGATAATTCACGCACCGCTGTGGTAGCCTTTGGCGTCACAACCTGAGGATGGCCGCCAGCGTCATCCAGCACCCTGTTTTCCCCTAGTTTTCCTGCTGCATTCCCCACTCACGCGCCGTGCCCGGCATGGATTGTCGCCTGTTGGCACCGCGTCCAGAGCCAGCTCCCCTGCGCGCCAGAATCCGGTTGACCCGGTAGTTGGCTGTGATACATCTGGGCGCAAGACTGACAAGGCGAGAGAGCATGATGGGCAAGAGAATGGTGGCGGCGGCCATGATGTGGGCGCTGTGCGGCAGTGCGATGGCGGCCCAGACCAGCTATGGCTGGATCGAGAAGGGGGTGCTGATGCCCTACGGGGTGGCGGTCAAGATGAAGCTCGATACCGGTGCCCTCACTTCGTCGCTGGATGCCCGCGACCTGAAGCATTTCAAGAAGGATGGCAAGCCCTGGGTGCGCTTCAACCTGGTGCTGACCGATGCCAATACCGACAAGGTGGTGCGCCGGAGCGTGGAGCGACCGGTGGAGCGCAGCGTGACGGTGCGCGGGGCGGGCGGCATGGAGCAGCGCCCGACGGTGACCATGTCCGTCTGCGTCGGGGACCAGGTCTACAAGGAGTGGTTCACCCTGCGGGATCGCAGCAAGATGATCTACCCGGTGCTCCTGGGGCGCCGTCTGCTGGCGGAGCTGGGACCGGTGGATTCAAGCCGGACCTTCACGGTACAGCCCACCTGCGACTAGGGTGGTGCAGCCATGAAAAACGGGGGCCAGGCCCCCGTTTTTCATGGCGTGCGCAAAGGCTGACCCGTCATGCCTGGCGCGAGGCGGGCAGCAGCACGCTCACTTCGAGCCCCCCTTCAGGCCGATTGTGGATGTCGAGATCCGCTCCGTGAAGCTGGGCGATGCGCGAAACGATGGCCATGCCAAGGCCCACGCCATCCCCCTGCTGGGGATTGACCCGGAAGAAGCGCTCGCACAACCGGGAGAGGGCGGCGGTGGGGATGCCGGGGCCGTTGTCCCGCACATCCACCCGGATCCGGTTGCCCACCTGGCTCACCACCACGGCGACCTCGCCGCCCACCTGGGTGTAGCGCAGCGCATTGTCGATGAGGTTGCCGAACATCAGCTCCAGCAACATCGCCTGTCCCATAACCTGCACCTGTTCGGCGCCCTCCAGGGACAGCTGCTGATCCTTTTTCAGGGCGATGGGGGCCAGGGTCGCCAGGGTGCCCTGCAACAAGGGGGACAAGGGAAGGGCGGTGAGGGCCGGGCTCTGCTGGTTGTCGATGCGGGCCTGGGTCAGCAACTGGCGGATAAGCCGGTCGCTGCGATCGAGGGCCAAGAGCATCTTGCGCAGGGCCTGCTCCCGGCTCTGATCATCCTCGGCCGTCATGGCGTTCTCGCTGTGGATGCGCAGCACCGCGAGGGGCGTGCGCAGCTCGTGGGCGGCCTCGTTGGTGAACTGTTTCTCCCGATCCAGGGTGTCAGCGAGGGCGTGCATCAGCCGGTTGATCTCCCCCACCAGCGGCGTCAGCTCCTCGGCCTTGATGGCGAGATTGAGGGGGCTCAGGTTGGCGGGATGACGCTCGCCGATGGCTTGCGCCAGCTGGTGCAGCGGTGACAGTCCCCGGGTGATCAGCCACCACAGCAGACCGAGCAGGAAGGGCAGGGTGATGAAGAGGGGCAGCATGGTGAGGGTGGCCATCTTGCTGGCCAGCTCGCTGCGTTCGTCATCCCGCTCCGCCACGATGAGCCAGGTCTGTTCACCTTCGTTGTAGAGGGTAAAGGTGCGCCACTCGTGGTGATCCTTGGTCTCGCTGTTGAAGCCCCGCTCCAGGGTGGTCAACGGTTGGGCCGGGGCATTGGGCGAGCGCAGCAGCACGGCGCCCTGCTCGCTCAGCAACTGGAAGTAGAGGTTGTGTTCGAATTCATGGCCATAGGGGGTGAACTCGTTGTCCTGGCCGAACTGGAAGAAGCCGCCCTTCTCGATGTGGGGCGTCTCGGGGACGGCCTGCACCCACTCCTGGTACACGGTGCCGTTGCGCGGCAGCTCGCCGCTCTGCTTGAGATAGCGGCTGAGCAACTGGTTGGTGATGCGGGCGGACTGGGCGAGACGGGCATCAAACAGCTCTTCCATCTCGTGGTTGGCCTGCAGGTAGCCGATAAGGCCGCTGATGGCGAGGCTGAGGCTGACCAGGGCTAGGATGCCGGAGAGCAGGAAGCGGCGGATGGAACGGACACGGCTCATGGGGCGGAGGCTCCTCTTGCGCCCTGGACGTCGAGCTGGGGCACGATGTAACCGACGCCGCGAATGTTGCGGATGAGCTCGGGGAAGAATTTCTTGCGCAGGTGGTGAATGTGCACCTCCACCGCGTTGCTCTCTGCCCCCTCGTCCCAGCCGTAGAGGCTCTGTTGCAGTTGATCCCGGCTCAATACCCGGCCGCTCTGGGTGATGAGCTCCTGCAACAGTTTGTACTCGTGGGGGGTGAGCTTGACCGGCTCGCCCCGATAGGTGACCTGTTGTGACGCGGGGAAGAGCTGCAGCTCCCCGTACTCCAGCACCGCCTGGGCCTGCCCCTTGCTGCGCCGCACCAGGGCGCGCAGCCGGGCGTTGAGCTCCTGCAGGGCGAAGGGTTTGACCATGTAGTCGTCGGAGCCTGCATCCAGCCCCAGTACCCGGTCGTCCAGGGCATCACGGGCGGTCAGGATGAGCACAGGCAGGGTCTGCCCCTCCCGGCGCAACTTGCGCAGCAGGCTGATGCCGTCGATGTCCGGCAGGTTGAGATCCAGGACAAGGGCGGCAAACTCCTCGCTCTTGAGCGCCGAGAGGGCCGGCATCCCCTGCTGGAGCCAGTCCACCGTGTAGCCGCTGCTGCGCAGGGCATCCACCATGCCGTCTCCCAGCATCACATCATCTTCCACCAACAGGATCCGCATTGTTCTCTCCCTCAAACGACACTGCCCACCAGTATGCAAGCTGGTGGGCAGAGTTGAAATAGCACACTGTGCTGCTTGTGTTTACAGCTTGGCGAGACGCTCGCGAATTTCCATTCTGCGGCCCTCGTCCGCCACCTCGCGGCCAGGGCGCGCCGGGGCGGCCAGGGCCTTGTCCAGATAGACTTTCGCCTGTGCCTTGTCACCCTGATCCAGCAGGAAGTCGCCGTAGAAGAAGTTGGGGTCGATGCCGGTGGGATTGATGGCCAGCGCCTGCTTGAGCAGCTTCTCCGCCTTCTCGTCGTCTCCAAAGCCCACCGGCCAGCCCGGCACCTGGTAGTAGAGGGAGCCCAGGCTGGTGTAGGCCGAGCCTTCCAGCGCCTTGGGATCCTGCTTGATGGCGATCTCGAGCTTGGCCTTGGCCTCCTTCACCAGGCCAAGGGCGCCGAGGCCGCCCTTGGCCCCCGCCCAGGTGCTCTTGACGATGGCGGACCAGATCAGCAGATCGGTGCGAAATGCCTCCTTGGCGCTCGCCTCATCGGCCTTGGCACTCAGGCTCTCCAGGCAGCTCTCCTTGGCTTTTCCGGTCTGCTGGTACTGGCAGTGGGCCCATTCCTGCTGAATGGTGGGCAGGGCATCGGCGGCCTGTGCCAGACCGCTTGCCAGCAGGCCTCCCAGGACGAGCAACAGGGGGCCGTGACCAAATCGGGGACGGAAAGTGGTGTGCTTCATCTCAATGTTCCTTCTCGTTTGTCGCACAGGCGGGATCGCTCCTGTGATCGGAGGCAGGGGAGGCGGTGCGGCGGGCGTGGCGCTCGATGATCGGGCGCTGCTTGGCCAGGGCCATGTCCACCAAGGCGGGCAGCAGGCCGTTGAGCCGCACAAAGAGCTTTTCCGGCCAGCCGAGCCAGCGGCGGCGCGTTTCGTTGCACAGGGCGATGACGGCCTCCTCGGCCACGTCCTGTGGGCTGTCGGTCCGGGTGCCGAGCTCGGCATTCATGGCATAGGCCGCCTCGGAGTTGAGGTGGGTGCGGGTGGCGCGGGGGGCAAAGTGCAGCACCTTGATGCCGGTTCCCTCCAGCTCCCGCCCCAGGGACTCGCTGAAGCCGCGCATGGCGAACTTGCTGGCGCAATAGACGCTGTAGCCGGCAAAACCGATGGCCCCGAGGCTGGAGCCGATGTTCATGATGATGGCGGGCTTGCGCAGCCGGGGCAGCAGGGCCCGGGTGAGCTGGATGGGCGCCTCGACGTTGAGCAGCAACTGGCGTGTCACCTGCTCGCTGCTCTGATCTTCCAGCCAGGCGAACTGGTTGCATCCCGCACTGTTGATGAGCACGTCCAGCCCCTCGTCCAGGGCCGGATGTTGCAGCAGTTGCGCCCGCTCATGGGGAGAGCCGAGATCGGCCGTCACCGTCTGGTGGCGATCCGGATGAGGCAGCTCCCGGCGCAGGCGCTCCAGGGCGCTGGCCCGACGACCGTGCAGCAGCAGATGGGCACCCTGGGCCGCCAGTTCATGGGCCAGGGCTTCACCAATGCCGCCACTGGCGCCAGTCAGCAGTATGCGTTTGCCTTCAAGCTTCATTGGCATGATCCCGTGAGCTGATAGAGCATGTCGCCATAGAGGCGGTAGACCACCTTGGCGGCGTGAATGATGGCGGCCTGATCGGCGGCATCTTCCACCCGGTTCATCAGGGATTCGAAGAACTTGAGGTGCTCCTGGTCCAGGGCCCCGTGGGAGCTCAGGTAGCTCATGGCCTGGGGCGGCAGACCCAGACCGCTCTTGAGCTGGTCGGCGACGGTCAGGGCGATGGCGACGCTGGTGCCTTCCAGCACCTGCACCATGCCGAAGAAGCCCATGGGGTTGCCGCGCTGGATCTGATCGTAGAGGAAGGCCACCATCAGCTCGATGGGCAGGCCCGGCTGGCCGTGGCGCACCGCCTCGGCATCACCGCCGCAGGCACGGATGTCGTTCAGGATCCACTCCTGATGGCCGTACTCCTCGTCGATGTACTCCCTGATGGCGCCACGCACCCATTCGTACTCCTGCCCCAGCTTGCCGCCGGTGGCCATCAGGAGCGGCACCGTGTGGCGCACGTGGTAGTAGGCCTGTGCCAGGAAGGCGAGGTAGGTGTCACGGCTGATGTCGCCGCGGCGGCAGGCCTCGATGATGGGGGCGTTGAACAGGCGTTCGCGCTCGCAGGCGGTGGCTTGTTGCAGGGTCTGGTAGAAGCTCATGAGGTCTCTCCTGTGAGGCATTGGCTGATCTGCCGGGAAAAATGGTGATAAATCTCGTTGCGACGGGGGCGCCCGTTGGCCGTCAGCAGGCCGGGGAGCTGATCCAGGGCGACCGGCAACCAGTGATGGATGCGGGCGTAATCGGGCAACTGCTGGTTGAGCCGGGCAATCTGCTCTGGCAATTGGGACTGGCTGCCCGGCAGCGGCTGGATAAGGGCCACGTTGGCGGGCTGACCGTCACCGAAGATGACGATGCGGGCGATGGCCGGGCAGAGCTGGGCCTGGGCTTCCACCCACTCCGGGGAGAAGTTGCGACCAAAGGCGGTGATCTGCACGTTCTTCTTGCGCCCCGTGATATGGAGATAGCCCTCCTCGTCGATCCGACCCAGATCCCCTGTGGCGATCTGGCTGCCCGTCTCGCCCTCTTCCCCCAGGTAGCCCAGCATGGCGCTGCCGCTGACCATGACTTCGCCGTCTGCGGCGATCGTCACCTGGCAGTGGGGCAGGGGCAGGCCGACGCTGCCGGGACGATCCCCGTGGGGGCCGTTCAGGGCGACCACGGAGCCGCATTCGGAGAGACCGTACCCCTCGTAGACCGGCAGCCCCGCCGCACGGGCGTGAGCGATGAGTTCGGGGGCGACCTTGCCGCCACCCACGGCGACGAAGCGCAGAGTGCCGAGCTGTGTCGCCAGGGCAGGGGTATTGAGGCACAGGGCCAGCAGCAGGCGCAGCAACTCGGGTACCAGCACCAGGCTGTGGCTGGGCCAGCGCAGCAGTGCATGGGCCAGGGCCGCAGGATCCAGCTTGCTGGAGCCCGAGAAGCCGAGTTCCCCCAGGGAAGGGATGCGGCTGCAGGCGCCGGTCAGCAGCGGTACATACAAGCCGGTCAGGTTCTCCAGCAAGGTGGTGAGGGGCAGCAGGGTCAGGTGTTTCTCAACCCGGGCAGGGGCCACCCGCAGGGCAAGGGATCCGCAGACCGCCGTCATCTGTTCCAGCGACAGGCAGACGCCCTTGGGTTGCCCCGTGGTGCCCGAGGTATAGGTGATCTTGGCGGTGCCTGCTGGCAGCTCGGGGAGGCGGGCCGGGATGCGGCGCCACAGGGGCACGGCCTGCTCATCGGGCCTGCCTGCCATGAGCACGAGGGGTGAGGCTGCTTGCCACCCCTGGTGCTCCGGGCCGACCAGGGCGTCTGCTCCGCTGCTTTCCAGCAGCCACGTCTGCTGCGCCGGACTGAAGAAGTGGGGAACCGGGATGACCACGATGCCGGCCCAGGTGCAGGCGAGATCGATCAGTGCCCAGGGCAGGCCGTTGTCGAGTTGCAGGGCCAGGCGGCGGATGCCGGCCCCTTGCAGCACGCCTGCCAGTTGCTGGATCTGCTGCCACAGGCTCTGGTAATCCAGCTCACCCTGGCTGCCTAGCAGCGCAGGCTGGTGCGGGGTCTGGCTGGCATGGTGGGCGATGGTGTCGAACAGCGTCATTGCGCGCACCTCCTGTCGATGTCGGCATGGTTAAAAAGGCGGGGCATGGGCCCCAGCAGGTTGAGCAGCAGGCTGCTCTGTGCGAGCACCTCGCGCCCCTGGTTGATGTCGCCTGCCATCACCTTGGGCTGGCAGCGGTAGTATTCGCCCCAGGCACTGGCATCCTCTCCCACCTGATGGGCCTGGGCGGGGGCCAGCTCCACCGGGTTGAGACGCAGGCGGGTAAAGCTGTTGCGCAGCTTGGCGGTGCCGGTGAACACCACGTAGTCCAGGGCGTTGTCACACAGCAGACGACACAGCGCGGCAAACATCAGGCGGGCGTGACCCGGTTCGCTGCAAGCAAGATTGCCCACTTCGATGATGCGGTGGCGGGCCGGACGTACCCCGAGACGGGTCTCGATGGCGGCCTCGACAGGCTGCTCCAGATATTGCTCCAGATAGAGCGGTTGCTCGTGCTCGCCATGGCAGGCCTGATTGAGGCCGCAGGCACCGACCAGCACGCCATCAGCCCGGTAGAGCCCGAGCAGGCAGGGCAGGAAATGGGGAATGCGGGCGTTGAACTCGAGGGTGTAGGCGGCCTGGATATAGGTTTGCAGCGCCATGACCTGCTGCGGGGATTCGGTCAGGATCAACCGGTAGGGGGCTTGGATCTCGATGGTCATGGTTGGCTCCTTCTCTTGCGATGGGATGAGAGTAAAAGGGCAAACTTAAGAAACCCTTAAGGCGCAAAAAAAGACGAAAAAAACTGGCGGGGGGTGAACGGGGGCGATGGGGGCACCAGACAAAACAGTTGCCAGCAGCGGGCGTGGCAGGCAATCTGCCCCGCTGTCGCCACCCGAGGAGCTGCCATGTCATCCCCTGTTCACTGTCCCCTGTGTCTCTCCCCTCGGCACCATGCCCTGCCGGTGGCGGGCAAGGGCTATTACCGCTGCCTGGCGTGCGAGCTGGTCTGGATGGACGAGGCGGACCACCTGGACAAGGGGGCCGAGAAGGCGGTCTATGACGGGCACGACAACCGGGTGGACGATCCCCGCTACCGGGCCTTTCTGATGCGTGCCTTTGGCGAGGTGCTGGCCCGGGTGTCGCCTCCTGCCAGCGGCCTCGATTTTGGCTGCGGCCCCGGGCCTGCCCTCATCGCCATGGGGCGGGAGGCGGGCTTCGAGATGGCGGGCTACGACAAGTTCTATGCCGACGACCCCGAGTGCCTGACAAGGCAATACGACTTCATCACCAGCACCGAGGTGATAGAGCACATCGCCACCCCCCGCGCCGTGCTGGACACGCTCTGGTGCTGTCTCAAGCCCGGCGGGGTGCTGGTGTTGCAGACCCAGCGGGTGCTGGGGGACGAGCGCTTCAAGACCTGGCGCTATCGTCACGATCCCACCCACATCGTCTTCTTCGCCGAGGCCTCGTTCCGTGCCCTGGCGGTCCGCTGGCAGGCTGAGGTCGAGTTTCCTCATGCGGATGTGGCGGTGTTCACCAAACCCTGAGCCGGGCGTTTTCATTTGGCCATGAGTTGGGCATGCTGGTGGCCTGATACCCAGGAACGGATGCCCCTATTTCCATGTCGATCCCCCACCTCTCATTGCAAGACGCCCGCCACCTGCAACTGGCGGCCCAGGGGCTGCTGACCCCGCGCCGCGCCAGAGCAACCCCCGCCGACCTGCTCGCCTGCATTCGCCGCATGGCGTTGCTGCAGATAGACACCATCTCCGTGGTGGCCCGCAGCCCCTATCTGGTGCTGTTCAGCCGTCTCGGCCATTACGATCCGCGCTGGCTGGAACAACTGCTGGCCGATGGTGACCTCTTCGAATACTGGGCCCACGAGGCCTGTTTCGTCCCCCGGGAAGATTACCGGCTGCTGCGCCATCGCATGCTGGATCCCGCCGCCATGGGCTGGAAGTTCTCCGCCCAGTGGCTCAAGACCCACGGCGGCGAGATAGCGCAGATAGTCGAGCGCATTCGCCAGGATGGCCCGGTGCGGGCGGCAGACTTCGAGCGCAAGGGGGGCAAGGGCAACGGCTGGTGGGACTGGAAGCCGGAGAAGCGCCATCTGGAGGTGCTGTTTACCGCAGGTCAGCTGATGGTGCGCGAACGGCGCAATTTCCAGCGGGTCTACGATCTCGCCGAGCGGGTCATGCCGGAGTGGAATGACGAGCGGGATCTGCCGAGTCCTGATCTCGCCCGGCGGGACATGGTGCGAGCCAGTTGTAGGGCGCTGGGGCTGGTCAAGACCGGCTGGGTGGCGGATTACTATCGCCTTAAACGGGGGAAATACGACGCCCTGCTCCACCAGCTGGCGGACGAGGGGGAGCTGTTGCCGGTACGAGTGGAGGGGTGGCAGCACGGAGCCTTCGTTCACGCCTCCCTGGCCGATGAGCTGGTCCGGGCCCAGGCGGGCACCCTCAAGGCGAGCCACACCGCCGTGCTCTCGCCCTTTGACCCGCTGGTGTGGGATCGCAAGCGGGCCAGCGAGTTGTTTGGCTTTGACTATCGCATCGAGTGCTATACCCCGGCCCCCAAGCGCCAGTACGGTTATTTCGTGCTGCCGTTGCTGCATCGCGGCAAGCTGGTGGGCAGGATGGACGCCAAGGCCCATCGCAAGGAGGGGGTGTTCGAGGTCAAGAGCCTCTATCTGGAAGACGGGGTCAGGATCACCCAGAGCCTGGCCCAGGATCTGGGCAAGGCCATCCAGAAGCTGGCGGAGTGGCACCAGACCCCGACCCTGCGCTACGGCGCCATTCCTGCGCCCTTGCTGGCTCAATGGCAGGAGGTGGCATGCTGAAGAAGGACGCCTACCCTCGCATCAAGCCGGGCAGCACCAGCGCAACGGCCGCGGTGATGCGCTCGCGAATGTCGCTGCCCGGCGCCAGCAAGCCGAGCGCCATCTGGCGCAGCGGCTCCGCCATGGTCATCGCCAGCAGCAGATCGCTGGTCTGGGCGGCGTCCAGCTCGCGCAGCCAGCCCAGTTGCTGCTGGCGCTGTAGCCACGCCGCCAGCGTCGCTCTGCCGCGGGCAATGCCGTTCTCCTGATAGGCCGCCAGCAGGGCATCCCGCCCCGCGAACTCATGTTGCAGCAGCCGGAACATGCCCACCGCCGGTGCGCTCAGCACCTGTCCCGCTATGGCCTGCAAGCCCAGCTCCAGCATCTCCCCCAGCGCGCCTGGATGAGCGGCATCCTGCTCGAAGGCCGGCTGGAAGGCATCGGTCCAGCTGCGCACCGCCTGCGCCACCAGCTCGTCGCGATTGGCGGCGAAGCGGTAGAGGGTCTTCTTGGCAACCCCCGCCTCTTTGGCCACCGCATCCACGGTCGCAGCGCCGTAGCCCCCCTTGAGCAACAAAGTCAGCGTCGCCTCGGCGAGGGCGGCGCGAAGGTCGGCTTCCGGGGTGACCGGACGGCCTCGTGAGCGTGTTTCTTCATCGTTCTGGTGCGACATATGGGCTCCTGGAAAGCATTGACAGACCCAGCATACAGGCATAGCGTAATTTAGGAAACGAACTTCGTTTCCTAAATTTATGGGAGTCATATCATGCATCCTTCTGCCCTGTTTGCCCCTTGGGGCGTCAATAACATCAATGAGTTGCTCAGGCCGCAACCCCTTCGCCTGGAAATGGGTCTGACCCGCAGCACCGACGGCCTGCTGACGGTCGCCATCCGCACCGATCTGCACGGTTGCAAGGGGCGCATGCTGGATTGGTGGTTCACCTTCTTCGAGACGACCCAGCACATCAGGTGGTGGCACCCCCACGATCATGTCGAGCACCGGGGCTGGGATCATCACTGGAAAAAAGGGGAGCGCTATGTGGGAGCCAGCATAAAGGCGGTGGAGTGGCTTGCCGAGCTGCCGCCGGTGGCAGCTCGCCTCAAGTTCCACGGTGCCGAAGAGGTGTTCGCCCCGCAATCGCTACAGGAGGCGCGGGAGACGCAGGCTCTCTCTGCCGCCATCTGCGCCCGTATCGGCTTTGGCAACGAGGTGGCGCTGGATGACAACGGTGCGCCGCTGGATGGCGAGATGCTGCACCTGGCGCGGGATACCCCCTATGGCTGTGTGCTGCGCAGTCGTTTTCTGCTGGGCAAAGCCTGCGCCAACCCGCTTGACGAGGTGCCGGACGAGGTAGGTTTCAACCTGATGCGCCACTGCTACAGCGAGTTCAGCTATCTGGCGCAGTTTCTGCCGTCGCTCTACTACGCGGAAAACGGTCGTGAACCGGCACCGCGACTCTGGTGACGGATGCCGAACGAGCGTGCAGGCCAGCTGCCGGATGGAGATGAACCGCGGAAGATGGTCATAAAAAAACCGGGCACTGGGCCCGGTTTGTCATGCAGTCAGGATGTGCTTACTGGAGCACCAGCACCATCAGCAGGCCGACGGTGATGGCGGACACCAGGAAGGCGAAGCCATAGAACACATAGTGGTGCAGCTTGGTGGTGTGGATCCCCAGATCATGCAGGCCGTGGTAGATGCGGTGCATGCCGTGCCAGACGGGCAGGGCGATGATCACCAGCAGGATGCAGGCACCCCACCAGGAGCTGGCGAATGCCAGCACGCGCTCGTAGCTCATGGTCTCCACGTCCATGATGCCCATGGGCACCAGCAGACCTGTGATGAGGACAATGACCGGCAGCAGCATGGCAACCACCATGCCACCCGCACCAAACAGACCCCAGTAAATTGGCTCGTCAGAACGTCTCATATTTTTTCCTCAAATCATGATTGAGTGATCGTGGCCAACGTTTCTGAGTGAGAGCCCGGTACCAAACAGACACCAATAACCGGGTTCGTCAGAACGTCTTATGGTTTTCTCCTCAGGCCACGATGATCAGGACAAGCAGGGATACCGCCGCCAGCGCCACATACTGGGCGATGACGATCGGCTTCTCCGGCACCAGGTCTTCGCCACGGAAGATGCGCATGGCTTTCGGTGCCAGGGCGAACCAGGTCTTGGCGTGGAACAGGCAGGCTGCCAGGGCGATGACGTGGAACAGGATGGCAATGGGGCTCTGCAGGGATTCCAGCCAGCCGTTGAATGCCTCCTGACCCTGTACCAGCCGCAGCAGACCCCACATCAGCACGACGGCGTAGATGGAGACGAAGATGCTGGTGCCTTCGCGGATCATGTAACCGGTGTAGAAGGCATTCTTCAGCCACCAGTCTTTTTTCATCTCGCGCACGTAAGGCTTACGTTTGCTCTCAGTGTTGTTCATGGTCTCACTCCTGGTCTCAGTCCGGCTTGAACATGGCGATCATGTAGTCCTTGGCGCTCTCGACCTTGCCAAGCTGGATGGCGGCGGCCGGATCCACGCCTTTCGGGCACACTTCGGAGCAGTAGCCCACGAAGGTACAGCCCCAGACGCCCTCGTCCTGGCTGATGATCTTCATCCGCTCCCTGGACGCGCTGTCGCGGTTGTCGGCGTTGTAGCGATAGGCCAGTGCCAGGGCCGCCGGACCGGTGAACTTCTTGTTGATGCCATATTGCGGGCAGGCCGCGTAGCACAGACCGCAGTTGATGCACATGGAGAACTGGTGATACTTCGCCATGTCAGCCGGCGTCTGGGTGTACTCGCCATCGCACAGGCTGCGCGGCTCGGACGGGATGATGTAGGGCTTGATGCTCTCCAGCTTCTCGATGAAGTCGGACATGTCGACCACCAGATCGCGCTCGATGGGGAAGTTGTTGAGCGGTTCGATAGTCATCTTGCCCGGCAGGTAATCCCGCAGGAAGGTCTTGCAACCGAGTTTCGGAATGCCGTTGACCATCATGCCGCAGGAGCCGCAGATCGCCATCCGGCAGGACCAGCGGAAGCTCAAGGTAGAGTCCAGATGATCCTTGATGTATTGCAGCGCATCCAGCAGGGACATCTCTTTGAGGTAGGGCACCTGGAAGGTCTGCATCCAGGGCTCGTTATCCTGCTCGGGACGGTAGCGCAGGATTTCAATTTCGATCATCTCAGCCATTCTTCTTAGCCTCGTCTTGTTTCTCACCCTCGGAACCGTACACGCGCTTGGCCGGTTGGGATTTAGTGATCTTCACATCGGAATAGTCGATGGTCGGGGCCCCTTCGCCGTTGTAGAAGGAGAGAGTGTGCTTGAGGAAGTTGACGTCATCGCGCTCCTCGTAACCGTCCAGACGCTGGTGGGAACCGCGGGACTCTTTGCGGTTGATGGCGGAGTGCGCCATGGCTTCCGCCACGTCCAGCATGTAGCCCAGCTCGATGGCGTACAGCAGGTCGGTGTTGAAGACCGAGGACTTGTCGTTGATCTTGATCTTCTTGTAACGGGCTTTCAGCTCGTTGATCTTGTCGATGGTGCCCTGCATCAGCTCTTCGGTACGGTAGATACCGACACCGGCTTCCATGGACATGCCCAGTTCGTTGCGGATATCCGCCGGGTTTTCGGTGCCGTCGATCTCCAGCAGGGAGAGGTGCTGCTTGATGAGCGCCTCGGCCTTGGTGACCAGCGCCTGGGTGTTGCCGTGTTTCTGGGTGGCGGCAAACTCGGCTGCCTGCTCACCGGCCACCTTGCCGAAGACCACGATCTCGGACAGGGAGTTGGAACCCAGACGGTTGGCGCCGTGCAGACCGACGGAGGCACATTCGCCAGCGGCATAGAGACCGGCCAGACGAGTGGCGCACTTGCCGTCGGTTTCGATGCCACCCATGGTGTAGTGGGCGGTCGGACGTACCGGAATCGGCTCTTTTACCGGATCCACACCCACATAGGCCTTGGCCAGTTCGCAGATGAAGGGCAGACGCTCTTTCAGGTACTTCTCGCCAAGGTGGCGCAGGTCGAGGTGAACCACGTCGCCCATGGGGCCCTGGATCACGCGGCCTTTTTGCTGCTCCTGCCAGAAGGCCTGGGAGAGACGGTCGCGGGGACCCAGTTCCATGTGCTTGTTCTTCGGCTGGCCGACCGGGGTTTCCGGGCCCAGACCGTAATCTTGCAGGTAGCGATAGCCATCCTTGTTGAGCAGGATGCCACCCTCACCACGGCAACCTTCGGTCATCAGGATGCCGGTGCCCGGCAGACCGGTCGGGTGATACTGGACGAACTCCATGTCCCGCAGCGGTACGCCGTGGCGGTAGGCCAGGGCCATGCCGTCACCGGTGACGATGCCGCCGTTGGTGTTGTAGCGATAGACACGACCTGCGCCGCCGGTGGCCAGCACCACGGACTTGGCCTGGATGAAGCGGGTGATGCCGTTCTGGATGTCAAAGGTGACGACACCCTGGACGCGGCCATCTTCCACGATGAGATCCAGACAGAAGTGCTCGTCGAAGCGCTTGATGGTCGGGTACTTGATGGAGGTCTGGAACAGGGTGTGCAGGATGTGGAAGCCGGACTTGTCGGCGGCGAACCAGGTGCGGGGGATCTTCATCCCGCCGAAACGGCGCACGTTGGCCTTGCCATCCGGTTTGCGGCTCCAGGGGCAACCCCAGTGCTCCAGCTGGATCATCTCGTTGGTGGCGTTGTTGACGAAGTACTCGACTACGTCCTGCTCACACAACCAGTCACCACCGGAGACGGTGTCGTTGAAGTGGTTTTCCAGGGAGTCGTCATCACGGACGACGCCTGCGGCGCCACCTTCGGCGGCCACTGTGTGGCTGCGCATCGGATAGACCTTGGAAATCAGGGCGATTTCCAGCTCCGGGTGGGCTTCTGCAATGGCGATTGCGGCACGCAGGCCACCGCCACCGGCACCGATGATGGCAACATCGGTCTTGATAATATCCACATCTGCCTCCTTAGGGATAGATTTGCTGGGCACGATTTTGCTCTATGAAAAAAATTCAGGCTTGATGCAAGTCAAACTGCTTTGTTTTAGTGCTTGGCAACGGTGATTTTTATTACAACCACCCCATTCCTTGGATGAAAATGCCGTCATTATCGCCATCCATCAGTGATCTGGATCAGCCGTACTCGCTACTCTGGTGATTTTAACTCCAAGATTATACGTAGTTTTCTTTCAAAAAAATGAGAAATGCCTCTCTTTTTGGGTATTACCCATAAAGTTTTTAAGTTTTTTATCAAGACAGTTTAATGATAACTATTATCACGATGACATATCGAGGTTAGGCATCAAAAAAGTAATGCGAATATAGCCATGACAGACTGGGCCCGTCTCCCACACATGGGCAAAAGGAGATGTCGATCACAGGATTGAGGGTCTCGAAAGGGGATTATAACCGTTGAAACAAAAAGGGTTTATAAAAAAAGGGGCCTAACGGCCCCTTTCTTCCCATGGTCGATCAGATGCGGAACATGCCGACCTGATTATTCAATTCACCTGAAATATTTTTAAGCTGGGCCGACAGATTGCGGGAGCTGTCCGCATCCACTGCCAGCTCGTCCGAGACATCCTTGACCGCCTGGATGTTGCGGCTCACCTCGTCGGTGACGGCACGCTGTTCCTCGGCGGCGCTGGAGATCTGGGTCGCCATGTCGGAGATCTGGTTGATGGAGGTGGTGATCTGCTCCAGCGCCTGGGTCGCATCGTTGGCATCTTCCACGCTGTTCTGGGCCAGCAGCTGACCCTCGTGCATGGTACTGACGGCGCCCTGGGTGTTGCGCTGCAGGGTCTCGATCATGCTGCGGATCTCGACGGTGGAGCTGTGGGTGCGCTGGGAAAGCACCCGCACCTCGTCGGCCACCACGGCAAAGCCGCGTCCCTGCTCGCCAGCCCGGGCGGCCTCGATGGCGGCGTTGAGCGCCAGCAGGTTGGTCTGCTCGGCGATGCCCTGGATGGTGGAGAGGATGGTGTTGATCTCCTGGGCGTTCTTCTCCAGTTCCTGAATGATGCCGGAGGCCTGCTTGACCTGGGTGGCCAGATCCGTGATGGAGCGCTGGTTGCGGGCAATCACCTGCTTGCCGTGCTCGCAACTGCTGGAGGAGCTGCGGGCCGCTTCCGCGGTCTGCTCGGCGTTGCTGGCCACTTCGACGGCGGTGGCGGACATCTCGTGCACTGCTGTCGCAATCTGGGAGATCTCGTTTTGCTGGCGGGCCAGCCCCTGGTTGGATTTCTCCGCCATGTCGTGGGAAGACCTGGCCTGCTGGTTGAGCTGGGTGGAGGAGTTGGAGATGTCCTGCACCATGACGTGGATGCGCTCGATGAAGGTGTTGACGTGCTTGGCGACGGTACCGACCTCGTCTTCACGCTCGATCTTGATGCGACGGGTGAGATCGCCGTTGCCGCGGGAGAGATCGGCAATTGCCTCGCCCAGGGTTTTCAGCGGCGCCAGGGAGCCGTTGATGGCGACATAGGAGAAGCCCGCCACGATGAGGATGGTCAGCAATCCCTGGATGAGGGCGGAGGTGACCATGCGGGAGACGGACTGGTAGGCGACCGCTTCATCCACCACGATGCCGAAATACCAGTTGGTGTTGGGGATCTCGGTGAGGTCGAACACGCTCGCCTTGCCGCTGATATCCATCTCGGAGATGGTGTTGTCATGGGCCAGCTCGTTGACCTTGGCTGCCGTCAGTTCCGGGGAGATGGCGGTGGCGGGTTTGAGGGTCAGATCCTTGTCCGGGTGGGCGATGATGGTGCCGTTGCTGTCCACCAGAATGGCATAGGTGCCTTCCGAGTTCATGGCGAGCACGTCTTTCACCAGACCGTCGATGGAGACGTCACCGGCGATGACGCCGTCGGTGTTGCCGCGACTGAAGGGCTCGGCGATGGTGATGATGAGCTGGCCGGTGGTGATGTCGGCATAGGGGGCTGTGATGGCGAGCTTGCCGGCGGCCATGGCGTCCTTGTACCAGGGGCGCTGGCGCGGATCATAGCCGGCCGGCAGATCGGTCGGCTTGCTCTGGATCATCCGGCCATCCTTGGTGCCCACGTAGACGAGATCGAAGTTGCCCGCATTCATGGACTGGGCCAGGTGGCTGAGGGGCTCGTCTTCCTTGGCGAAGGCTTCCTTGGTGGCGGTGACGAGATTGATGCGGGCGTCGAGCCAGCGGGAGATCCCCTTGACGTTGGCGACCGAGCTGTCGTCGATGAAGCTCCAGATCAGCCGCTGGGTTTCACTGCGCAACTGGGAGGTGTTGTACCAGACCTGCAGGCCGGTGATGACCAGAATGATGGCCCCGATGGAGAGGACCAGCTTGTTCTTGATGGATAGGTTCATGTTTACATCCTTGTGAGCGTCAGTCAGAGATCCATGGTGTTTGTTATTGTTATGAGCCAACTCTGTATCGGCTGGCTATGGACTTTATGTATCCCGGTGCACCGCATTTTTTCAATTCTTTTCACCTCCTTGTGGCCTGCCAGGCCGCGCCGATACTCAGCTGAATCGATCTGGCCGGTTGGTGAAGATGCCATCGACACCCATGCTGGCGAGGGCGCTCCCATCACTCACTTCGTCGACTGTATAGACCAGGATCTTGAGCCCCCGGCGATGGGCATCCGCCACCAGGGTCTCGTCGACGAAATCCACGTCGCAGTTCAGTGACCAGGCCCCCAGCGTCTCGGCGAAGGCGGCGCCGTCGAGGGGCAGGCTGGCCGTGAGGGCGCCGATCCTGATTTCCGGTCGCAGTCCCTTGAAGCGTAACAGCTCGGGATGATGAAAGGAGGAAACGATCCAGTGCGCCTGGGTAAAGCCAAGCTCGGCCTCGGCCCGCCTGGTCAGGGCGGCCACCGGCTCGGCGGTGTGGGCGCCCTTTAGCTCGATGTGCAGTTCGCAGCGCCCCGCCACCAGTGCCATCACCTGCCACAGGGTCGGGATCCGCTCCCCGTCCCCCGCATCCAGGCTCGCCAGGTACTCCCGGGATTGCCCGGTCAGCACACCCTGGCCGTTGGTGCAGCGCTCCAGTCGCCGGTCGTGGAAGACCCAGAGCTCTCCGTCGGCCCACTGCACGTCCAGCTCGATGGCTTTGGCACCCAGATCCAGCGCCAGGCTCATCGCCTTGAGGGTATTCTCCGGGGCCAGGCCGCTGGCACCGCGATGGGCAATGATCTGCATGATGGCTCCTGTTGTCGTCTTTGGCGGCTTCATCCCCGGCTCATCCGGATGTCGATCTGCTGATGTGGCAGATGCATGCCGACCTGGCCGAGTTTCTCCAGGATCAGGGAATGTACCTCGTGTGTAATGGGCATCCGGTGATCCATGTTGTTGACGTAGAGCCGGATCTCGTAGATGAGGGCCGAGTCGGTGAACTCGATGAGGAACACCTCCGGGGCGGGCGTATCCAGCACCAGGGTGGACTCGCGCACGCTCTGCTCCAGCAGTTGCTGTACCTGCTTGGGATTCTGCGTCAGGCCGATGCGAATGCGCAAGCGGACCCGGGTGATGGCATCGGACAGGGACCAGTTGATGAACTGCTCGGTGATGAAGGCCTTGTTGGGGACGATGATCTCCTTCCTGTCCCAGTCCACTATGGTGGTGGCGCGGGTCTTGATCTTGGTGACGGTGCCGGTGAGATCCCGGATGGTGACGGTGTCACCCAGGCGGATCGGTTTTTCGAACAGGATGATGAGGCCGGAGACGAAGTTGGCGAAGATCTCCTGCAACCCGAAGCCCAGCCCCACGGAGAGTGCTGCCACCAGCCACTGGGTTTTGGACCAGTCGATGCCGAGCATGGAGAAGCCGGTGAGGGCGCCAATCAGCAGTACCAGGTACTTGCTCACCGTGGTGAGGGCGAAGCCGGTGCCTGGGGAGAGGCTCAGGTGCTGGAGCAGGGTGAGCTCCATCAGCCCTGGCAGGTTGCGGGCGGTGACCACCGTCAGGATGAAGGCGAAGACGGTCAGCATCAGATCCTGCAGGGTGATGGCGGAGAGCTGCTCGATGCCGGCCACCTTGCTGCTCACCTGCCACACCTCGATGCTGCTGAGGAAGCTGAATGCCGAGTTGAGATCCGACCATTGCACCACCACCAGCATGGTGAAGCCCAGCATCAGCAGGGTGCGTACCAGGCCGAGGGACTGGGCGCTGATGGTATCCAGATCCAGTTCGGGCTCCTCCACCACATCGGGGATCTCGGAGCTGAGATCGTCCTCTTCCCGCTCCCGCTGCGCCAGGATCTCGGCCCGCTTCTGCTTGGCGCGATCGAAGGCGAGTCGGCGGCGCTGGATCAGCATCCAGCGGTGGGCCAGATAGTAGACGAGCAGGCAGCCGAGCCCCGCCAGCAGGCTCAGCTCCAGCTGGCGCAGCAGGGTGCGGGAGGTGTAGAAGTAGCCGAACAGGGCGCCCAGCACCGCCAGCAGCGGGGCCAACATCAGGCTGTTCCAGATGAAGTGGTGCAGCAGATGGGGCTTGGTCATGTCTGCCTGACCCCAGGTGAGGGGCAGTTTTTCCCGGTTGAGGCGGGCAAAGAAGAGCAGCAGCCAGAGGGCCCCGATGATGAAGGCGAGGCGTCCCAGGGAGTCGTAGAAGGCGTGCTCCTGATAGCTGCTCGCCATGCCCTGCACGAAGAAGCTCGGGATCAGCACCAGCAGCAGGGTACGAAATTGTCCCCACACTCGCTGCACCCGCTCCTTTTGCCAGCGGAAGTGGAGGATGAGGATCCCCTTCTCCAGAGTGAGGTGGCGCGCAACCAGCAGGGCCAGCAGCAGGAACCAGATTTCACCCAGGCCCCGGGCCACCGCCACCGCGAAGGGATATTGCCAGGCGCCGTCCAGCAGGCCGTGCACCATGAGCACCATGGCGGGCAGCGGCAGGGCGGCGAGCACGGAGCGCACCAGCAACCGGCTGGTGAGGCTGAACTTGTCCTGGGTCACCTTGCCGATGCGCGGGGCAATGTACTGGCTGTATTGAAGGAGGTGGCGGGCCAGTTTCAGCCAGCACCAGGCCAGCCCCAGCAGCCCGAGGCCAGCCAGGGTCAGGCTCAGGGGGTTGTTCTCGGCGATGGCCCTGGGCAGTTGCAGCCAGTTGGCCGGGTTGAAGGCAAGGCCGAGGGCGGCCGGGACGCCGAGCAGCACCGCCGGGCTCAGGGGGCGCACGTCCGGCATCCAGAACAGATGGCTGGCGCTGAGTTCGCGGATCTCGTCGATCTTGCTGTTCTGACGGCTGTAGAGCAGCTTGAGGCGGGTCTGCTCCTGAATGAGGGTGTCGGAGGCATCGTTGAGCCGGGTCAGCAGTTGCCGCCTCGCCTTGAGCAGGTTGTCCAGCACGGCGCGCTGGGCCCTGTCCAGGGTGATGCCGTCTCCACTGAGCAGGCTGTTGCGCAGTTGCACCGGATCCTTCAGGGCATCCTGCTCGGTCTCGTACTGGTATTTGGCCATGCGCGCCTTGACGATGGCGGACTCCAGCCGCTCCAGCGGGAAGTAGGCGGGCAGATCGGCCAGCTTGCTGCGCAGGTTCTCGCCGTAGGCGTTGCTTATCTGCAACCACTCCAGCTGTTCGCGCACCGAATTGACCAGCTCGTTGAGCCCGGAGAGGGAGGTGTCCACCCCCCGTTGCTCGTCCTGCACCCGTTCAATCTGGTCCTCGAGGGCCCCCAGTTGGAGGGAGAGGGCCTGGTTTTGCTGTTGCTGCTCCTGCAAGAGGGGCAGATCCGAGGTGAGCTGCCGGCGCAGGCGTTCGCTCTCGGCCAGGGCCTGCTCGGTCTTGTCCCGGCGCAGCTGGTTCTGCTGGGCAAGCAGACTGGTCTGCCACTCATCCTCGTCGGTGATGGCGAGGTTGAGCTCCTGCAGCTTGAGCTTGCCCAGATCGTTGCGCTGCTGGGCGGAGAGCTGCTCCAGCTCCAGCATCTGGATCCGGTCGGAGAGGCTCTGCTCTTTGAGTCGGGTGGCCAGTTGCTGGGCCTCCTGCAACCTGTCCGACTCGTTGCTGAAGCTCAGGCGATCGAGCAGGGAGCGGGTCTGGAGCAACTGCTTGCGCAACTCGTCGACCCGCAGGTGATACTCCTGGCCCGTGCTCTCAAGCTGGTTGAGGCTGTCGGTCACCGCCTGACGCTCCTTGCGCAGGTTGAGCTGGCGGTTGCTGCTCAGGCTGATGGCCTGGCGCAGGGCATCCTCCTTGAGGGAGGAGAGGGACGGGCGGGACTGGGGCTGATAGTTGTGCAGCCCCTCCTTGAGACGGGCGGACTCCTTGGGGTAGTCGATGAGGATCTGCTGGTAGGCCTTGCCCTGTTCCCGGTAGCGCTGGGCATCCCGGGCATATTGCAGCGCCTGCTGGTAGCTCTCCCGCAGTTGCTGGTTTTCCGGGGTATCCGTCTTGGGGATGCTTTGCAGCAGCTCCTCTACCTGAGTGATGGCATCATCAGCCTGGACAGCGGAGAAGGGGAACAGGCTGAGACAGAGCATCAGACAGAGCAGGCGTTGCAACATGGCGCACGTTTCCGTTCAGGAGAAGTCGCCCTAGCCTAAAGCAGGGGCCGGGGCGGGTAAAGCCCTCAAGATGAATGATCCACGGCACAAATAACGGGTGATCCGGGTCTTGTTTGGCTATTATTCTGGCCGTTCCCCTTCATTGAGCAATTTATGTCCTCCGTCGATCTGGGCACGGCCCCCCTTTCCCGCCTCTTCTTGCGTTACGTCACCCCCACGGTGGCCGCCATGCTGGTCACCGGCATCTATGTCACCATAGACGGCATCTTCGTCGGCCATATCCTGGGCCAGGACGGGCTGGCCGGCATGATGCTGGCGTACCCCATCTGCGCCGTGCTCTACGCGGTGGGTGCCCTGATCGGCATGGGATCCTCGTCGCTGGCCTCCTTCTATCTGGGCAAGGGGGAGCAGGCCAGGGCGCGCCACATCGTCGGCAATGCCCTGGTGATGGTGCTCATCGCCTCCGCGCTGCTCGCCTTCATTGGCATTCGTTACGGCAAGGCCATGCTTGTCTGGATGGGGGCGCAGGGGGTCATCTTCGACGCAGGCTTCGCCTATCTGCAGTGGTACGCCTGGCTCGGGGTGTTCGCGGTGCTCTCCATGGCCTTTACCGCCCTGTTGCGCAACGACGGGCGACCCGGCCTCACCACCTGGATCCTGGTGGGGGGCGGCGTGCTCAACGTGCTGCTCGACTACCTGCTGATGGCGGTGATCCCCTGGGGGCTGGCGGGGGCCGCCATCGCGACCATGCTCTCCCAGGCGGTCACCGGGGGCCTGTGCCTGTGGCACTTCTTCACCCCCCGCAGCCAGTTGCGCATTCGCTGGGATACCCTGGTGCCCGACTGGCGGTTGATGGGGGAGACATTGCGACTCGGGGTGTCGAGTTTTCTGATGTACCTCTACCTCTCGGTGGTGCTGGCGCTGCACAACAAGGCGCTGCTCTCGGTGGGCACTTCGCTGCACGTGGCCGCCTATGGGGTCATCAGCTACAGCGAGGCCTTCTTCTATCTCATCTTCGAGGGGATCGCCATGGGCATCCAGCCCATCGCCAGCTTCAATGCCGGGGCGGGCAACTGGGCACGGGTGCTGCGGGTGCGCAACCTGGCATTGGGAGTGACCATGGCGGTGGCACTGTGCGGGATGATCCCGCTGTATCTGTGGCCAGAGGCAGTGGTTTATCTGTTTGCGGGGGACAATGCAGCCCTGTTGCCGGTGGCGACCCTCGGTATCTGGCTCTACTTCTGGGGGCTGCCCATGGAAGGCTTGCTGCTGGTGGGGGCCACCTACTTCCAGGCCATCAACCGGGCCCGCATCGCTTCCCTGCTCACCGGCGGCAAGCTGGTGCTGATCGGCGGTTTCCTGTGGGGCTTCTCCTCCCTGTGGGGAGTGGCCGGTGTCTGGCTGGCGCTGCCCACTTGCAGCACTCTGCTGGTCCTGGTGATGTGGCGGGCGATGAACAGGGAGGGGCGCCAGCACAGCGCTGCCTGAGATGTGGTCAGGCGTCCATGAAAAAGGCAGCCTCGGCTGCCTTTTTCATTTTGAGTGCCCCTGCCTGTGGGCGGCAGGTCGCCGGCCTCAGGGCTTGAAGGCGCCGATAAAGATGGCGGGGTCGACGCGGGCGTCGTTGAGGCTGACGTTCCAGTGCATGTGGGGGCCGGTGGCGCGGCCGGTGGCGCCGACCCGGCCGACGATGCCGCCGCGGGGCAGGCTCTGGCCCAGCTTCACGTCCACCTTCGACATGTGACAGAACATGCTGATGAGGCCTTGGCCGTGGTCGACGAACACCGTATTGCCGTTGAAGAAGTAGTTGCCGATGAGGATGACCTTGCCAGCGGCTGGTGCCTTGATGGGAGTGCCGGCTCCGACCGCGAAGTCGAGGCCGGAGTGGGGGTTGCGCTCCTCGCCGTTGAAGAAGCGGCGCAGCCCGAAGGGGCTGGAGAGCGGGCCCTGGACCGGCTTGTCAAACAGTAGGTTGCTCGGCTGAGCCGGGCTGAAGGTCTGGTAGGCGCGGGTCTGTTCGGCAAGCTCCCGGTTGATGCGGGTCATGTCTTCAGCCAGCGGATTGACCTGGCGGCTGTTCTTGAGCTTGATGTGCTGCTCACGGTAGTGCTTGGTGCCGACCGTGAAACTCAAAGTGCGGCCATCGCTGGTGGTCACCTGATGGGGGCCGGGCGCGCTCTTGAGCGGGATGCCGACGATGGCAATCCACGTCTTCCCGTCTTCCTGTACCACCAGCACAGGTTTGTCCTGATAGCGCACTGCGGGCGCCTTGGCCCCGCTTCCCAGTGGTACCACGGCCACGCCCCCCGGCACTGGGTGGTTGAGCAGGCGGCTGATAAACCCCGGTTCGGCGTGAAGCGCAGGGCTGCCGAGCAGCAGGAGAAGAAAGAAGAGGCGGCGCATGATGGCTCCATCGGATCAGGGGGAAAGCAAGAGGGGGAGATGATGCCACATTCTGGCGGTGCTGTCCGTCAACCGTGGCCGATAAACTCGTCGGATGCGGCCCAGAAAGACGCAACGGACACGCCATTGCAGCGAGGTGAGCGGGGAGCCGCTTTCCCTTCGACCTTGCCAGCCTGAGCAGGGGGCCGCTGCGCTACAGCTTCTCGGGGGTGCTCGCGAGCGACAACCGCTTCATCACCACCAGCCTGGCCGGTGTCGGGGTGGGCATGGTCGAGCAGGGGGCCCTGACCCCTATTCCATTCGATACCGCCATCGCGGTACCCTACTCGGCGGCGACCCAGGCCACCGACTACAAGGTGAGGCTCTACCCGACCCGGCTGCCGGGCCAGGTAGTACGCACCGGCCCCTACACCGGCACCATCATGGTCACGGTGAGCGTGCCCTGAGGAGACGCCGCTTCGCCCCTATTTTTCGACGAGGTCAATGATGAACAGTGACAGGGCCCTGCGCCACGAACCCAAACGCCATGGCATAGGACAGGGCTGGATCTGGATCCGCACCGGATTCGACATCTTCAACAAGGGGATGGGTGCCAGCGTGGCCATGATAGTGCTCTGGTTTTTGGTGGGCATCGTGCTGGATCAGCTGCCGGCGGGGGGCTTGATCTCCCAGTTGCTCTACATGGTGTGGGGGGCTGGCTGGGTGGCGGTGGCGCGGCGGGGGCACCATGGGGAGGCGCTGCAGTTTGGCGACTTCTTTGCCGGTTTCCGCCATCGGTTGACCCCCTTGATGCTGGGGGGCCTGATGGTGCTCGGCCTCATCATGGGGATCCTGATGATCTGCGTGTTCCTGCTGCACCAGTGGGGACTCACCGGCCTGTTGTCCGCGGATCCGGGCTCCCTGGCGCTGACCCCGGAGCAGGCACAGGGCTTCCTCGTCTGCGCCCTGGTGGGATTGGCACTGTTCGTTCCCGTGCTGATGGCCATCACCTTCGCCCCCGCCCTTATCCTCTTCCATCAGGTCGGGGTCTGGCAGGCAGCCAGGCTCAGCTTCAAGGGATGTCTGCGCAACATGTGGCCCTTCCTCTGGTGGGGGCTGCTCGGGGCCGTGCTGATCTTCTTTGGCGCACTCCTGATGCTGGTGGGCCTGCTGGTGGTGCTGCCTGCCATCAACTACTCCATCTATGCCGCCTATCACGACATCTATCTGGAGGATCAGGAGGCCGAGGAGGGAGAGACCCCGGTCAAGGCATTCGGTTTCGAAGCCTGACCGGGCACAGGATGGAGCAAAGAGGGGCCGCGAGTCCCCTTTTTTGTGCGGCTCGCAGGGATCAGAGAGAGGGAGGGGCTTCCTGCCACAGGGGATCGTCCGCCATCCGCTCCACGAGAAAGTCGAGGAAGCTGCGCAGCAGGGGGGACATCTGTTTGCGGGTGCCATAAACGGCATAGACGCCGAGGCGCTTGGGCTGCCACGGGGTGAGCAGGGGGACCAGGGCGCCGCTTGCCAGATGGGGCTGAACCGAGTAGGCGGGTTGCAGGCTGATCCCCGCCCCGTCCAGGGTGGCGGCCAGCAGCAGGTTGGAGATGTTGGCGCTGAGGTTGCCGCTCACCGGGACGGATTCGGGACCATCGGGCCCCAGAAACTCCCACAGGCTCTTGCCGAAATAGGTGTAGGTGAGGCAGTTGTGCAGTGCCAGATCCTGCACCTGCTGCGGCGGAGCATGGCGGGCCAGGTAGGCGGGGCTGGCGCACACCACCGAGTGGCAGGTGCCGAGCCTGCGGGCCACCAGGTTGGGATCGAGGTCGTTGGTGATGCGCAGGGCGAGATCGATTCGCTCCTCCACCAGATTGACCGTCCGGTCCAGCAGCAGGATGTCGATCGCCGTGCCGGGGTAATGGGCCAGGTAGTCGTTCGCCGCCTCGACCAGCAGGGCTTCGGAGAGAGAGTAGCTGCTGGTGATGCGCAGTTGCCCCTTGGGGGCCTCGTCATGGCGGATGGCCAGGTGTTCCATCTCTTCCCCCAGGGCCAGCATGGCTCTGGCCCGGTTCAGCGCCTCTTCTCCCGGCCCGGTCAGGCTCAGCCGGCGGGTGGTGCGGTGCAGCAATCTGGCCCCCATCCAGCGTTCCAGTTCGGCCAGGTAGCGCGACACCATGGCACGGGACATCTCCAGTTTCTCCCCGGCGCCGCTCAGGCTGCCCTGTTCCACTACGCAGACAAAGACCCGCAATGCGGTCAGCCTATCCATCTTGTGCCCCTATATGCTCGGTTTGTGCAACAGTGATGCGCCTATTATGCGGTATTTGTATCGATGGTGATGCAATAAACTGCGCTCATTCCATTAATCCACACCGATGAGCGTTATCTGATGAACAACACACTGCGTACCCTGACCCTGACCAGCCTCCTGATGACGGGTTCCGCCCTGGCGGCCCCCCTGACCGTGACCGTCTACAACCCCGGCGAGAAGGCGATCTTCCCGGTCTCCTCTTCCCTGGTGACTGGCGACAAAGAAGCCATCCTGATCGATGCCCAGTTCGATGTGCAACATGGCCAGGCGCTGGTGGACATGATCAAGAAGAGCGGCAAGAAGCTGACCACTGTCTATATCAGTGCCGGTGACCCCGACTTCTACTTCGGTCTGGAACCCGTCATGGCGGCGTTCCCGGATGTCAAAGTGTTGGCCGACCAGCATGTGGTCGACCATATCAAGCAGACCAAGGATGCCAAGCTGAGCTACTGGGGCCCGATCCTGGGCAAGGATGCACCCAAGAGCCTGACCGTGCCGCAAGTGATGACGGCCAGCCACCTGACCCTGGATGGCGAGAAGATTGAAATCAAAGAGATGAACACCCCGAATGCCTACCTCTGGGCCCCTTCCATCAAGACGGCCTTTGGTGGTGTGCCGGTCTACAGCGGCGTGCACGTCTGGATGGCGGACAGCCAGTCCAAGGCCGCTCGCAGCAACTGGGTCAAGGCGCTGAACAACCTGCTGGCGCTGAAACCCGAGCGTGTGGTGCCGGGTCATTTCCTGGGGACTGCGCCCAAGGGTACCGAAGCCGTGACCTTCACCCGTGACTACGTGCAGCGCTTTGAGCAAGAGCTGGCCAAAGCAAAGCACTCCGGCCAGCTGATTGAAGCGCTGAAGAAGGCTTACCCCTCCCTGCCGGTCGACGATGGCCTGGCCATCGGTGCCAAGGTCAATACCGGCGAGATGAAGTGGTAACTCCCTGACGCCTACTTCCCTGTGTTTTTTACCGGGCCCGAGGGCCCGGTTTTTTATCCTGCATTGAAGCGAGAATGATGATGAACGAAGCGCAAACAACCCTTCATTATGTCTATGACCCCCTCTGTGGCTGGTGCTATGGCGCCGCCCCCCTGCTGAAAGCCGTTGCCGAGATCCCGGGCCTTCGCATCGAACTGCATGGGGGGGGCCTCTGGATGGGCGCCAGGCGCCAGGCCATGGGCCAGCCCCTGCGGGACTATGTGCGCCCCCATGACGAGCGCATCCACGCCCTCACCGGACAGCGCTTTGGTGAGCGCTACTTCAACGAGCTCCTGCTCAACGAGTCACTGCTCCTCGACTCCGAGCCGCCCATTCGCGCCGTTCTGGCGGTGAGCGAGCTTGGCGGCGACGGCCTTGCCTTGTTGCACCGCATCCAGGAGACCCACTACCGGGATGGGGAATGGGTCGGTTCCCCGACACGGCTGGCGGCGCTCGCGCGGGAGCAGGGGCTGACACCGGAAGCATTCGCCCTGGCCTTTGGTCGGGTCGATCTTGTGGGCCATCTGGCCACAAGCCAGGCGTGGCTGCGCCGGCTCGGCGGGCAGGGGTTCCCGACCCTGGGATTGATGCAAGGGGAGCGCGTCGTTGCGCTGCCTGTCTCCTCCTATCTGGGAGAGCCAGCGGCGTTCGCGGATCACATCACCTCCCTGATGGGGTGAGTCTCTCGCCCATCGCCTGCGGCTTGTCAAAGGAGAGGGAGAGGGCAGACCCGTCTGCGCGCCTCCCTTGTCCCCCGCACCGTTCTTGTGCATGCTATCGGCCTCATTGAACGGCAGGATGCAGTACCTATGAACCTTCGCGATCTCGAATATCTGGTAGCGCTGGAAGAGGAGAAACACTTTCGTAAGGCAGCGGAGCGCTGCTTTGTCAGCCAGCCGACCCTGAGTGGCCAGCTGCGCAAGCTGGAAGATGAACTGGGAGTGATCCTCATCGAGCGCACCTCCCGCAAGGTGCTGTTCACGCCCGCCGGCGATGCCATGGCCCGTCAGGCGCGCAAGGTGCTCAAAGAGGCGCGAGAGCTCAAGAGCATAGGCCAGCACTTCGCCGAGCCCATGTCCGGCGAGATCCACATCGGTTTCATTCCCACCGTGGGCCCCTACCTGCTGCCCCACATCATCCAGGATCTGCGTGAACACTTCCCCAAGCTGGAGTTCTACCTCTACGAAGATCAGACCCAGGTGCTGCTCAAGCGGCTGGAGGAGGGGGAGCTGGATTGCCTCGTGCTGGCGGAGCTGGAAGGGATGGAGGGGTTTGGCGCCATCCCCCTCTATCAGGAGCCCATGTGGCTGGCCGTGCCTCAGCATCACCCGGAGGCGAGCGCCAAGGCGGTGCCCCTGCACAATCTCAAGGGCAAGAAATTGCTGATGCTGGCCGACGGTCACTGCCTGCGGGATCAGGCGATGGGTTACTGTTTTGCCGCGGGCATCGGTGAGGATCAGCGCTTCAAGGGCACCAGTCTGGAGACCTTGCGCAACATGGTCGCCGCTGGCAGCGGCATGACGCTGGTGCCCAGGCTCGCCGTGCCCGCCAACCCGGAGGAGGGGGGCGTCAGCTATCGTCCGGTAATCAACCCCGTGCCGGGGCGCACCATCTCCCTGCTCTATCGTCACTACTCGGTTCGCCGCCCCTGCTTCAATGAGCTGGCGGCCCGCATCTCGAGTCTGATGAAAGCCCTGCTGGGCTGACGCAGCCCGCTCGTCATCCCGAAACAAAAACCGGCGCCTGGGCGCCGGTTTTTGTTGTTTCTAGGGGGACCTAGAAGATGTCGTCGGTGGAGACGGGACCGTCTGTGGTCGCATCGTCACCGCCATACACCTGGTTGCCATCGGAGATCTGGCTCGCGTAGCGGGTGGGCTCTGTGCCCTCCTTGAAGAACTCCTCCGTGGTACTGCCATCGGCGCGATTGGTCAGCAGACCGGTTTCACGATCGATGCGGACCTGCATGATCCCTTCGGGGACCGGCATCTTGCGCTCGGGCACCTGTTGCAGAGCCGTCTTCATGAAGTCAATCCAGATGGGCTGGGCGGCACCACCGCCAAACTCGGCCCGGCCCAGACCGCGCTGGTGGTTGTCAAAACCGATCCAGGAGGTGGCCACCAGATTTGGGGTATAGCCGGAGAACCAGGCATCCCGGGATTCGTTGGTGGTCCCCGTCTTGCCCGAGATGTCGTGACGCTTGAGGTCACGGGCTGCCCGCCAGCCGGTACCACGCCAGCCATTGCCACCCCAGATGGCGGTGGTCAGGGTGTCGGTGATGAGGAAGGCGCTCTGGGCACTGATGGTCTGCGGTGCCATGTTGTTGGGCACGACAGGATCGATGGGGCACTGGGCCTTCCAGTCTGCCGTGGTATTGGCATAGGCATCCGCGCTGTCGAGACCGGCGGCGGCCAGCACGCCGCAGTCGCGGCAGGCGGCGGCCGGGTTGGCCTCGAACAGGGGGGTGCCGAAGCTGTCAGTCACTTCGGTGATGAAGTAGGGGGTGACCTGGAAGCCGCCATTGGCCAGCACCGAGTAGCCGCGCACCACTTCCAGCGGGGTGAACTCCGCCGCACCCAGCGCCAGGGATTCGTTGGCGGAAATGTGATCACGGGCGAAGCCGAAGCGGGTCAGGCCGTCGATATAGGTATCCAGCCCGATGGCGCGCATCAGCCGGACCGACATCACGTTCTTGGACTTGGCAAGACCGAGGCGCAAGGTGGTCGGCCCTTCATAGATGGCGGGCGAGTTCTTGGGCTGCCACATGGGGCCCTTGGCAGGATCCCACTGGTTGATCGGTGCATCGTTGATGAGGGACGCCAGGGTATAGCCCTGCTCCAGCGCGGTGGCATAGAGGAAAGGCTTGATGTTGGAGCCGACCTGACGACGGGCCTGATCGACCCGGTTGAACTTGGAGAGCTCGAAGCTGAAGCCGCCGACCAGGGCCTCGATGGCGCCGTCTTGCGGGTTCATGGCCACCAGGGCGGCGTTGACGTCGGGGATCTGGGAGAGCAGCAACTCTTCCCCTTTCTCCCTGACCCAGATCTGGGCGCCGACTTTGAGTACATCCCGCGCCGATTTCGGGGCAAAGCCCTGGCGATCGTCGGTGATGAAGGCACGCGCCCACTTGATGCCATTCCAGCCCAGTTCGGCCTGTTTGCCATTCTTGAGCACCAGGGTGGCGCTCTTGTCGCCAAGCTGGGTGACCACGGCGGCCATCAGGGGCTGATAGGTCGGCTGCTTGGCCAGATGGGCCATGATCTGCTCGTAGTCCCAGGCCGTTTCACCGGCTTTCCACAGCAAGGCGGTCGGGCCACGGTAGCCGTGGCGGGTGTCGTAGTCGAAGACACCGTCCAGCAGCGCCTGATGGGCGGCGCGCTGACGCTTGGCGGTGACGGTGGTGTAGACGTGCAGCCCCATGGTGTAGGCATCTTCACCAAACTGCTCCACCATCTTCTGGCGCACCATCTCGCTCAGATAAGGGGCGTTCAGCGTGGTCTCGGCACCGTGAAAACGGGCCTTGACCGGCATCTTGGAGGCTTCGTCATACTGGGCCTGGGTGATTTTGCCGGTTTCCAGCATGCGACCCAGCACCACGTTGCGGCGGGCGAAGGCGCGCTCCGGGGAACGGATCGGGTTCAGCATGGAGGGTGCCTTGGGGAGACCCGCGATGATGGCGATCTCGTCCAGGGTCAGATCCTTGACCTCCTTGCCGAAGTAGACCTGGGCGGCCGCGCCGACCCCGAATGCCCGGTAGCCGAGGGGGATCTTGTTGAGATAGAGGGTGAGGATCTCGTCCTTGGAGAGGTTCTGCTCGATGCGCCAGGCGAGGAACACTTCCTTGATCTTGCGTACCAGGGTCTTCTCGTTGCTCAGGAAGAAGTTGCGGGCCACCTGCTGGGTAATGGTACTGGCGCCCTGGCGCGCCTGGCCGGAGACGGCCCAGACGGTGGCGGCACGGATGATGCCGATGGGGTCTATGCCCGGGTGCTCATAGAAGCGGGCATCTTCGGTGGCGAGTACAGCATCGATCATGGACTGGGGAATTTCGTCCAGCCGCAGGGGGATGCGACGAATTTCGCCAAACTGGGAGATCAATTCCCCGTCCCGGCTGTAGACCTTCATGGGGGTAGCCAGTTTGACATCGCGCAGGGCGCTGACGTCCGGCAACTGGGGCTTGATGTAGAAGTAGATGCCGATGAGGCTGGCAACGCCCAGCACAGCACCCAGCATCATGACAATAAACAGGCGAACGAGCCATTTCAGCATGGAAGAACTACCAATCGTCTTAAAATTAGCCAACGGGCGCAGAGTATAGCCTTTTTACCCTCGCGGATTCGAGGTTTTCCTGTCCGCAAACAGGCGACCCCGAGAAGAGGCGGGAGGGTAGCACTCCAGGGCACAATTACCAAGGGGGCCGCAATCAAGGCCGAAAGGAGAGGGGCGTCAACTTTTGACACAAACTTTATGACATTGATAGATAGAGCATTATATTGAGTTAAGCCGTCACATCATGACGCGCTGTCCTACAATAAGTCCGAAAACCCAATAACGCATGGATGTGTATATGTTTGGGCTATTAAGTAAGGGATCCCTCGTCTCCATGGCGGGCATTGATTTTGGCAGTCAAACCATCAAGGCCGTCACCATCAGCGGACGTCCCGGCAAGGTGCACCTCGGTTCGGTTGCCGAGATTCCCATGCCAAGAGGAACGCTGGTCGACTATCAACTTCAGGACATTGAACGGGTCAGTCAGTCCCTCAAGTCGCTCAAGCGGCTCATGCAGGGGGATTGCCAGAACGTGGCCACGGCCGTGACCGGTTCCAACGTCATCACCAAGATCATTCAGGTCGATACCAACATCAACGAGAGCGAGCTGGAGAACCAGGTTCACCTGGAAGCAGAGCAGCTCATCCCCTTTCCCCTCGATGAAGTGAGCCTGGATTTTGAAATCCTCGGCATGGCGGGCGACAACGGGCGTCAGGAGGTCCTGCTCAGTGCCGCGCGGACCGAGAGCGTCAGTGGCCGGGTCAGTGCCCTGACGGAGGCAGGCATGACGACCATGGTGGTGGATGTGGGGGCCCATGCGCTCGGACGCGCCGTGCTGGCCTGCCTGCCCGACCTGCAAACCTCGGAGAAACCGGTTGGCATCGTCGACATCGGTGCCAGCGCTCTGACTTTCGCCGCCCTGCTACGGGGCCAGGTCATCTATTCCCGGTTGCAGAATTTTGGTGGTGATCAATACAGCCAGGCATTGGCCTCTTTTTACAGCATGAGTATGGAAGAGGCGGAACTGGCCAAGCTCCAGGGCTCCCTGCCTGCGGATCATGAGGTGGATGTCCTGTTGCCTCACCTCAGCACCCTGGTGTTGCAGATACGGCGCAACGTGCAGCTGTTTTGCAGCTCTTCGGGGAACAAGGAGCTCTCCAGGCTGGTGCTGACCGGAGGGGGGAGCCTGCTGCCGGGGCTGGCCGGACAAATCGGCAGCGAGCTCAACTGCGAGGTGCTGCATCCCGATCCCTTTGCACTCTTTGGCAAGCCGCAGGGAGAGGGAGGGCTGATTCATGGGGCCAAGTACATGACGGCGCTCGGGCTGGCACTGAGGAGCTTCACACCATGTCAAATATAAACCTTCTGCCCTGGCGGCAGGCTCGGGCGCAGCGTCAGAAGAAACAATTCGGCATCCTGTTCGGTCTGTTCCTGGCGGGGACGGCAGCCATCGCCTTTGCCGCAGACTGGCTGGTGCAGCAGCAGATCGGTTACCAGCAGCAGCGCAATCAGCGGTTGCAGCAGGAGATGGCAACCCTGGACACCCAGCTTGGGGAGATCAGGCTTCTCAAGGAGCGGCGCAAGGAGTTGATTGACCGCATGCAACTCATCGAGCAGTTGCAGATGCGCCGCAACATCCCTGTGCGTCTGTTCAATCAGCTGCCGGTGCTGGTCCCCAATGGGGTGTATCTTGATAGCCTTGCTCTGCAAAACAACAAGATAGACGTGAAGGGAAAGACCGAAGCCTATGGCAGGGTAGCCAGCATGATGCGCCGAATCGACGGTTCCGGCTGGCTGACACAATCCCAGCTCAGCACCATTTTCACGGCCGAGGTGGCCCCCATCGCCCTGAGCCAGTTCTCCATGATGTTCCAGATTGCCACGGCGCTACCCAACGTGGCTAAGGGGCAAAAATGAACCTGCAACAACTCAACGACCTGGATCTCAATGACATTGCCCGCTGGCCGCCGATCGCCAAGGGCATCTTTGTCTTCTTCTGCTGTGCTCTGCTTGGCGGGGCACTCTATTACTACGTGATTGCCAATTCCCTGGCGGCCCTGGGTCGTGAAGCCGCAAAAGAGACTGAGCTCAAGGGACAATTCGAGAGCAAGGCCATGCTGGCCGCGAACCTGGAAGCATACAGAAAGCAGATGGTCCAGCTGGAACATCTGGTCGACACCCAGCTCAAACAGCTGCCCAACACCCACGAAGTCGCCGGTTTGCTGGATGACATCAGCTTCATTGCCACCGACAACGGTTTGACATTGAGCAGGATCAACTGGGAGCCAGAGGTGAAACACGAGTTCTCCACCGAGCTGCCCATGCGCATCGAGGTCGTGGGCACCTATCACGAACTTGGCAAGTTCACGGCGGACATGGCTGCTTTGCCCCGCATCGTGATCCTGGATTCTTTCCAGCTCAGCCAGGGGAAGGGCGGTGAGCTGATCGGTATGTCCATGCAGGCCAAGACCTACAAGTACAACGGCAAAACCGTGGAGAAAAAGCCATGAGCATGAGAGCGGGCGTACTTCTCTTGTCGGCGCTGCTGTTGACGGCCTGTGGGGGACAGGAGGACATGGATGAGTATGTCAAACAGACCAAGGCCAGAAAGCCGGTACCGATCGAATCTTTGCCGGAGATAAAGCCCTTCTCTCCCATGGTCTATCAACGCAGCGATCAGCGTAGTCCGTTCATTGCACCCCAGCCGGAAACCAGTTCCAGGCTGGATGCCAAGGCCAAGCCGGACTGTGCCCAGATAGTGGCCAATCGGGAAAAGGAGGTGCTGGAACGCTACTCGCTTGCCAGCCTGAGCATGAAAGGCTCCATCGGCAAGCAGGGGCAGTTGTGGGCATTGATCAAAACCCCGGACGGGCAAGCCGTGCGCGTCGGGCTCAACCAGCACATGGGGCTGGATCAGGGCAGGGTCATCAAGATAACGAACACGCATGTTGACTTGATGGAGACGGTACCGGATGGCAAAGGATGCTGGGTCACCCGAGAAACCCAGCTGGCCATGGCCAATCTCGACGCAAAACTATGATCAGGGATGAGCAGAGATGAGAACAACAATAAGAAGGATGACCGGTGTGGCGCTGCTGTGGCTGGGCGGATGCACTCAGGTGTGGGCAGTACCCGCGTTGCAGGAGGTCAAGGTGAATCCCCTGCTGGCCGATCAACTCCTGCTGGAGCTCAGCTTCAGCGAACCGGTCAGCGGTTTTACGGACAGGTTGACCTATGAACCCAATCAGCTTCTGCTGCACGTACCCGGGGCCATCGGTGCCCTGACGGTCAATCCCCTGCCCATCAAGCAGCAAGGGGTGAACAACCTCCTGGTGGAGGGAAAGGGGCAGGGGCTCGACATCAAGATCGCCCTCGATCAGCTCACCCCCTATCAGGTCCATCAGCAGGGCAATAAATTGCTGGTGGCGCTGGGAGACAAGGCAGGGCAGCCGGTCGCTTCCTCGGCGGCGCCTGTTGCAGCCAGCCAGTCTGCGCTCGTCAGAAGCCAGCCGGTGACTCAGTCTGCATTGATTGACACCCAGCGAGTTGCCCAGAACCAGTCCCAGTATCAGGCTCAGCCTGCCGTGGCTTCTTCGCCCGTTGCCCCCGGCAAGCCGGTGTTGTCCGTGTCTCAGGCAAACATGGGTGGCGCCTACTTCAACTCGGTCAAGGGCGTGGATTTTCGCCGTGGCAAGGAGGGGCAGGGGGAATTCCTCGTGACGCTGGACAACAGTTCGGCGGCGGTGGATGTCAGCAGCCGTGGTCAGAAAGTGCTGGCCAAGTTCCACGGTACCCGGGTGCCTGATGATCAGCTCAACCTCATCAATGTGCAGGACTTTGCTACCCCGGTCTCCCAGGTGGAGGTGTTCCGCCAGGGCAATGACACCCTGTTCGAGCTCTCGGTGAACGGCCAGTTTGACTACCGTTATGATCAGGCCGACAAGATGTTCATCATCGAGGTGAAAAAACGGGTGGCCACCACGGCGGCGAAGCAGTACCAAGGCAAGCCCATCTCATTGAACTTCCAGGATATTCCTGTTCGTACCGTGTTGCAGATCATCGCCGATTTCAACAATCTGAACCTGGTGACCACGGACTCGGTCTCCGGCAACATCACGCTGCGCCTCGATGGCGTGCCCTGGGAGCAGGCGCTGGACATCATCCTCAAGGTCAGAGGGCTGGACAAACGGCTGGACAACAACATCCTGCTGGTTGCGCCGGCGGACGAGATTGCCGCTCGCGAGAAACAGCAGATGGAGAGTCGTAACCAGGTGGCGGATCTCGCTCCCCTCTACACCGAGTATCTGCAGATCAACTATGCCAAGGCATCGGAAGTGGCGGCCCTGCTCTCCTCCGAGAGTACCAAGCTGCTCTCCCCCAGAGGCGCGGTCAGCGTGGATGAACGTACCAACGTGCTGGTGGTCAAGGACACGGCGGATGTCATCAGCAACGTCAAGCGGATGCTGGATATCCTCGATATCCCGGTCAAGCAGGTGGTGATCGAGGCGCGCATGGTGACCATTGATGATGGTTTCGATGAGGCTCTGGGGGTGCGCTGGGGGGTGACCAAGACAGACGGTCATGGCAACGGCACCTCGGGCACCATAGAGGGCAATGATGGCGCCGGAAACAATGATGGCAGTTCCACCATCACTCGCCCCAACGTAGAAGACAGACTCAACGTCAACCTGCCGGTGACCAACGCGGCCGGCACGCTGGCGTTCCAAGTTGCCCGTCTTGCCAATGGCACCCTTCTGGATCTTGAGCTCTCGGCTCTGGAAAAGGAGAGCAAGGCCGAGATCATCGCCAGTCCGCGTGTCACCACGGCCAACCAGAAGCCGGCCCTGATCGAGCAGGGGACCGAGATCCCCTATGTGGAGTCCTCTTCCAGCGGGGCGACTTCGGTCACCTTCAAGAAGGCGGTGCTGAGCCTCAAGGTCACGCCGCAGATCACCCCGGACAACAGGGTGATCCTGGACTTGACCGTGACTCAGGATACCAAGGGGGAAACCGTGCCGACCGGGACCGGGGATGCGGTGTCCATCAACGCCCAGTCCATCACCACCCAGGTGTTGGTCAACAACGGTGAAACTCTGGTGCTTGGCGGCATCTATCAACAGACCATCAAGAGCGATGTCAGCAAGGTGCCGCTGCTGGGGGATATCCCCGGGTTGGGCTATCTGTTCAAGAAAACCACCAGTGAAAACAAGAAGCGTGAACTGCTGATCTTCGTGACCCCGAGGATAGTGACCGACGCCCTCTGAAAACTTTACTTGTGAGAGTAAAACACATATAACCTTACGCCCCGATGAGGCTGGGGCGTAAGGGCTGCGGTTGCCAGTCCTGGTTTCTACTGAGATAATCCCCCTCCTGATCCAACGCAAGATAAGGTTCATAGGTACCCCGGTCGAGTGTTTACCGGGGCCATACAGTTTGTAATTACTAACGAAAAGACATGGCTGAGAAACGCAATATTTTCCTGATAGGTCCCATGGGTGCGGGCAAGAGCACCATAGGTAGACATCTGGCAGAACAACTGCACATGGAGTTTTTCGACTCAGATCATGAGATTGAGCGCCGCAGTGGTGCCGATATCGGCTGGGTGTTCGATGTTGAAGGCGAAGAAGGCTTCCGGATCCGCGAAGAGAAGGTGATCGGTGAGCTCGCCGAACAGCAGGGTATCGTGCTGGCAACGGGTGGCGGTGCCATCAAGAGCCGTGAAACCCGCAACAAACTCTCCGCACGCGGCATCGTGGTCTACCTCGAAACCACCATTGAAAAGCAATTGGCGCGAACCCAGAGAGACAAGCGTCGTCCCTTGCTGCAAACCGAAGAGCCGCCCCGTGAAGTGCTTGAGCGTCTTGCGCAAGAGCGCAACGCCCTGTACGAAGAGGTTGCTGATTTTGTCATCCAGACGGATGACCAGAGTGCCAAAGTTGTCGCTAATCAAATCGTCAAGTTGATTGGTATGTAATTCATTAGAGGACGTCCATGGAAAGGTTGAAGGTCGAACTGGGTGAACGCAGCTACCCGATAGAGATAGCTGCCGGTCTGCTGCAACGCCCCGAGGTACTGGCGCAGACGATCAAGGGCAAGCGGGTCATGATTGTGACCAATACCGTGGTCGCGCCCCTGTATCTTGAACAGATCATTCAGTTGCTGTCCGGTTTTCAGGTGGAACACCTGATCCTGCCCGATGGCGAGGCCTACAAAACCCTGGCGACCTTCGAGCGGATCATGTCTGCTCTGCTGGAAACCAGCCATGGTCGTGATACCACTCTGATCGCTCTGGGGGGCGGTGTGATAGGTGATGTTGTCGGCTTTGCTGCGGCAAGCTACCAACGAGGCATTCCGTTTATTCAGGTGCCTACCACGCTGCTCTCCCAGGTTGACTCTTCCGTCGGCGGCAAGACCGCCGTCAACCATCCCCTCGGCAAGAACATGGTGGGTGCCTTCTATCAGCCCAAGCATGTGATCATCGATACCGACTGTCTCAAGACCCTGCCTGCCCGGGAATTTGCCGCCGGCATGGCCGAGGTGATCAAATACGGCATCATCTGGGATGCCGCCTTCTTCTCCTGGCTTGAAACCAACATGACCCGCCTGCAGCGCCTCGACGGTAATGCACTCTCCTATGCCATTCGCCGCTGCTGCGAGATCAAGGCCGATGTGGTCGGTCAGGACGAGACCGAGCACGGCGTGCGCGCCTTGCTGAACCTGGGACATACCTTCGGCCATGCCATCGAGGCGGAGAAGGGTTATGGCAACTGGCTGCACGGTGAAGCCGTGGCGGCGGGAACCATGCTGGCGGCCGAGACGGCCCTGGCCCGTGGCGACATGACGGCGCAAGAGGTGGCACGAGTCCGCGATCTGCTGTTGGCCGCCGATTTGCCGGTCAAGGCACCGTCCGATATGGATTTTGCCGCCTTCATTCGCCATATGCGCCGTGACAAGAAGGTGCTGGAAGGCAAACTGAGGCTGGTGCTGCCGATCGGGATCGGACAGGCCCAGGTCGTGGCCGATGTGACAGACGAGCAATTGATGGCGGTGATCGAGTCTGGTCGTGACCACTAATAAATTGCTCAAACTGCCTTCTCAGCGGCAGTTGGTTGACCGGCTGCTGCACCTGATCGAGTTCAACCACCCCTTTGTTTTTCTCTCCGGCAAGCCAGGCAGTGGCCGTGGCACACTGTGCGAGTCGCTGCTTGCCCAACTGCCCGATGCGGTGCGGGTGGCCAGCCTCATCGGCAGCCCGTCCATGAAGATGGCGGATGTGCGCCAGTTGCTGTTGCAGCAGGTGGTGGCACGTCCCCTGTTCAACGCGCAGGATGCCCTGGCGGACAGCTTCTTTCGCATGGTGGGTGACAAGCCTGCCAGACTGCTGCTCATCATCGAACGTGCCGATACCTTGCCTGCCGAGCTGGTGGGGGAGTTGTGGGCGCTCTGTCGTCACAACGATACCCTGGCATCTCCTCATAAACTGGCCATCCTGCTCTCGGGTGATGACGCCTGGTGTCGCAACCAGAAGGCGCTCCTCAAGGGACGGGCCATGCCAGCCCTCGAGCTGGAAGTCGCGCCACTGAGCGCTCCTGAGCAACGTATCTTCTTGTATGAGAAGGCCAAAGAGCTCAAGATCCCGACTGCCCTCTTGCCCAAGCCGAAAGTGGAAGAGATCCTGAATGGGGCGGGCGGACATCCGTCAGCCATCATGCAGTTACTGGAGGATACCATGACCGACAGAAGGCCCAAGAAACGTCAGGCCGAGTTGCCCGTCAAGAAGATAGCGATCGTGCTTGCCCTGGTGGCGGGCGGGTTGCTGGCCCTGAGCTATCTGCCCCTGTTCGACAGTGCAGGCCAGGACCCCGCCCAGGCTCCGTCCCAGGGGACGGCGTTGCCCGATCCCGTCTCAAGCGATCCTGTGAGTGTCGGTGCGGCGAGCGGGGCTTTGGGTACTCAGGCGAGCAGTGGCGCCGCTGCCATCCCCTCAGGTAATCAGGTTGCCCGCGATTGGCAGTCCGATGCCAAGCCCTTGCCCAAGAAGGTCGAGAGCGAGACGGTCACCACGGAGTCAACCAACTATGAGGGGCGCCGGGTCGTCATCTCCGACGAAGTGGTCGAGAAATTGATGAACCAGCCGAACGTCAGCGGCGCCTTGCCCACGGCCGTGGTGGATGAGCTGGTGGGGAGCGGTTCCCGTGCGGTCCCGACCGGAACGACGGCCCAGGTCAAGAATCCGGCCCCGAACAGTGTCCCGGCCCGGACAGAGGCTCAACCGGCCAGTGGTGCGCAGACAGCGCCGGTCGCGGCCCCGGCGGCCAAGGTGGCGTTGACGCCGGTGGCGACTCTCAACAAGAAGCCGAAGAATCACTACAGCATCCAGTTGATGGGGGCGAGCAACACCAAGGCGGTAGACAGCTTTGTGGCCGAGCATGGCTTGGCGGGCAAGGTGTGGGTTTACAAGACCCGCTTCCGTGGCAGTCCCTGGTATGTGGTGGTGCAGGGAGACTACGCCAGCAGTGCCCAGGCCAAGGCGGCCATTCGCAAGCTGTCACCTGCCTTGCTCAAGGGACAACCCTGGCCCAAGTCATTCGCCCAGATACAAAAAGAATTGAAGCAATAGCCAGCCACCCGAAGAAGGGGGTAGAATCACCCCCCTTTTTTGGGCATAGCCTTGTCAACACCGGACTTCCATGAAAAAAACACGCGCGTTTTTAAAATGGGCCGGGGGAAAATACTCCCTGGTCGAAGAGATCGCCGAGCGTTTGCCGGCCGGGCGTGTGTTGCTGGAGCCCTTCGTCGGGGCGGGATCCGTGTTTCTCAACACGGATTACGACGCCTATGTGCTCAACGACATCAATCCGGATCTCATTGGCCTCTACAACCACCTCAAGCAGCAGCCGGACAGCTTCATCAGCGAGGCCCGCAAGCTGTTCGTGGCCGAGCACAACCACAAGACCGCCTATTATCGGCTGCGTACCCAGTTCAACCAGACCGCTGCCGGGTTTGAACGGGCTCAGTTGTTCCTGTTTTTGAATCGCCATGGTTTCAACGGCTTGTGCCGTTACAACAAGAAGGGGGGGTTCAACGTTCCCTTCGGTTCCTACAAGAAACCCTACTTCCCGGAGAAAGAGCTGTGGGCCTTTGCCGAGAAGGCGCAGAAGGCGACGTTCATCTGCGAAAGCTATGCCGACGCCATGGCCCGTGCAGAGGAAGACTGGGTGATCTACTGCGATCCGCCCTATGCCCCCCTCTCCACCACGGCGAGTTTCACCACCTATTCGGCAGGCGGTTTCACCCTGGACGATCAGGCGCTGCTGGCCAGGCTGGCTCGCCACACCGCCGCCCATAAAGGGGTGCCCGTGCTCATCAGCAACCATGACATCGAGTTGACCCGCGAGCTCTATCGTGGCGCCCGGCTCGACGAGATCCTGGTCAAGCGCACCATCAGCCGCAACGGCGGTGGTCGCAACAAGGTGGCCGAGCTGCTGGCGCTCTATCCGCCCGGCATCGAGCCCGAACAGGGCTATTATCCCGGTGAGGCGGAGCTGGTTGCCGTCGGCTGAGTGAACAACGGTCCCTGAGGGGGCCGTTGTCATTTCTGATGCTGCCGCTGGTATTCCGTGAGCCGCGCCTGGCATCGTTTGCCGGCGATGGTGCCGGAGCGGCGTGTTCTGTAGATGCGGGTCGTTTTCATCGCCCTTTTGCGATAAAATTGCGCCGTTTTTTCTGCCACGCTGCCAATGGATGACGCTGATGAAAGACTTTCTGATTGCCCCCTCTATCCTCTCCGCCGACTTTGCCCGTCTGGGTGAGGATGTGGCCAAGGTGCTGGCCGCCGGGGCCGACGTGGTCCATTTCGATGTGATGGACAACCATTATGTCCCCAACCTGACCATAGGCCCCATGGTCTGTCAGGCACTGCGCGATTACGGCATCGAAGCGCTCATCGACGTGCACCTGATGGTCAAGCCGGTGGATCGCATCGTGCCTGATTTTGCCAAGGCCGGTGCCAGCCTGATCACCTTCCACCCGGAAGCCTCCGATCACGTGGATCGCACCCTGGGCCTCATCAAGGAGCAGGGTTGCCAGGCCGGTCTGGTGCTGAACCCCGCGACCCCGCTCAGCTGCCTGGAGTACGTGATGGACAAGCTGGACGTGATCCTGCTGATGTCGGTCAACCCGGGCTTTGGCGGTCAGAGCTTCATCCCCGGCACCCTCGACAAGCTGCGTCAGGTGCGCCGCCTGATCGACGAGAGCGGCCGCGACATTCGCCTGGAAATCGATGGCGGCGTCAAGGTCGACAACATTCGCGAGATTGCCGAGGCGGGTGCCGACATGTTCGTGGCGGGCTCTGCCATCTTCGGCAAGCCGGATTACAAGGCGGTGATCGACCAGATGCGCGCGGAGCTTGCCCATGTCCGTCGCTGATCGCCCCTTTGACCTGGTGCTGTTCGATCTGGATGGCACGCTGATTGACAGCGCCCCGCAACTGGCGCTGGCGGTCAACCGTACCCTGGCGGAGCTGGGGTTGGCCGAGGCCGACGAGGCCGTGGTGCGTACCTGGGTCGGCAACGGCGCCGACAAGCTGATCCAGCGGGCTCTCGATTACCGCGACGCCCCGGAGCAGTTTGCCAAGGCCCGCCCCCTGTTCGACCGTCACTATCAGGCCTGTCTGCTGGAAGGCCTGGCCATGTATGACGGAGTGGCCCGGAGCCTGCGCCGTCTGCAGGGGCTGGGTTACCAGCAGGCCGTGGTGACCAACAAACCCAGTCACTTCGTGCAGCCCATTCTGGAGGCCCTCGGCATCAGCGACTGTTTCGCACTCTGGCTCGGGGGCAACTGCGTACCCGTCAAGAAACCGAGCCCGGAGCCGCTGTTGCACGCCTGCCACGAGCTGGGTGTCAGCCCGTCCCGCACCCTGATGGTGGGGGATTCCGAAAATGACGTGCTGGCCGCCCAGGCCGCCGGCATGAAGGTGGTGGGGCTCACCTATGGCTACAACTATGGCCGCCCTATCGCAGACTCCCGCCCCGACTGGGTTTGCGAGCAGTTTGCCGAACTCGACGCCCTGCTGGTCTGATCCAGACCGGGCTGGCGGATAACAAGGATTACTACTCTGATGACTAAACCAATCGTATTGAGCGGTGCCCAACCCTCGGGCCAGCTGACCATCGGCAACTACATGGGAGCCCTGCGTCAGTGGGTCAGCATGCAGGATGACTTCGACTGCCTCTATTGCATCGTCGATCTGCACGCCATCACCACCCGCCAGGATCCGGCCGCCTTGCGCAAGGCGTGCCTCGACGCAGCCGCCCTCTATCTGGCGGTGGGCATCGACCCGGCCAAGAGCACCGTCTTCATCCAGTCCCACGTGCCCCAGCACGCCGAGCTCGGCTGGATCCTGAACTGCTACACCCAGATGGGCGAGCTGTCGCGCATGACCCAGTTCAAGGACAAGTCCGCCCGTTTCGAGAACAACGTCAACGTCGGCCTGTTCGGTTATCCGGTGCTGATGGCAGCCGACATTCTGCTTTATCAGGCCAATCAGGTGCCGGTTGGCAATGACCAGAAGCAGCATCTGGAGCTGACCCGCGACATCTGCACCCGCTTCAACAACCTCTATGGCGAAGTCTTCACCCTGCCGGAACCCTTCATTCCGACCGAAGGGGCCCGGGTGATGAGCCTGCAGGACCCGACCAAGAAGATGTCCAAGTCCGACGACAACGAGGCCAACTTCATCGGCTTGCTGGAAGATCCCAAGCAGATCGTCAAGAAGATCAAGCGGGCGATGACCGACTCGGACGAGCCGGCCGTGGTGCGTTTTGATCCCGAAAACAAGCCGGGGGTCTCCAATCTGCTGACCCTGATGTCCGGTGTGACCGGCCGCTCCATCCCGGAGCTGGAGCAGCACTTCGAAGGCAAGATGTACGGCCACCTCAAGAGTGAAACGGCCGATGCCGTGGTCGCCTTGCTGGAACCCATCCAGGCGCGCTTCCGCGAGCTGCGTCAGGATGAGGCCCATCTGCAGGCCATTTTGGCGGCTGGCGCACAAAAGGCGCGTGAAAGGGCTGAAAAAACCCTGATCAGCGTATATGATGTCGTCGGCTTCGTTCCTCGAGCCTGACATACTGGGAAGGTGTAGTAGAAGAGAGCTGGGTGGATGCCTGGCTTTCTTTGTTTTACACCTTCCGGTTTGTCGCAACCTCCCCCAATGTCAAACACGGGCTTTGCCCCAAGAGAAAGCATGTCTGTCGAATCACAAACCCTGAGTGAAGAGTTGGGTGACAAGGGTCACTGGCTGCGCAAGTTTCGCAAGGCCAAGAGCCTCAATACCTTGCAGTTGATGGTCTCCAACGCCATCGACAAGCACCACAAGACCACGGCCATCGCGGCTGCCATCTATCTGGCCGAGTGCCAGCGGGAACGGGAACTTGAACAGGGCCGTTATCTGGACCGCTGAGGTCCGTTGCCAGCCCTTGCCAAGGTGACTCCTTCCCATCTGCCTGTCACGTCCTGTGCCCTTTTCCCGGTCGCCTCCCGTCTCTTTTACCTTGCCATCCTGACATGGAGCGGCTGATGCTGCCCGGTCGGGGACAGGCCCACCGCCGGGTGGGGTCGACAGGCCCGGATCGCCATTGAAGAGCGGACAGACTGCACAGCAGGTGAGGTGATCGCCGGTTTATTAACGCAAAGAGACATGCCAGAATGCGCGGCGTTTGTCTGCCCGCGCTCGCAACGGGTTGTCCGATCACCGTCTCTGTCTTATTCCCAGGGTTTTTGCATGCTGCTACTCATCGACAACTACGACTCCTTTACCTGGAACCTGGTGCAATACTTCGGCGCTCTGGGGCAAGAGGTGGTGGTCAGGCGCAACGATGAGCTGAGCCTGGAGGAGATAGCCCGGCTTTCACCTCGCCATCTGGTGATCTCTCCCGGCCCCTGCACGCCAAACGAGGCGGGCATCTCTTTGGCCGCCATCTCCCGTTTTGCCGGCGAGATCCCCATCCTCGGCGTCTGTCTCGGCCATCAGTCCCTGGCACAGGCCTTTGGTGCCCGGGTGGTGCGTGCCCGTCAGGTGATGCACGGCAAGACATCTCTCATCCGTCACAAAGGGGAGGGGGTGTTCAAGGGGCTCAACAACCCGCTGCGGGTGACCCGCTATCATTCTCTGGTGGTGGAGGCGGCGTCGCTGCCCGACTGTTTCGAGGTCACCGCCTGGAGCGAACATGCCGACGGCAGCCAGGACGAGATCATGGGGCTGCGGCATAAAACACTGGCGCTGGAGGGAGTGCAGTTCCATCCGGAAAGCATCTTGAGCGAACAGGGGCACCAGTTGCTGGCCAACTTTTTGGCCGTTCCCTGAAAAAAATTGCGATGTCTGTCTCAAAACCGTCATGAGGCAAAAAAAAATTTCCCTGAGACTTTATTCACCCTCCTCCCTGTCCAAATTATCTCTTGCCAACACCCCCTGAGCCGTTATGCAATGCGGTTGCCTAAAATCTCAAAGGCAATCGAACATTGTTCCTTATAGGCGGTTAAGTTACAGACTTTTTACTTTTTTTCTGTGATAATTCCGCCACGTTTACACGGATTTAACTTTTGGGCGGTGGATTATTCTGCCGCGAGATAGCAGGAGAGCAATATGTCAGAGTTGTTGGCAGTGACACGTGAAGTGTTTGATGAAGTGATGGTTCCCAACTATGCGCCGGCCAAAATCATCCCGGTGCGCGGCGAGGGGTCACGTGTCTGGGATCAGGAAGGCCGCGAGTATGTGGATTTCGCGGGCGGGATCGCGGTCAATGGCCTGGGCCATTGCCATCCCAAACTGGTCGAGGCCCTGAAATCCCAGGGTGAGAAGCTGTGGCACCTCTCCAACGTGATGACCAACGAGCCGGCCCTGCGCCTGGCCAAGAAACTGGTCGCCGCCACCTTCGCCGAGAAGGTCTATTTCTGCAACTCCGGCGCCGAAGCGAACGAAGCGGCCCTCAAGCTGGCCCGCCGCTACGCCATCGAGAAGTTCGGGGCCCACAAGACCCAGATCATCGCCTTCCACCAGGGCTTCCACGGCCGTACCTTCTTTACCGTCAGCGTCGGCGGCCAGGCTGCCTACTCCGATGGCTTCGGTCCCAAGCCTGCCGACATCACCCACGTCGCCTACAACAATCTGGAGGAGCTGGCTGCCGTCATCTCCGACAACACCTGCGCCGTGGTGATGGAGCCGCTGCAGGGAGAGGGTGGCATCATCAGCCCCACCGACGAGTTTGCCAAGGGTGTGCGCGAGTTGTGCGACAAGCACAACGCCCTGCTGGTTTATGACGAGGTGCAATCCGGTGTCGGTCGTACCGGCGAGCTGTTTGCCTATATGGGTCTGGGCATCACCCCGGACATCCTCACCAGCGCCAAGGCGCTGGGCGGCGGCTTCCCCATCGGGGCCATGCTGACCACTACCGAGATCGCCTCCCACCTGAAAGTGGGCACTCACGGCTCCACCTACGGCGGCAACCCGCTGGCGTGTGCCGTGGCCGAGGCGGTGATCGACGTGGTCAACACCCCGGCAGTGCTGAGCGGCATCAAGCAGCGCGAGCAGCTGTTCCGCGAAGGGCTGGAAGCCATCAACGCCAAGTACCACTGCTTCAGCGAAGTGCGCGGCAAGGGCCTGCTGCTGGGCGCCGTGCTCAACGATGACTTCAAGGGCCGCTCTCGCGACTTCCTGCTCGCCTCCATCGATCAGGGCCTGATGGCGCTGGTTGCCGGTACCAACGTGGTGCGTTTTGCCCCCTCCCTGGTGATCCCGGAAGCAGACATCAAGGAAGGGCTGGCACGGTTCGAGAAAGCGGTCGCTCAGGTGGTCAACGCCTGATCCAAATTGAGGTGGGGAGCCCTCCCGGCAGGAGCCGGGACCCCACCTGTCGTCAATGAAAGGGAGTTGTCATTTATGTTGGTTATCCGTCCTATCGAGCAGCGCGACTTCGCCGGCCTCAAGACCTGTGCCATCGAATCCGGCACCGGCATGACATCCTTGCCGGTCAACGACGAGCTGCTGCAACGCAAGATCGATGCCTCGACCCAGACCTTCCTGGACAAGCCCGCCGGCAAGGGCGAGTGCCTCTATTTCTTCGTGGCCGAGGATCTGGAGACCGGGGAGATGGTCGGTACCTGCGCCATCGACGCGGCGGTCGGCCTGTCCCAGGCGTTCTACAACTATCACATCGGCAAGGTGGTGCACTCCTCCCCCAAGCTCGGCATCTACAATGTCGTGGAAACCCTCACCCTCTCCAACGACTACACCGGCAATTCCGAGCTCTGCACCCTGTTTCTGCGTGAATGCGCCCGCGAGGGGCTCAACGGCCGTCTGCTCTCCAAGCACCGTTTCCTGTTCATGGCCGAACACCCCGAGCTGTTTGACAGTACCGTCTTTGCCGAGATGCGTGGTGTCTCCGATGGCAACGGCCACAGCCCCTTCTACGAGTGGCTGCAAAAACATTTCTTCTCGATGGATTTTCCCACCGTCGACTATCTGACCGGCATCGGCAAGAAGCGCTTCATCGCCGAGCTGATGCCCAAGTACCCCATCTACGTCAATCTGCTTAGCAACGAGGCGCGCGCCGTCATCGGCAAGACCCACGAAAAGACCCGGCCTGCCCTCAAGATGCTGCAGGATGAGGGGTTCGTGAATCGCGGTTATGTCGACATCTTCGACGCCGGCCCCACCGTCGAATGCGAGGTGAAGAACATTCGCAGCGTGCGCCGCAGCCAGAAGCTGGCGGTGCTGGTGGGTGAGCCCATCGGTGGCCATACCTACCTCATCTGCAACACCAGGTTCGAGCAATACCGCGCCTGCTACGGCAACATCCGGGTCGATCTGGACAAGCACGAAGCCATCATTCCGCCCAAGATGGCGGCCGCCCTCAAGGTGGAAAATGGCGACATGGTGCGCGTCGTCGATCTGGATTGACCCGCCCCGCAGCACAGCATTGAGACAGGCTGCCGAGGCGGCCTGCGTACCCACAGGGAGTGAATTGATGATGTCTTTAGTCCAGTTTATCGATGGCCAGTGGCTGGCCGGTGAAGGCAAGCCGTTCGAATCCATCGACCCGGCCAAAAACGAGCTGATCTGGCGTGGTGAGGCGGCAAGCCAGTCCCAGGTAGATGCGGCCGTCAAGGCGGCCCGCACGGCCTTCTACCATTGGTCCGATCTGGCCCTTGAAGAGCGCCTTGCCATCGTGCGCCGCTATGCCGACCTGCTCGGCGAGCACAAGGAGGCGCTGGCCCTGACCATCGCCCGTGAAACCGGCAAGCCCCTGTGGGAGACCCGCACCGAAGTGGCGGCCATGCAGGGCAAGATTGCCATCTCCATCCGTGCCCATGAGGAGCGTACCGGCACGGTGGAAAACCCCATGCCGGGCGCCAAGGCGTTCGTGCGCCACAAGCCCCATGGTGTCGTGGCCGTGTTCGGCCCCTACAACTTCCCGGGCCACCTGCCCAACGGCCACATTGTGCCAGCGCTCATCGCCGGCAATGCGGTCGTGTTCAAGCCTTCCGAGCTGACCCCCATGGTGGCTGAAGCCATGGTCAAGGTGTGGCAGGAGGCGGGGCTGCCCAAGGGGGTGCTCAGCCTGGTGCAGGGGGAGGTCGACACCGGCAAGGCGCTGGCCGGCAACCCGGACATCGACGGCCTCTTCTTCACCGGCTCCTCCCGTACCGGCCACTTCCTGCATAAGCAGTTTGCCGGCCAGCCGGGCAAGATCCTGGCACTGGAGATGGGTGGCAACAACCCGTTGATCGTGAAAGATGTGAGCGACATCGACGGCGCCGTCCATGCCATCGTGCAGTCCGCCTTCATTACCTCCGGCCAGCGCTGCACCTGCTCGCGCCGTCTGTTTGTCGAGCGCGGCGAGCGGGGCGATGCCCTGGTCAAGCGGCTGGTGGAGGTGGTCGGTCAGATCAGGGTCGGCCTCTATGACGCCGCCGAGCAGCCGTTCATGGGCGCCATGATCAGCGAGAAGGCCGCACTCGGCATGGTCGAGGCGCAAGCCAACCTGCAGCGCCTCGGTGGCGAAAGCCTGCTTGCCCTCAAGCACCTGGAAGCGGGCACCGGCTTTGTCTCCCCGGGCATCATCGACGTGACCGCGGTCAGCGCGCTGCCGGATGAAGAGTACTTCGGCCCGCTGCTGCAGCTCATTCGCTACGACGACTTCGATGCGGCCATCGAGAAGGCGAACGCCACCAGTTTCGGTCTCTCGGCCGGCCTGCTCGGTGACAACGAAGCGGACTGGAACCACTTCTTCAAGCGCATCCGTGCCGGTATCGTCAACTGGAACAAGCCCATCACCGGCGCCTCCAGTGCCGCCCCCTTCGGCGGCATCGGTGCCTCCGGCAACCACAGAGCGAGCGCCTACTACGCCGCCGACTACTGTGCTTACCCGGTCGCCTCCGTCGAAGACAGCAAGGCTGCTATGCCGGATCAGCTGTCTCCCGGTCTGACCTTCTGATAACAAGAAAATGAAAGAGGGGCACTGAACAGGTGCCCCTGTCTGTACCCGCAATCAAAGGAAAGAGAGATGCAAAAGGATATCGACACCCTGTTTGGCCATCTGTGGGACAACTACATTCAGGTCACCCCCAGTGCTCACAAGGTTCATCAACTGCTGGGCGGCGGTGCCCCCATCATCAACGATCACGTGGCGTTTCGGACCTACAACCTGCCCAAGCTCGGTCTCGAGAAACTGGCGGCCCATTTCCGTACCCTGGGGTACGAAGAGAAGGGCGAGTATGTGTTCAAGGCCAAGAAGCTCTATGCCAAACACTTCGAGCATAAAGATCCTGATGCGCCCAAGGTGTTCATCAGCGAGCTGAAGGTGGAAGAGCTCTCCGAAGGTGCCCAGGCCATCATCCACAAGCTGGTGGATCAGGTACCCGATCACCTCACCGACACCCCGGCCTTCCTCTACGCCGGCGCGCCCTGGCAGGTCTCTCACACCGACTACCAGACCCTGTTGGCAGAGAGCGAGTATGCCGCCTGGATGGCCGCCTGGGGTTATCGTGCCAACCACTTCACCGTCAACATCAACCGCCTGAAGGACTTCGACACCATCCAGCAGGTGAATGCGGCGCTCAAGGCGGCAGGCTTCGTGCTCAACACCGTTGGCGGCGAGGTGAAGGGCGATCCCGAGGTGATGCTGGAGCAATCCTCCACCATGGCAGACAAGGCCGAGGTGCCCTTCAGCGACGGCGTGCGCACTATCCCGAGCTGCTTCTACGAGTTTGCCCTGCGCTACCCGCAGGCAGACGGCGTGCTCTACCCTGGCTTCGTCGAAGCGTCGGCCGACAAGATCTTCGAATCCACCAACGCCATGTAATGGCCGCCATGAAAACAACGCCCCGCCTGGGGCGTTTTTTTATGGATTTACGCCGACCTGACACCCTCTTTACCTCCCCTTGACCCATCAGTTCGCGGCGATTCGCTAGCATGATGCCGCCCGCTGCCGTGGGCCATCGCCGCACCGTGCCGGTGTATGCCACCCGTTTTGGAGTCATACCATGAAGATTGTTCTGCCTTTGCTGTTTTCCCTCACTACTCTGACCGCCGCAGCGGGCGATCAGGGCAGCCGTACCCCGCCCAAGCCTCCGCACGAGCTGTCGGCCGAGATGAAAGCGGCGTTTGAGAGCTGCAGGGAGCATGGCAAACCGGGGGAGTCGGAATTTGACAACTGCATGTCAGATCTGGGATTTGAGCGGCCGGACGGCCCGGTACCGGCAGGTGGGAAGGAGGGGGAGAATGAGGCCGAGTAAGCTGGTGCGGGCCTGTCGGTTAGGATGTGCCCGCACCGCTCACACCCGTTGCAGCGTCCCTTCGGTGGCCAGCAAGGTGGTCATGCCGGCGGCCTTGCCCGCCTGAATGCCTATCCGGGTGTCTTCAAACACCAGGCAGTTGGCCGGGTTGGCGCCGAGCTGTTCGGCCACTTTCAGGAAGGTTTCCGGGTGGGGCTTGTGATTGACCACATCATCGGCACTCACCAGCACGGAGATGAAGGCATCGAGCCCGGTCTGACGCAGGATGTGCGCCGCATGTTCCCGGGTTGAGCCGGTGCCTATGCCCATGGGCACCTTGCCGTGGTACTGCCTGACCAGCTCCCACATGGCGGGAAACACCCGGACGTCGTCGATCCGTGCCAGGTAGAGGGCCACCTTGCGCCGGGCAAAGGCTTCCACGTCGATGGTCATCCCGTGCTGCTCTGCCAGCATGGTCACTATCTTGCGGGTGGGGATGCCGCCGTACTCGTTGAGCTGTGCCCGATCAAACGGCAGGCCGAACTCGGCACTGGTGATTTCCCAGGCATCCAGGTGCAGAGGCATGGAGTCCACCAGGGTGCCATCCATGTCGAAGATCAGGGCGTCGTACTCGTCGAATCGGGGCTGTTCACTCTGGTGATGATCGCAGGGGGATGACTGGGGCATGGGGGGCGTCCTCTTCGGCAAAGACTCACCCTAGCAGATCCGGCTTGCAGATGTCGCGACCTTCATCATGGTAGGCAGTGGTTTTGACCATCGGCTAATGATTTATGAGACAATAATGTGCCTTGCACCCCCTGTGCCGATATCTCACATGAGCGAGCTTGCCTATGTCCCCCAAAACCGTCTTCTCGAGCGTGGCCCTGGTGATCGCCCTGGGCTCACTGGAAAAGAGCATCGTCACCACCCCCTTGCCCATCATAGGGGTTGAGCTGAACGCCGGTGCCGCCCTCACCTGGGTCGTGACCGCCTATCTGCTGGCGGCCACTGCGGCCCTGCCCATCTATGGCAAGTTGAGCGACATGTTCGGCCGAGTACGCATGCTCAACATCGGTATCGGCCTGTTTCTGGCGGGATCAGTGGCCTGCGCCCTGGCCCAGGATCTGCCAACCCTGCTGGCCGCCCGCGTGCTGCAAGGGTTGGGGGGCGGTGGGCTGATCGCACTCGCCTTTACCGTGATCGCCGACTGTATTCCGCCACGGGAGGTGGGCAAGTATCAGGGGTATATCTCGGCGGTCTATGCGGTCTCCAGCATCGCAGGCCCGCTGCTCGGTGGCTATTTTACCGAGCAGCTCAGCTGGCGCTGGATCTTCTGGATCAATCTGCCGCTCGGTGCCATCGCCCTCTGGCTGGTGAACCGCAATCTGGGTCACCTCAATGTGCGCCGCTACAGCCGCTTCGACTGGAAGGGAGCGGCACTGCTCATCACGGTCACCACCCTCACCCTGTTGCTGCTCTCGCCGGAGGCGGCCTTGCCCGCCGTCTGGCTCGCGGCTGCGCTGGGGGCGGCCTTGTTGCTGCTCGTCCTGGCTGAGCGACGGGCCCACGATCCCATACTGCCGGCCCACCTGGTGCACCTGCCGGGTTATCTGGTGAGCGTGCTGCTGGCGCTGGCCTCGCAGCTGCTGATGTTTGCCGTGCTGGTCTACCTGCCGTTGCAGATGCAGTGGCAAAAGGGGATGAGCGCCAGTGACAGTGGCGAGATCATGGTGATCTTCATGGTCTGCATCACGGCGGGGGCCTTCGTCGGCGGCAAGCTCATCGGTCGCACCGGTCACTACAAGCGTTTCGTGGTGGCAGGTTTTACCCTGGCAGCGCTGGCCCTGTGGCAGATCCACTTCGACCTCTGGGCCAGACTGGGACTGGCGTTTGCCGGTATCGGCCTTGGTCTGGTGCTGCCGGCGCTGTCGGTGGTGGTGCAAAATGCCCTGCGGCGGGAAGATCGCGGCATCGGCATGTCCCTGTTCAACTTCGGCCGGGAGCTGGGCGGGGCGGTCGGTGTCGCCATCTGCGCCGTGTTGTTCCATGCCGCCCTGCCGGCGGGCAGCAGCCCCAATCTGGCCAGCCTGAGCCCGGCCGAACTGGCACCCGGTTTCAGCGCCACCTATATCGGCATGGCGCTGATCGCCACCGCCGCCCTGCTGGTCACCTTGCTGGCATTGAAGCGCCACGAGCTGGCCAGCAAGCACGCCTGATGGTTGCTATCGGATACAAAGAGGGCTCCCCGCGGGGAGCCCTCTTCATGGGATCAGGCCGGTGCCTTTCCTTCCGTGTCGTGGCCTTGTGCCACTCAGCCCGCTCATCGGGCGTCGGGGCGGGAAGGTGACCTGACAGGCTCGGGTTGCTGGCGCTCGGCCTGGGCATCGAGTTCCTTGCCGAGGAAGTAGTTCAGGAAGGTGCGGATGACCGCGATGATGGCGAGGCGCACCAGCTCCTCCTTGCTGGGGGCCACCGTGGTGGCAAGGATGTCGGCGGCGAGCTGGAACTCCAGCGCCAGGATGAGCCAGCTGCCGAAGCAGAGGCGGATACGGGGAAAGCCGGGCTCGTGATCCCGCACTCTGGCCGCCAGCCAGAGGGTCTTGCCAAGGCCGATGACCACGCAGGCGATGGAGATGATCTCCAGCAGCAGCTGGAACAGCTCCACCCCGTGCATCATGCCCTCTTTCAGGCTCGCTATCTCGAACACTCGGGTTACCTCCCTGATTCAAAAGAGACACTTTTAACACGGCATGGGGGCCGGTTCCAACTCAGAGTCTTCTGAGCATCATGGCTATCTGGTCGATGAGCTGACGAGCGGCAGGGCTGATGGCCGCCAGTTGGAAGTAGCCGTGGATGACGCCATGCTGCCGCTGGCAAGTGGCATCGACGCCAGCCTGCACCAGCTTGCCATACAGGGCTTCCCCTTCGTCGCGCAGCGGATCATATTCCGCCGTGACGATATGGGTCGGCGGTAATCCTGACAGGGCGGGATGGTGGAGCGGGCTGGCTTCGGGATGGCTGGGGGTCAGGCTGCCCAGGTAGGCGTGAAAACCGCTTGCGAGCATGTCCCGGGTGATGAGGTAGTCGTCACCGAGATCGCGGTAGCTTTGGCTCTCGCAGAGGGCATCCAGCATGGGATAGAGAAGCAGCAGAGCCTTGGGCAAGGGGGCGTTGGCAGCCTTGAGCCGCAAGGTGGTGATCAGGGCGAGATGACCCCCTGCGCTGTCGCCGGCAATGGCGAGACGTGCCGGATCCCCATGCCATTTCTCCACCTCGGCCATGATGGCCCGCGTGGCGGCCAGCGCATCGTCGTGAGCTGCAGGATAGGTGTGTTCCGGGGCGAGGCGGGTGTGTACGGCGAAGATCAGGGCACTGGCCCGGTTGCACAGCATCCGCATCTGGCGATCGTGGGTCTCGAAATCCCCGCTGACAAAACAGCCGCCGTGAAAATAGATCAGCACCGGATACGCGGGGTCCGGTTTGTCTGCGGGCCGGTAGCTGCGGATGGCGTGGTGATCGGCCTGCCACTCTTCGATGGCGCCCACCTCTTCCCGCTCACCGCCCAACAGGGCAGAGGCTAGGTAGCCGTCACGGCGCGCCTGCCAGCTCAGCTGGCTCGCCTTGGGACGACCTGCGGCGATGAAGTCTGCCACCATGGCTGCGATGGCCGGTTCGAGTTGTTTTTCCATAAGACACCAATGACTGTATATAAAAACAGTTATTGTGCGCTTTTGGCCCGTGAGCGCAACCGGCGTTAGCTGAGGCAGCTCACAAAATCAGGCTTCAATCAGCACGAATTCAATCACATAGAGGGGCGGCAGTGCGGGGTAGATATCGCGGATCACATCTTTAAGCTCGGGGAGGGTCATGTTCTCCTGACGGGCGTGCTCGTCGCTCAGCGCCTCGAAAGCGACCGCCTTGACCGAGATGACCTCAATGGTGCCAAAAGGCTGGTGTTCCGGGTTGGTGAACAGGGCCAGGCGCTGGCCGGGCTGCCAGTTTGCCTCGCTCTCGTCGCGGATGGTGATGGTCTTTCGGCCAGCCTGGATGTCGGCGACAAAGCGGCTGAAGAAGGTGAATGCCGGGTAGGCCGGAGTGTGCTGGGTCATGTCGTCTCCGAAGGGCAAGGAGTGAGAGGGCGGCTCAGGCCGTGGTGGGCCCATTTTAGGAGGGGCGGGGGGAGCGTGCAGCACTTTTTACCCCGACATGTGAAGGGCGACCGACTGCGTTCACGGACCGGTAAAATGGCCGCAACTGAACCTGAATGTGAGATGATGCGGCCTCCTCTTTCTTGATATGTAACAAATCAGGGGGACGGGCTCTGTGGTCTGATGGCGTCCGAGGCCGGCCGTGGTTGACGTTGAACAAAAGGAGCAAGTGTGAATTCCGAGTTGATCTGGGTGCTCAGCATGCTGGTGGGTGCCATTCTCCTGTTTATTACCAACAAGGTACGCATGGACGTGGTCGCCTTGTTGATCATCATCCTGTTCGTGTTGAGCGGCACCCTGACCCTGCCGCAGGCGCTGGCAGGATTCAGTGATCCCAACGTCATTCTGATTGCCGCCCTGTTCGTGGTGGGGGAGGGGCTGGTGCGTACCGGCATCGCCTATCAGGTGGGAGATGCCCTGGTGAAGGTGGCCGGCAGCAGCGAAACCCGCATGCTGGTGCTGCTGATGGTGGCGGTGGCGACCCTGGGGGCCGTGATGAGTTCGACCGGGGTGGTGGCCATCTTCATCCCCGTGGTGCTGAGCGTGGCGAACCGGATGGGGATCCCGGCGGGCAGACTGATGATGCCGCTCGGCTTTGCCGGCCTTATCAGCGGCATGATGACGCTGGTGGCAACCCCTCCCAACATGGTGGTGAACAGTGAACTGATGCGCCACGACATCCAGGGGTTCGGCTTCTTCGGCTTCACCCCCATGGGGGTCATCATTCTGGGGATGGGGATCCTCTACATGCTGCTGATGCGCACCTCCTTGGTGCGTGAAGGAGAGGAGGGCAAGGGCAAGCAGATGGGACGCAGCACCATGCGGGATCTCATCCGTGACTACCGGCTGGCGGGGCGCGCACGCCGACTGGCGATCCGGCCCGACTCCCCCTTGATCGGCCAGACCCTCGACGAGCTGCAATTGCGTGCCCGCTTCGGGGCCAACGTCATCGGGATGGAGCGCTGGCGCAAGTTCAGGCGGGTGATGGTCAGTGTCACCGGGGTGACCGAGTTCCAGGCCAAGGACGTGCTGCTCATCGACATGTCGGATCCCGAGGTGGATGTGCGGGAGTTTTGCAGCGAGGCGCGGCTAGAACCCATGATATTGCGCGGCGAATACTTCTCCGATCAGGCGCGGGAGGTGGGCATGGCGGAGGTCTCCCTCATCCCCGGCTCCCGGCTGCTCGGCAAGAGCATCCGCGAGGTGACCTTCCGTTCCCGTTACGGCCTGAGCGTGGTGGGGATCCGCCGGGATGGAGAGGCGCTGACCGGCAAGCTGGTGGACGAGGCGCTGCAGATGGGGGATACCCTGCTGGTGGTGGGGAACTGGAGCCTCATTCGTCAGTTGCAGACCCATCATCGCGATTTTCTGCTGCTGGGCCTGCCTGCGGAAGTGGACGAGATGGCGCCGGCTCGCAGCCAGGCCATTCACGCCCTGATTGCCCTCGGGGTCATGATAGTACTGATGGTGACGGATCCCGTGCCCAACGTGATCGCGGCGCTCATCGCCTGCCTGCTGATGGGCAAGTTCCGCTGCATCGATCTGGAGAGTGCCTACAAGTCCATCCACTGGCCGACCCTGATCCTCATCGTGGGCATGCTGCCCTTTGCCCTTGCATTGCAGCAGACCGGCGGGGTGGATCTCATCGTCGGAGCGCTCATCTCGGCAGTGGGGGAGATGGGCCCCAGGGTGATGCTGGCCAGCCTCTTCGCGCTCTGTGCCGTCATCGGGCTCTTCATCTCCAACACGGCGACGGCGGTGCTGATGGCGCCCATCGCGCTGGGGACGGCCCATCAGATGGGGGTGTCGCCTTATCCCTTTGCCATGACCATCGCCATCGCCGCCTCGGCAGCCTTCATGACGCCGGTCTCGTCGCCGGTCAACACCCTGGTGCTGGGCCCGGGCAACTACAAGTTCATGGACTTCGTGCGCATCGGCGTGCCCTTCACCTTGCTGGTGATGGTGGTGAGCGTCATCGCCATCCCCTGGTTCTTCCCGTTCTGACGACAGCAAACGATATGGCGGCCTGCGGGTCGCCTTTTTATTGCCCGCAGTGCTCTGCGAGATGAAAAGGGTGGCATCACGCCGGAGCAGGGCATCACGCCGGAGCAGGGCATTGCGCCGTCGCAGAGGAGAGCACAAGGCGCAGCTGTTGAGACCTGAGGTGGCGTTGCAGGCGCGCGATGGCGTGGAGAGGGGAAGAAGAGCGGCAAACGCCGGATACAAAAAAACCAGCCTAAGCTGGTCTGTTTGGTACTGCTTTCGATGGTGCGGAAGGAGAGACTCGAACTCTCACGCCTAGGGCGCCAGAACCTAAATCTGGTGCGTCTACCAATTTCGCCACTTCCGCAAGAATAATGGTGGCTATGACGGGATTCGAACCTGTGACCCCCGCATTATGAGTGCGATGCTCTAACCAACTGAGCTACATAGCCGTCTTGTGCACGACTTGCGTCGAATACAAGCAAAAATGGCTGGGGCACTAGGATTCGAACCTAGGTATGGCGAGATCAAAACCCGCTGCCTTACCGCTTGGCGATGCCCCAACAGTGTTCTTTGCAATCGTATGATTGAAGGAACGTTTTTCAAACATGGTGGCTATGACGGGATTCGAACCTGTGACCCCCGCATTATGAGTGCGATGCTCTAACCAACTGAGCTACATAGCCGTTTGTTGTCAACCACATAGGTGGAAGAGAACATAAAAATGGCTGGGGTACTAGGATTCGAACCTAGGGATGGCGAGATCAAAACCCGCTGCCTTACCGCTTGGCGATACCCCAACAGCGATGCCTGACAGAGACTATCAAACATCATTCAAAAATGGCTGGGGTACTAGGATTCGAACCTAGGGATGGCGAGATCAAAACCCGCTGCCTTACCGCTTGGCGATACCCCAACGACGATGCCTGACAGAGACCATCAAACATCATTCAAAAAATGGCTGGGGTACTAGGATTCGAACCTAGGGATGGCGAGATCAAAACCCGCTGCCTTACCGCTTGGCGATACCCCAACTAGAAATGGTGGCTATGACGGGATTCGAACCTGTGACCCCCGCATTATGAGTGCGATGCTCTAACCAACTGAGCTACATAGCCAACCGTGCTACCAGTGAGTCGTTGCCTCGTCACTGTGCGGCCGGAATTATGCGTATCTGGCTCTGGGGCGTCAACCCTTTTTTTGTTTGAAAAAACGAATTTGGGTGCGTTTGGCGAGTTATTGGCCGCTGTCGTGCAAAAGCCCAACAATCTGGCTTTTTTTACGACATTCGCACCCAGATCGCGCCTCTGGCCAGATAAAAAAGAGGCCAGCAAATGCTGGCCTCTCATGGGGTTAGACGTTGAACAGGAAGTTCATGATATCGCCATCCTTGACGATGTAGTCTTTCCCTTCCGCGCGCATCTTGCCTGCTTCCTTGGCGCCTTGCTCACCCTTGTAGGTGATAAAATCGTCGAAGGCGATGGTCTGGGCGCGAATAAAGCCTTTTTCGAAGTCGGTGTGGATCTTGCCAGCGGCCTGCGGGGCGGTGGCACCTACGGGAATGGTCCAGGCGCGCACTTCTTTCACACCGGCGGTGAAGTAGGTCTGCAACTTGAGCAGCTCGTATCCGGAGCGGATCACCCGGTTCAGGCCCGGCTCCTCGATGCCCAGATCCGCCATGAACTCGGCGCGGTCTTCGTCGTCCAGCTCGGCGATGTCCGCCTCGATGGCGCAGCAGACGACCACGACAACGGCGTTCTCGGCGGCGGCTATCTCACGGACCTGATCCAGGTAGGGGTTGTTCTCGAAGCCATCTTCCGCCACGTTGGCGATGTACATGGTGGGTTTGAGGGTCAGGAAGTTGAGGTGGCTGACGGCGTCCAGCTCATCCTTGTCCAGCTTCATGCCGCGGATCATCTGGCCGTTTTCCAGGGCAACCTTGATCTTCTCCAGCACTTCCACTTCCAGCTTGGCATCCTTGTCGCCGCCCTTGGCACGCTTGGACTGGCGATTGATGGCGCGCTCGCAGGCATCCAGGTCGGAGAGGGCCAGCTCGGTGTTGATCACCTCGATGTCGTCGGCCGGGGAGACCTTGCCCGCTACGTGGACGATGTTCTCGTCCTCGAAGCAGCGCACTACGTGACCGATGGCTTCGGTTTCACGGATGTTAGCCAGGAACTGGTTGCCAAGGCCTTCGCCCTTGGAGGCACCGGCCACCAGGCCAGCGATGTCCACGAACTCCATGGTGGTCGGCACGACACGCTGCGGATTGATGATGGCCGCCAGCTGGTCGAGGCGGGGATCCGGCATGGGGACCACACCCGTGTTCGGCTCAATGGTGCAGAACGGGAAGTTGGCGGCTTCGATGCCGGCCTTGGTCAGCGCATTGAACAGGGTGGATTTGCCTACATTGGGCAGGCCCACGATACCGCATTTAAAACCCATGGATTGTTACCTTGTTGATGGATGCTTCAAGGGGCCGCGCGGGCGGCCCGTGTCGTGTTGCTTGACCCCGAGGCGAGGGATCTCGCCAGGGGCCGGTCATCTTGAACTGCCTGGCGATGCAGGCTGAAGGCCTAGACTTTCTCGGCCTTGAAACTGTGCAGGCGATTCATGGCCTTGGTCATGTCCTGCTTGAACAGGATGTCGGTGGCGCGCAGGGATTCGTCCAGCGCGGCCTCGATCAGACTCTGCTCACTGCTGGGCGCCTTGGTCAGCACGAAGCCGGCGACCAGCTCCTTGGCGCCCGGATGGCCGATGCCAAGGCGCAGCCGGAAGAAGTTATTGTTGTTGCCCATCCTGGCGATGATGTCCTTGAGGCCGTTATGGCCGCCGTGACCGCCCCCTTGCTTGAACTTGGCGATGCCGGGAGGCAGATCCAGCTCGTCGTGGGCCACCAGGATCTCTTCCGGGGCGATCTGGTAGAAGCGCGCGAGCGCCGCCACGGCCTTGCCGGAGAGATTCATGTAGGTGTTCGGGATGAGCAGCCGCACATCCTGCCCGTCCACCAGGAAGCGGGCGGTGTGGCCGAAGAACTTGGGCTCTTCGCGCAGGCTGACATTGTGCCAGCGTGCCAGTTGCTCCACATACCAGGCGCCCGCATTGTGGCGGGTCTTGGCATATTCGGGGCCGGGATTACCCAGCCCGACAATCAGTTTGATTTGACTTGTCACGCTTGATGTCTTCACTCGCTACTTGCCATGGGCGGATGACCCGGGGCAATGGGACGCAATATTCTAGCCGCCGAGTGGCGATCACTCAACCAAAGTGCGGCAAGGTCGGGGAAAAGCCGGACAGAAGGGCTCGGGTGGGGTGGCTCGTCCGAGGTTTTCGTCTCTTGCCGAGTGGAGGCTGGCGGCTGGCGCCAGGCACCCAAAAAACAAAAACCGCCATTCGGCGGTTTTTGTCACAACAGGGTCTATCAATGCTCGAACATGGCAGAGATGGACTCTTCGTTGCTGATGCGGCGAATCGCTTCGGCCAGCACGGAGGAGAGGGTCAGCTGCTTGACCTTGCCGACTGCCTTCATCTCCGGGGTGAGCGGGATTGAGTCGGTGATGATCAGCTCGTCGATGACCGAATTCTTGATGTTTTCAACGGCGGTGCCGGAGAAGACAGGGTGGGTCGCATAGGCGAACACGCGCTTGGCACCACGCTCTTTCAGCGCTTCGGCCGCTTTGCACAGGGTGCCGCCGGTGTCGATCATGTCGTCGACGATGACGCAGTCACGACCAGCCACGTCGCCGATCAGGTGCATTACCTGGGAGACGTTCGGACGGGGACGACGCTTGTCGATGATGGCGATGTCGGTGTCGTCCAGCAGCTTGGCGATGGCACGGGCACGGACCACGCCGCCGATGTCCGGTGACACGACCACGGGGGATTCGAGGTTCTTGGCCTTCATGTCTTCCAGCAGCACCGGGCTGCCGAACACGTTGTCGACGGGGACGTCGAAGAAGCCCTGGATCTGCTCGGCATGCAGGTCAACGGTCAGCACACGGTCCACACCCACGCTGGAGAGGAAGTCGGCGACGACCTTGGCGGTGATGGGCACACGGGCGGAGCGGACGCGGCGGTCCTGACGGGCATAACCAAAGTAGGGGATAACGGCAGTGATACGGCCAGCTGAAGCACGACGCAGTGCATCCACCATGACGATCAATTCCATCAAATTGTCGTTGGTCGGGGCACAGGTGGATTGAATGATGAAGATATCGCCACCGCGTACATTCTCGTTGATCTGTACGCTGATCTCGCCGTCGCTAAAGCGACCTACGGCAGCATTGCCGAGTTTGATAAACAGGCGATCTGCGATCTTCTGGGCTAGTTCCGGCGTTGCGTTACCAGCAAACAGCTTCATGTCAGGCACGGTTTGAAACCTCGGGGTTGCATCCAGTATGTGGGGAGTCTGATTTTAGACCCGTATCGTTTGGGGGCAAACGATTTAGCAAGATGACGGACAAGGTCTCTGGGCGATGTCGAGGATGGCGTCTCATCACCCGCAGGGTGGGTGGACGGGAATCCACCTTGAGCGCCATCGCGTCAGATTGGCCCAAGACACATCGACGAGGTCAACACCTCCCGATACGGCCTCAACAAGGAGAGAGTTGGCTGGGGTACTAGGATTCGAACCTAGGAATGGCGAGATCAAAACCCGCTGCCTTACCGCTTGGCGATACCCCAATCACTCACTTGTTGCAAAGTGACGAAGAGTGGTGATATGTTCTCGCCCTTGGCGACAAACCCATCCCAGCCTTCCGGCACTCTTGCCAACACCTTCCGAGCAGCCATTTCGTCTTCAAATCGAGCAAAGACGCAGGCGCCAGTGCCCGTCATTCTTGACGGCGCGTATTCTAGCAACCAGCCGAGCGCATTGGCAACCTCGGGGTGGCGCTTTTTCACCAGCAGCTCGCAATCGTTTTTCCACTCTCCTGCCAGCAGATTGTCCAGGGTCATCTTGGGGGTGTTGCGGGGCAGGTCGGGATCCTGGAACACGGCGGCGGTGGCCACATGGCAATCTGGCTTGAGTACCAGGTACCAGGCATCCGGCACCTCGATCTGTTGCAACCGCTCCCCCACGCCTTCGGCGAAGGCGGCCTTGCCCCGCACGAACACCGGCACGTCGGCGCCCAGCTGCACGCCGAGCTCGGCCAGCTCGTCTTCACTCAAGCCGGCTTGCCAGAGGTGGTTCAAGGCAACGAGGGTGGTGGCCGCGTCCGACGAGCCGCCCCCGATGCCACCGCCCATGGGCAGTACCTTCTCCAGCCGGATATGGGCTCCCTGCGGACTGGCCAACCGGCTCTGCAACAGTCGCGCAGCCCGGATGATGAGGTTCTGTTCATCGGGCACGCCGGGAATGGCCGGGCTCAAGGTGAGCTGGTCGCTGCTGGGGATCGGCTCGAATTCGAGCCAGTCGCCGTGGTTGAGAAAGATGAAGAGGGTCTGCAGTTCGTGGTAGCCATCGGGGCGGCGGCCGTTGACGTGCAGGAAGAGGTTGAGCTTGGCCGGGGCGGGCCAGCGGATCGGCGCCTGGTCGTGCATCATGGTGCCAGGGTCCACTCGTTGATCTGCAGCTTGAGACGGCTCTCCTGCCCGGTCATGGTGAGCAGGTGGGGCAGGCGATAGCCGTCCTGATCCCGATAGTCCCCGTAGACGATCTGCCACTGGCCGTCGCGCACGCTGGCGAGGCTGGCATCGGGGTTGAGCTCGAATTCGGCCTGCCCCGGCAATCCCTTGATCCACTCAGGCAGCCCGGCCACCGGAATGTGCCAGCCGGTGAGCTGATAGACCAGGAGCTCGGCATCCTGGCTCTGGTGCTGTTTTCCGTCGTTGTCGAGCAGAGTCACCTCGCCGCCGGTGCGGGAGAGTTCCAGAATATGGGTGCCGATGAGGCTGGTGAGGTTGAGGCGATAGTCGTCGCCGTTTTGCTGCCAGTTGAGGCGGGCGCTGCCCTTCTGGCGGGCGGTGATGATGGCCATCTTGCCCGACAACTGCCAGTGTGTGAGGCGTTCGAGGCGGGCGCGCTCCTGCTGCCAGTTGACCTGATCCCGCTGGGGTTGGGTGGTGGTACAGCCCGCCAGCACCAGCAGGCAGGCGAGGGAGAAGATACGCAACAACAAGGTGGAGCTCCGCAGATGAGGTTTGCGACAGTATAAGGGGCGGCCGTATTGCTTTTAAAGACTTACCCTTTCTCGTACAATTGTCGGCCTCTACACCCTGTGCATGAAACGATCATCACCCACCCATGAGTCTGCTTGCCCTCGGAATCAACCACAACACCGCCAGTGTCGCCTTGCGGGAGCGGGTCGCCTTTGGCCCGGACCGCATCGATCGCGCCCTGCGTGAGCTGGTGGAGCAGCCTGGCGTCAGCGAGGCGGTGATCGTCTCCACCTGCAACCGCACCGAGCTCTATTGCAGCCTAGAGCAGGGGCAGGGGGAGCAGGTGCTGAACTGGTTGCAGCGGTTCCACGCGCTGGAGGCGAGCGAGGTGCTCTCCGCCATCTACCGGCACCAGGACGAGGAAGCGGTGCGACACCTGATGCGGGTGGCCTGCGGCCTCGACTCCCTGGTGCTCGGGGAGCCGCAGATCCTGGGGCAGATCAAGCAATCCTACGCCCACGCCCAGCAGGCGGATGCGGTGAAAGGATCCCTGGAGCGCCTGTTCCAGAAATCCTTCTCGGTGGCCAAACGGGTGCGCACTGACACCGAGATTGGCGCCAGCGCGGTGTCGGTGGCCTTCGCCGCCGTGAGCCTGGCCCGCCGTATCTTCTCCGATCTCTCCCAGACCAAGGTGCTGCTGGTGGGCGCCGGCGAAACCATCGAACTGGTGGCCCGCCATCTGCGCGAGCAGAGCGTGACCCGGATGATGGTGGCGAACCGGACCCTGCAACGGGCCCAGTTGCTGGCAGAGGAGTTCGGTGCCCAGGTCATGACCCTGGAGGAGATCCCGGACTACCTGCACGAGGCGGACATCGTCATCAGCTCCACGGCAAGCCCCCTGCCCATCATCGGCAAGGGCATGGTGGAGCGGGCGCTCAAGGCGCGTCGCTTCAAGCCCATGTTCCTGGTGGATATCGCCGTGCCCCGCGACATCGAAGCCGAGGTGGACGAGCTCTCCGATGCCTATCTCTACACGGTGGACGATCTGCAGGGCATCATCGAGCAGAACCTGGAGACCCGCAAGCGGGCGGCCGCCGAGGCGGAACTCATCGTGCAGGAAGAGCGCGACGAGTTCATGGGTTGGTATCGCAGCCAGCACTCGGTGGATCTCATTCGCGATTATCGCCATCAGTCACAGCAGGTCGCCGACGAAGAGTTGCAGCGGGCCTTGCTGGCCCTGCAACAGGGTGAAAATGCCGAGCAGGCGCTCAAGGCCATGGCTCATCGCCTCACCAACAAGCTGATCCACGCACCGACCCAGGCCCTGCGCCAGGCTGCCGCTCAGGGGGACAGCCACAAGCTGGCCCAACTGCGTCAGGTGCTGGGATTGTCACAAGAATCATAGTGTTGGGACGGCCCTTTGCCGTCCCGTCCTCCATCGAGAATCCAAGAGTCATGAACCCCTCATTGATCAGAAAGCTGGAAGGCCTCATCGAGCGCCATGAAGAAGTACAGGCCCTGCTCGGGGAGCCCGGGGTCGCCTCGGATCAGGACAGATACCGCGCCCTGACCCGGGAATACGCCCAGCTGGAAGATATCGTTCACGCCTTCCAGCGTTTCCGCCAGGCCGAAGAGAACCTCGACACCACCCGGCTGATGCTGGAGGAAGAGGATGCCGAGCTGCGGGAGATGGCGCAGGAGGAACTGCCGCTCGCCAAGGCGACCTTCGAGGAGCAGGAGCAGGCGCTTCAGGTGATGCTGTTGCCGCGCGACCCCAAGGATGACAACAACTGCTATCTGGAGATCCGTGCCGGTGCCGGTGGCGACGAGGCGGCCATTTTCGCGGGGGATCTGTTCCGCATGTACTCCCGCTACGCCGAGCGTCAGGGGTGGCGTGTCTCCATCGTCAGCTGCAATGACGGCGAACACGGTGGCTACAAGGAGGTGATCGCCAAGGTGGATGGTGAGCACGTCTACGGCCGCCTCAAGTTCGAGTCCGGCGGCCACCGGGTGCAGCGAGTCCCCGAGACCGAATCCCAGGGCCGGGTGCACACCTCCGCCTGTACTGTGGCCGTGCTGCCCGAAGTGCCGGAAGCCGAGCAGGTGGAGATCAACCCCTCCGAGCTGAAGATCGACACCTTCCGCGCTTCCGGTGCCGGCGGCCAGCACGTCAACAAGACCGACTCCGCCATCCGCATCACCCACCTGCCCACCGGGCTGGTGGTGGAGTGCCAGGACGAGCGCTCCCAGCACAAGAACCGCGCCAAGGCGATGTCGGTGCTCTCCGCTCGCCTGCAGGCGGCCGAGGACGAACGCCACCGCGCCGCCGAGCAGAGTACCCGCCGCAACCTGGTGGGCTCCGGGGATCGCTCCGAGCGCATCCGCACCTACAACTATCCCCAGGGGCGTCTCTCCGAGCACCGGATCAACCTCACCCTCTATCGTCTGGGCGACATCCTGGAAGGGGATCTGGACTGCGTGATCACCCCCCTGGTGCAGGAGTATCAGGCGGATCAGCTCGCCTCCCTGGCCGAGAGCAACTGATGCAGATCCAGCAGGCCCGCGCCCATATCATGGCGACCCTGGCCTCCGGGGAATCCCCCCGTGCCGACGCCGATGCCCTGCTCTGTCATCTGCTGGATTGCCGGCGCAGCTATCTGATGACCTGGCCGGAGCACGAGCTCGATGCCGCCCAGCAGGCGACCCTGGCGGGCTGGCTTGCCCGTCGCCTCAATGGTGAGCCCATTGCCCACCTCATCGGCGAGCGGGAGTTCTGGTCGCTGCCGCTGAAAGTGAGCCCGGCCACCCTGATCCCGCGCCCGGATACCGAGGTGCTGGTGGAACAGGCGCTGGCCCGCCTGCCGGGTGGCCCCTGCGCCCTGCTGGATCTGGGCACGGGCACCGGTGCCATCGCCCTTGCGCTCAAGTCTGAGCGACCGGATGCCGATGTATGGGCGGTGGACAGGATGCCGGCCGCGGCCGCGTTGGCCCGCACCAACAGCGCAGCCCTGGGGTTGCCCATCGAGGTGCGCGACGGCAGCTGGTTTGCGCCGCTGTCGGATGCACCGCGCTTTGCGATGATCGTCTCCAACCCGCCCTATATCGACGGGACGGACCCCCATCTTCACGAGGGGGACGTGCGCTTCGAGCCGCGCTCCGCCCTGGTGGCGGAGGAGCAGGGGCTGGCGGATATCCACCTCATCGTCACCCAGGCGCCCGCCCATCTGGTGCCAGGTGGCTGGCTGTTGCTGGAACACGGCTGGGATCAGGGGGAGGCGGTGCGTCAACTCCTGCTGCAACAAGGCTACGTCCAGGTGGAAACCGTGCGCGATTACGGCGATAACGAGCGGGTGACCCTGGGGCGCCTGGCTCAGTGATATGACGGGCGGGCCCGGTCTGCCCCTGTTCAAGGAAATCTTATGTATGTTGTTCTCAAGCATCTGCACCTCACCCTGATTGCCGGGGCCGTGCTGATGTTTATCCTGCGCTTTTACTGGTTGCAGACCGGCTCCGCGCTGGCAGGGGGCGCCCGCACCCTCAAGATCAGCGGCTGGCTCAACGGCCTGGTGGTGCTCTCCGGTGCGCTGCTCTGCATGGTGCTGGGTCTCAACCCCCTCAACAACGCCATTCCCTGGCTGGCCGAGAAGCTGACGTCCATCCTGGTGGTGGCGTTTCTGGCCATGATGGCGCTGCGCCTGGCCCGTAGCAACGGCATCCGCTGGTTTGCCTTCCTGGGCGCACTGGGGTGGATCTTCTTTATCGCCAAGCTTGCGGTGCAAAAGCAGGCCAGCCTGTTCGGCTAGGAAGGATGACGATGATACGTGTGGATGAGTGGACCGACTTCGAGGCTCACGATCTGGCCGAGCTGGCGCTGTCGGTGAGCGACGAGATCCGGGGCCATGGCGGCACGGGAGAGGCCGAGCTTGCCCTCCTCGATGCCTGGCTGGACGAGACGATTGCCGAGGGAGACTGCGACGAGGTGCGCCGTCAGCTGTTGCAGGGTTTCTACCAGACCCTGGGCTTTCGTGGCGACTGGCAGGATTACTTCTCGTCTGCCAACTGCGATCTGGACCAGGTGCTGGCAAGGCGCAAGGGGATCCCGGTCAGCCTCGGCATCCTCCTCATCCAGCTGGGTCGCAAGATAGGTCTGGATGTGGAGGGGATCTGCTTCCCCGGCCATTTCCTCCTGAGTTTTGCCGGTCTGGACGGGGAGGTCTATGTGGACCCCTTCAACGGTGATGAACTGAGCCGGCACCGCATCGAACTGCTGCTGCGCGGTGCCCTCGGCAACCTGGCGAGTCTGAGCGATGATCATCTGCAGCCATCGGGGCAGTGGGAGATCATCGAGCGCTTGCTCAATGTCAGCAAGGGCGCCCTGCTGCGTGAGGAGCGCATGACGGAGGCGTTGCGCTGCAGCGAGCTGCTGCTGCGCATGAAGCCCGGCGATCCGCTGGAGACGCGGGATCGGGGCTTCATCTATGAGCAACTCGATTGCCCGCGCTTTGCCGCCGACGATTTCGAATACTTTATTGAACAATGCCCTGATGATCCCGTGGCCGATGTGCTGAAAACCCAGCTGGCCACCCTGGACCTCAGTCCCAAACCCCTCCATTAAGGATCCCTGAGATGGAACAGAAGAATATCAAGGTCAACCAGATCGACGTCGCCAACGACAAACCTTTCGTGCTGTTCGGCGGCATGAACGTGCTGGAATCCCGCGACATGGCGATGGCGGTGTGCGAGAAGTACGTGGAAGTTACCAGCAAGCTCGGCATCCCGTTCGTGTTCAAGGCGAGCTGGGACAAGGCCAACCGCTCCTCCATCCACTCCTATCGCGGCCCGGGTCTGGAAGAGGGGATGAAGATCTTCCAGGAGCTGAAAGCGACCTTCGGCATGCCGGTGATCTCCGATCTGCATGAGCCCCATCAGGCCAAACCGGTCGCCGAGGTGGTCGACGTCATCCAGCTGCCCGCCTTCCTGGCGCGCCAGACCGATCTGGTGGAGGCCATGGCCCGCACCGGCAACGTCATCAACATCAAGAAGCCGCAATTCCTGAGCCCAAGCCAGATGAAGAACATCACCGACAAGTTCGAGGAGTGTGGCAACGATCGCCTGATCCTCTGCGAGCGCGGTGCCAACTTCGGCTATGACAACCTGGTGGTGGACATGCTGGGCCTGGGCGTCATGAAGAAGAGCACCGGCGGCTATCCGGTCATCTTTGACGTCACCCACTCCCTGCAGTGCCGTGATCCCCTGGGAGCGGCCTCCGGCGGTCGCCGCGAGCAGGTGACCGAGCTGGCCCGTGCCGGCATGGCGGTGGGCCTGGCCGGTCTCTTTATCGAATCCCACCCGGATCCGAAAATTGCCCGCTGCGACGGCCCGAGCGCTCTGCCGCTGGAGAAGCTGGAAGGCTTCCTCAAGCAGATGAAGGCCATCGACGATCTCGTCAAGGGCTTCGAGCCCCTCGATACCTCCGCCTGATCGCGATTTTTACTATCAAAAATGCCCCGCCATGCGGGGCATTTTTATTTCCGTCATTTTCATTTGGTGCTCTTCGGCGTCCATTGCGACCATGTTTCTGTGGTGTTAATGATGTTAAATATGTTGTGTGATTGATGTCTCTTATTTGCTTCTTATGACATGCAAAAGTAGCGACCGTCAGGATGGCAAAAAGGTATGAAGCGGGTGAGATAACCCTATTTCTCGCCGCAGACTGCTGCATGCGTTATTTGCTGTCAGTGGAGTCACACTTATTAACAGGACGTTGAGCATGCACAAGAAAATTGTCAGTAGCCTCTATTTTCAGGTGATATTGGCAATCACCATCGGAATATGTCTGGGACATGTCTATCCGAGTCTGGGCGCAGATATGAAACCCCTTGGTGATGGCTTCGTTAAATTAATCAAGATGATCATCGCCCCCGTCATTTTTTGTACCGTGGTCACCGGCATTGCCGGCATGGAAAGCATGAAGGCGGTGGGCAAAACCGGTGCCATTGCGCTGATCTATTTTGAAGTGGTGAGCACCCTGGCCCTGATCATCGGTCTGTGCGTGGTCAACGTGCTGCAGCCGGGGGCCGGTATGAATGTGGATCCCTCCTCACTCGACGCCAGCGCCATCTCCGTCTATGCGGATCAGGCCCAGTCCCAGGGGATAATTCCCTTCCTGCTGGATGTGATACCGGCCAGCGTCATCGGTGCCTTTGCCGGCGGCAATATACTCCAGGTGTTGCTGTTTGCCGTCCTGTTCGGATTTTCCCTGCATCATATCGGGGAGAAGGGAAAACCCATCTTCAATATCATCGATGGTTTCTCCCAGGTTATTTTCGGCATCATCAACATGATCATGAAACTGGCGCCAGTCGGGGCATTTGGCGCCATGGCATTCACCATAGGGAAATACGGTATTGGTTCTTTGGTTCAGCTGGGGCAATTAATTGCTAGCTTCTATCTGACCTGCTTGCTGTTTATTTTTCTGGTGCTCGGCAGTATCGCCAAAGGCAATGGCTTCAGCATTGTGCGCTTTATTGCCTATATCCGGGAAGAGCTGTTGATCGTGCTCGGAACATCCTCGTCGGAATCCGTATTGCCGCGCATGCTGGTGAAAATGGAGGCGCTGGGCTGCAAGAAATCGGTGGTGGGTCTGGTGATCCCGACCGGTTACTCATTCAACCTGGACGGCACCTCCATCTATCTGACCATGGCAGCCGTCTTCATCGCCCAGGCGACCAACACCCCGCTGGACCTGTTCCATCAGCTCACCCTGCTGGTGGTGCTGCTTATCTCCTCCAAGGGGGCGGCCGGAGTCACGGGGAGTGGCTTCATCGTGCTGGCAGCCACCATCTCGGCGGTAGGGCATCTGCCGCTGGCCGGGCTGGCGCTGATCCTCGGGATTGATCGCTTCATGTCGGAGGCGCGCGCCCTGACCAACCTCATCGGCAACGGGGTGGCGACCCTGGTGGTGGCCCGTTACTGCGATCAGCTCGACGAGGCCACCATGCAGGACGCCCTGGCGAAACCCGTGGTGGCAAGGCCGGTGGACCTGCGTAGCTGACCCAGGTTCCGGCGGCGATCATCACCCATGAAAAAACGGCCCGAGGGGCCGTTTTTTATCTCTTTACGCAGGGCGCCTTACAGGCTCTGAGTGAAGGTGCGGGTGACCACGTCACGCTGCTGCTCCGGGGTCAGGGCGTTGAAACGCACGGCGTAGCCGGAGACGCGGATGGTGAGCTGCGGGTATTTTTCCGGGTTGGCGATGGCGTCTTCCAGGGTTTCGCGGCGAAGTACGTTGACGTTCAGGTGCTGACCCCCTTCGACCACAGGCTCTTGCTGAACCGGCAGTTCACGGTATTCGAATTGACCCAGGTCGGAGAGGCTGACTTCCTGATCGGCGGCAAAGCTGTCGCCCTTGGCGCAGATGCAGCGAGCCTGTTGTTTCTCTTCGTCCAGCAGCCAGAAAGAGTTCAGCAGAGCGGCGTTGGCGGACTGGGTGATTTGGATGCCCTTGATCATGGTATGACTCCTCATAGGAAAGCGGATTCAACGGTAAGCACATTACCCTGATGTTTTTAAACCACCTCTTGGAAGGAATGATTTAACGGGGCCTTGCCTTACACCTTTACTTCGTTGGGGCCATATATACCACGACGGTAATATTACGAAAATTGATCCAAATCAATAAAACCCCATTTTGCGTGCATTGAAAGGGATTAAATCATTGAGTTGAATCAAAAACAGATCATTTTTCTGTTTTTGTAAGATATATGAATTATGCATTTTTTATTATTCATATCTAGTAATTTAACTACACCTTTAGGGTTTATTTCTGGCGTCAGCGAAAACCGGCCTGCCCAGAGGCCTGTCCGAAGGACGTCCTGTTATTCCTGTGTCGACGCAGTACCGGTCATTGCCCGTGAACGCCGCCGCCACTTCCCAGGCTGGCAAGGCTGAGCCTGACCTCCATGCGGTTGCGTCTTGGGGGCGAGGACCCTATCCTGAGCCCCTTGCTCTATTGACCGAGGAGATAGCGGTGCCAAGCTGGACAGAAGGCGGGGAGTGGGGAGAGGCTGGCATGCCAGCCAGGATGGAAGGAGTGGATCCACAACGAGAGGAGACGGGTGTGCTGACCTGGAAAGATGTGATTGGTTCGGAGAAAGAGCAGGCGTATTTCATGGACACCCTGGCCACCGTCAGGGCCGAGCGGGAGGCGGGCAAGGTGATCTATCCCCCGGCGACCGAGGTCTTCAATGCCTTCAAACTGACCGAGCTGGATGACGTCAAGGTGGTGATCCTGGGGCAGGATCCCTATCACGGCCCGGACCAGGCGCACGGCCTCTGTTTCTCCGTCTTGCCCGGAGTGCGCACGCCGCCGTCCCTCGTCAACATCTACAAGGAGATGCAGCGGGATCTGCCGGGTTTTGTCACACCCAATCACGGATTCCTGGAATCCTGGGCCAGACAGGGAGTGCTGCTGCTCAATACGGTGCTGACGGTACAGGCGGGCATGGCGCACTCTCACGCCCACCTGGGGTGGGAGACCTTTACCGATCGGGTCATCGAGCGAATCAATGCCCATTGCCAGGGCGTCGTCTTCCTGCTGTGGGGCGCTCATGCCCAGAAGAAAGGGCGCTTCATCGACCGGTCGCGCCACCATGTGCTGAGCGCCCCCCATCCCAGCCCGCTCTCTGCCCATCGCGGTTTCATCGGTTGCGGCCACTTCTCCGAGGCCAATCGCCTGCTGGTCCAGCAAGGACTCAGTCCCATCGACTGGCTCTCGGTCTGCGCCGATCCGGCGGCCTGACGCCGTGCATGCACAGGGGAAATGGTGTCCCCTGTGCCCCCTGTGGTGAGAGGCTGGTGCAGCCGCTGTCTGCATCCGACTTGATTGAGTGCAAAGTTCAGGCAATAAATGACCGTATACTCGAGACAGACGTTTTCTCATTTCAGTGCAAGGAGTGCCCATGTTATCCAGTCTGCATAAGGACCACCTCAACATCACCCGGTTGCTGACGCTGCTCAAGCAAAAGCTGGCGGCCATTCGCAATGAGCAGCCGGTGAGCTACTTCCTGCTGCGGGATGTGGTGGATTATCTGCGCGAGGTATCCGACAAGTACCACCACCCGAAGGAAGACATGATTTATGACTACTACCTGAAATACAGGGTGGTGGAGGGGGAGGTGGCCAACCGGCTGCACGAGGAGCACGCCCGTCTGCTGGATGCAGGGACCGAGCTCAAGGAGATGGTGGAGATGATCCTGATGGATGCGGTCATCCCGCTGGATCAGTTCGTGGCCCGTCTGGAGCAGTTCATCGAGCAGCAGGAGGCGCACATGAACTATGAGGAAGGGGTCATCTTCCCCCATCTGCGCGACTCCCTGACCGAGGATGACTGGCGTCATCTCGAACAGCTCTGGCAGAACCGGGCCATCAATGATCCCCTGTTCGGGGCTGAGGTAAGCCAGCACTTCCAGGCGCTGGCCAAACAGCTCTCGCTGCCTGCAGCCTGACAGGAGGTTCACCCATAAAAACAGCGCCCCGGTCAATCCGGGGCGCTGTTTTTATGGCTCCACTCGTTGGAGTGAAACATGGGCGACGTGGGCGTATCAGAGCTCCAGGTCGTCCGATCCTTCATAGGCGATGTCGATGGCCTGCAGCTCCTTTTGCAGGCGGTGCTTGTCTTTAAGCGCCTCAATCTCACGCCATTTGCGTTTTTTTCCCGTTGTCCCGCGGCTACGTGAACCCAGCTCAACGACCTCGTCAAAATCGAAGTTGAACATGTCCATGGCTCCCTCCTTGGTTTTATGGTTTTCACCATCCGTATAACACGACGCCTTTGAAAATAAAACGTTTTTATGACGAAGTTGTGACAACCGGAAACAGGCACAAAAAAACCGGGCTGCCCTTTCGGGAGCCCGGTTTTTGCGGCGCCACTTCGCTCTGTGAGAGCCGTGTGGCGAGCGGCCTTACAGGTGGCTTGCCAGCATGGTTTCCAGCTTGCCCTGGTCGATGGCGAACAGGCGGATGCCTTCCCCCAGCTTCTCGACGGCCATGGCGTCCTGGTTCAGCTCCCAGCGGAATTCGGCTTCGGTCATCGGGGCCGGTTTGGCTGTGCGCTCGCCGGTGTAGTCCAGTTTGCGCACCACGGTGCCTTCGGCCTTGCTCAGCTCTTCCAGCAAAGCGGGGCCAATGGTCAGGCGGTCGCAGCCGGCCAGTTCCAGGATTTCGCCGGTGTTGCGGAAGCTCGCGCCCATGACCACGGTCGGGTAGTCGTGCTGCTTGTAGTAGTTGTAGATGGCGGTGACGGAGACCACGCCCGGATCTTCACTGGCGGTGTAGTCACGGCCGTTCTTGGCCTTGTACCAGTCGAGGATGCGGCCCACGAAGGGGGAGATGAGGAAGGCGCCGGCTTCGGCACAGGCGCGGGCCTGGGCGAAGGAGAACAGCAGGGTCAGGTTGCACTGGATACCCTCTTTCTCCAGCACCTCGGCGGCACGGATCCCTTCCCAGGTGGAGGCCAGCTTGATCAGGATGCGATCATTGCTGATGCCGGCTTCGTTGTAGAGGCGGATCAGCTTACGGGCCTTGGCGATGCTGGCGTCGGTGTCGAAGGAGAGGCGGGCGTCCACTTCGGTGGAGATGCGGCCCGGGACGATTTTCAGCACTTCGAGGCCGATGTTGACCGCCAGCTTGTCGCCTGCGTCGATGATTTGCTGTGCCTTGTCCTGGCTCTGGGATTTGGCCCAGGCAATGGCGTCCTGGATCAGGGCTGCGTACTCGGGGATCTCGGAGGCCTTGAGTACCAGAGAGGGGTTGGTGGTGGCATCGATGGGCTGGTAGCGCTTGATGGCTTCGATGTCGCCGGTATCGGCAACCACTGTGGTCAGGGCTTTCAGCTGGGTCAATTTATCGGCCATGGCAAATATCATCTCTTTATGAGGGAGCAATCCCAGGGTGGTGGGCATGAGACGGCAGTTCTGAAATTAAATTACAAGATCCCGGCGGCTCAGGCTCAGAAAGGGGCGATGGGCAGGCCCCATCGTCATTGCCTGCCTAATTAATACGGATGTGGCGCATCCTGCAATAGGGGGGCTTGTATGCGAATCAGCCAGGTGGTGAAAGCGGTACCGGCTGTCGAGTGAAAGTGTTTGATAAAAAACGAGTTTTATTCATGGTGTGGCGGCTGGCTCCGACATGGAAAAGCGCAATTATTTTGGTGGATTCATGAATTTGTGCGGGAGGTCACATAAATAGTTCTGTCAGCTACTTGAAATTTAATTACGTGTAAAACGTTTTGCGTTACAACCCCTTGCCGATGAGGCATGAGAGGCAAACGCTTGTCTCCCTGATGTCGTTTCACTCAGCGGTTTTTACCCCCATGGGATGAGTTGTAAAATGGTTCTCTATTGGCTCTAATTTGTGAGGGGCTGGGTTGCACATCAATTTTTGTTGATTTATTGCGTGCTAAATGAAGCTTTTTTGCATCAAATTGCTCGTTTTTTGTCTCCCCAGTGAGCCCTGTCACTATTCTGAATTCCCTCCCTATGCTAGATTCCGCCCCTTCGGCGCAATGCTGGTTCGGAAATTGACAGAGAGCGGTCAGCGCAGACTGGCCATGGATGTGATAACAACGAGAGAATTATGGACACCTTGATTGCAATGATTAACGACCTGATGTGGGGAGCCGTGCTCATTTACCTGCTGATCGGGGTCGGTATCTTCTTTACCTTCCGCCTGGGCTTTATCCAGATCCGCCACTTCGGCCACATGTTCTCGGTCCTGCGCAACAGTCGCAAATCCGACAGCGCCGGCATCTCCTCCTTCCAGGCTCTGTGTACCAGCCTGGCGGCTCGTGTCGGGACGGGCAATCTGGCCGGTGTGGCCGTCGCCATCTATCTGGGTGGCCCTGGCGCCGTCTTCTGGATGTGGCTGATCGCCTTCATCGGCATGGCCACCGCCTTCGTGGAGAGCACCCTGGCCCAGCTCTACAAGGTCAAGGATGAGGATGGCAACTACCGCGGCGGCCCCGCCTACTACATGGAGCGCGGCCTCGGCATGCGCTGGATGGGGGTGGTCTTCTCCCTCTGCCTGCTGCTGGCCTTCGGTCTGGTGTTCAACGCGGTGCAGGCCAACTCCATCAGCCTGGCCATGAACGTTGCCTTCGGTATCCCTGACTGGGTGAGCGGTCTGGCCCTGGTGGTGCTCTCCGGTCTCATCATCTTCGGCGGCATTCGCGGCATCGCCCGCTTTGCCGAGCTGGTGGTGCCCTTCATGGCGATCGCCTATATCCTGATGGCGCTGTTCGTGGTGTTCATGAACATCAGCGAGCTGCCGGGTATCTTCGCCCTCATCATCAAGTCTGCGTTCGGCATCGAGCAGGCAGGTTCCGGCGCCATGGGCTATGCCATCTCCCAGGCGATGATCAACGGCATCAAGCGCGGCCTCTTCTCCAACGAGGCGGGCATGGGCTCTGCCCCCAATGCTGCCGCCACTGCCACCCCCTATCCGCCGCACCCGGCCTCCCAGGGGTATGTGCAGATGCTGGGGGTCTTCCTCGATACCATCGTCATCTGTACCTGTACTGCCGCCATCATCCTGATGTCCGGCCAGTTCGAGCCGGGTTCCGGCGTGACCGGTGTCGAGCTGACCCAGCGCGCGCTCTCCTCCCAGGTGGGCGGCGGTGGCAACATCTTCATCGCAGCGGCCATCTTCTTCTTCGCCTTCACCTCCATCGTGGCGAACTACTCCTATGCGGAGACCAACCTGGTGTTCCTCGAGCACAACCACAAGGGCGGCCTGATGCTGTTCCGGATGTTCGTGCTGGGCATGGTGATGTTCGGCTCCGTGGGCGAACTGCCGACCGTGTGGGCTCTGGCGGATGTCTCCATGGGGCTGATGGCCATCGTCAACCTGGTGGCCATCCTGCTGCTCTCCGGCGTCGCCATCAAGCTGGCCAAGGACTACAACGACCAGCTCAAGGTGGGCCGCGTGCCGACCTTCGATGCCAACAAATACCCCGAGCTGCGCAGCCAGCTTGAAGAGGGGATCTGGGACAACCCGGGCAAGAAATAAGCCCGCGTTGCAAGGTGATTGAAGGGGAGCCATGGCTCCCCTTTTTCATGGGTAAAAAGAGGGGGCGGCTTCACACAGACTTCACAGAGCCTCATCGGCAGCACACCTCGCGGGACTATGCTGGGCTCATCACTCGCCGCCATGGCGATACCTTGCTAACGACAGTCAGGAGACATGCAATGCAACAACGACAATCCATCCTGTGGGGCGCTCTGGCCACCCTGATGTGGGCCGGTCTGGCTCATGCCGGTGACAAGGCGGTGACCGATCCCCTGCGCCCCGTGGTGGATGCCAGCATCCGGCCGCTACTCAAGGAGCACAGGATCCCGGGCATGGCGGTGGCCGTGCTCAAGGATGGCAAGGCCCACTATTTCAACTACGGTGTGGCCGATCGGGAGCGCGCGGTCGGTGTCAGCGAGCAGACCCTGTTCGAGATAGGCTCCGTGAGCAAGACCCTGACCGCGACGCTGGGGGCCTACGCCGTGGTGCAGGGGGGCTTCGAGCTCGATGACAAGGCGAGTCTGTTCGCCCCCTGGCTCAAGGGATCCGCCTTTGACAACATCACCATGGGGGAGCTGGCTACCTACAGCGCGGGCGGCTTGCCGCTGCAATTCCCCGAGGAGGTGGATTCGCTCGAGAAGATGCAGGCCTACTACCGCCAGTGGACCCCAGCCTACTCGCCGGGTTCCCATCGCCAGTACGCCAACCCCAGCATCGGGCTCTTTGGCTATCTGGCGGCGAGCAGCATGAAGCAGCCGTTCGATCGCCTGATGGAGCAGACGATCCTGCCGGGGCTTGGCCTGTACCATACCTACCTCAATGTGCCCGAGCAGGCCATGGGGCACTACGCCTACGGCTACTCGAAGGAGGACAAGCCCATCCGCGTCACTCCCGGCATGCTGGCGGACGAGGCCTACGGCATCAAGACCAGCTCGGCGGATCTGCTGCGCTTTGTGAAGGCGAACATCAGCGGGGTGGATAATGCGGCCATGCAGCAGGCCATCGACCTGACTCACCAGGGCCAGTATGCGGTGGGGGAGATGACCCAGGGACTGGGCTGGGAGCGTTACGCCTATCCCGTCAGCGAGCAGACGCTGCTGGCGGGCAACTCCCCGGCGATGATTTACAATGCCAACCCGGCGGTGCCCGCGCCCGCTGCGGCAGGGCACCCTGTGCTCTTCAACAAGACCGGCTCGACCAACGGCTTCGGGGCCTATGTGGCCTTCGTGCCGGCCAAAGGGATTGGCATCGTCATGCTGGCCAATCGCAACTACCCCAACGAGGCGCGCATCAAGGCGGCTCACGCAATCCTGACGCAACTGGCCAGGTAATGGTGCGCCTTCGCTGAGCTTTGAGGGCACACCGCATCGCGGCGTGCCCGTTACCTCGGACCCGACCCCTCAAGCGCGACCTGGCAGGGGGCGGGTCGATGAGCATGCCAATCCGGACCTCTCCTGCGGGAGATGTCCGGATTGGCATCCACCGAGTGCCATCTCGTCACTAGGCCCCGGCAGGCCGCCCGCTCTATAGTGCCCGGCATCTTCCTCTGCTTTTGCAGGATTGAGTTGTCAATCTCGCTGACAGCGCACCTGTGATGGTGAAACCTGCTGCTATGGAGCCTTCATGGGTATGTTTCTGCTGTGTACTTTTCTGATGATCATCCTCTATCCCCTCGGGATCGATCTCTATCTGGTGGCCGTCCCCCGCATTGCGCAAACCCTGCAGGGGAGCGAGGCGCAGATCCACACCGCTTTTTCCATCTATCTGCTGGGCATGGCGGCTACCGTGCTGCCGGGGGGCATGCTGGCGGATCGCCATGGCAGGCGCCCCGTGGTGCTGGGGGGCGCCCTCATCTTCGTGGTCGCCTCCCTGGTGGCGGCGGAGGCGACCGGCATCGCCCAGTTTTATCTGGGGCGTTTCTGGCAAGGGGTGGGCGCTGGAGCGCTCTACATCATGACCTTCACCGTGCTGCGGGATGTGCTGAGCCAGGCGCGCCTCGCGATGGCTCTCTCCCTCATCAACGGCGTGATCTGCGTCATTCCGGTGCTGGCTCCCGTACTCGGTTATCTCATCCTGTCGCACTTCGAGTGGCGCGGCATCTTCGTGGGCATGGCGCTGGTGGCCGCCATCAGTGCCCTGGTCAACCTGCGACTGCTCAAGGAGACCCGCCCCGCCCGCCAGCCTGCGGGGGCATCGCCGCTGGCCCTGCTGGGCACGGCCCCCTTCATGCAGCGCGCCTTGCTGACCAGCGCCAGCGTGGCCGCCATCCTGGTCTATGTGAGCGTCTCGCCCCTCGTCCTGATGACCACGTTCGGCCTGCCTCCCGAGCAGTACACCCGGCTGATGATGGCGATGGCCGGGGTGAGCATGTCCGCTTCCTTCCTGACCCCCTTGCTGCTGCGCTGGCTCGGCAAGGCAAGGGTGCTGGCGCTCTCCCACCTCGCCTACCTGCTGGCCTTGCTCGCCCTGCTGTGCAGCAGCGGGCCTGAAGGCGGCCTGTCCTGGCTGCTGGCGGGGTTTGCCCTGGTCTGCATCGGGTTTTCCTGCGGGTTCGGGGTGGCGATGGGGGAGGCGCTGGATGTGTGCGGGGATCAGGTGGCATCGGCCAGCGCCCTGCTCTGCATCATGCAGATAGGGTTGTCCGGGCTCTTCATCTGGGGGATGGGCCATCTGGGGATGCCTGCGCTCTGGATGCTGATCCTGGCACTCCTGCTGGCGCTGCTCGGTTACCTGGTGGTCAAGGTGCTGCTACCATGGCGTGCGGTACGGCGAGTCCGGGCTCGGGGATAGGAGAGAAGCGATGCGCAATCTGGGTGAACTCGATTTGAACCTGCTGGTGGTCTTCAGGCACCTGATGCAGGAGCGCAGCGTGGCGGGGGCGGCCAAGAAGCTGTGTGTCACCCCGTCGGCGGTGAGCAAGGCGCTCGGCAAGCTGCGGGACTGGTTCGGGGACCCCCTCTTCGTGCGCGTGCGCCAGGGCTTGCAGCCGACCAATCTCTCCCTGACCCTGGCAGAGGAGCTCAAGACCTGGTTCCAGCTCACCGAGAGCATCAGCACCCTCAACAGCGAGGCGATCCCCGAGGGGGCCCGCTTCAGTATGGTGATGGAGTCCCCCTTTGGCATCAGCTTCCTGAGCGAGCTGCCCACGACCATCTACCAGAAGTACCCCCACTCCGTGGTCAGGATGCTGGGCTGGGATCACCACTCCCTCAACGACATCGTCAACGGGGAGGCGGATCTCGGCTTCTGCGCCCGGGAGACCCACGGCCGCTCCCATGCCAGGGTCAACCGGCTGCCCTATTACATCGATCACGAAGTGCTGTTCTGCGATCGTCCCGTGGTGTTCCTGCGCAAGGATCACCCCTTGCTCGGGCAGACGTGGTCGCTGACCCGCTTTCTGGCCTGCCCCCAGGTGAGCGTGGTGTGGGAGGCCAGCGACAGCTGGGCACTGGATGATCTGCTGGAGGACGAAGGCCACAGGCGGCAGGTGCCCATCATGGTGGCGAGCTTCGAGCAGGCGCTGCACATCGCCGCCCAAAAGAGCCACGAGCTGATCGCCGTGGTGCCTTCATATTGCGCGGACTATGCCGCCAGACATCACCCCGACCTCATCCCCATGCCGTTGCCGCTGGAAGAGTCTCTCTATGCCCAGCTGGAGATCGCCTTCATCCTGCTGTGGCACAAGCGCCACAATCAGGATGCCAAGGTGATGTGGTTGCGGGGGGAGATCCGGCGGCTCTATGGCCTGGCCGCGGCGGGGATGACGCGTTTTGCCTGGGGCGGGCCCATGGAGAGCGGGGCGGCGAAAGAGAAGCAAGGGGGAGGAGGCACCCCGGTTTAGTCGTACTGCTCTTCCATCCAGGCTTCGACGATGAGCTGGGCGGAGACGCCGTCCACGCTCCCCTTGTCCAGCGCCTTGTAGCCGCCACGTTCAAACAGGCGGGCGCGGGCATCCGTGGTGGTGAGCCGCTCGTCCTTGAACTCCACCGGCTTGCCGAAGCGGCCGTGCAGGCGATTGCCGAACTTGCGGGCCCGCACCGTGATCTCCTGGTCCGTGCCATCCATGTTGAGCGGCAGACCGACGATCAGCAGATCCGGTTGCCACTCCTTGATCAGCTTCTCTATCTCGTCCCAGTTGGGGATGCCGTCGTTGGCCTTGAGGGAGCGAAGGGGGCGGGCGCTGCCCGTGAGCTCCTGGCCGATGGCGACACCGATGCTCTTGGTGCCGTAGTCAAAGCCCATGATGCTGCGTGATGACATGGGGTCTCCTCGAAATGGATGGATAAATGAAGGGGGAAGACCCCTCCCTGTCTCCCCCTGCTCATGGGGGGAGGTGAGCGTGCCGCCTCCCCCGGAGGGGAGGGCCGGGGTGTCAGCTATGCCCCACCTGGCTGGAGAGGTGCAGGGGGTTGACCCCAATGCTCGCTGCGGCTTGCTGCCAGCGCAGGTGGATGGGGGTATCGAAGACCAGCTTGGGATTGGGGGGGATCACCAGCCAGGCGCCATCCACCAGCTCCTGCTCGAGCTGGCCTGCACTCCAGCCGGCGTAACCGAGCGCCACCAGCCAGTGGTCCGGCGCCTCGTCGGTGCCCAGGGTCTCCAGGATGTCCTTGGAGGTGGTGACCATCATCTCGTCGCTCACCTGCAGGGTGGAGTTGAAGCCCGGGCGGAAGCTGTGCAACACGAAGCCGCGATCCCCGTGCACCGGCCCCCCCTGCAACACCGGCTGTTTCATCTCGGCGGTGGCGGGGGGATTGAGGTTGAGCTTGGTCAGCATGGCGTCCAGGGCCATGTCGACCGGAATGTTGACCACCAGTCCCATGGCGCCTTCGCTGCTGTGTTCACACAGATAGACCAGGGAGCGCTGGAAATAAGCGTCTGTGAGGCTCGGCATGGCGAGCAGAAAGTGATTTTGCAGTGTTTGCATGGAGCGTATGTATCTCTAAGCGTGCAAAGGTATTTGGGGTGATTATGGCAGTTGATGGCGGCGGGCAAAACCGCTTTTTGCCGGCAGGAGGGCGGCAGTCAAAGGGGCCCTCACGGCCCCTTGTGTGTGTTTCCTCGCCGCGGCAACGAAGGGGTCAGCGGCCCAGTCGGCGCTCGATGGCGTCCATCAGCATGCCGGTAATGGAGATGTCGAAGGCCGCCTCAATCTCGCGGATGCAGGTCGGGCTGGTGACGTTAATCTCGGTCAGGCGATCGCCGATGATGTCGAGGCCGACGAAGATGAGCCCCTTCTCTTTCAGCGTCGGGCCCACCGCGCGGGCGATGGCCCAGTCCGCTTCACTCAAGGGGCGGGCCTCGCCACGGCCACCGGCCGCCAGGTTGCCACGGGTCTCACCCTGGGCCGGAATGCGGGCCAGGCAGTAGGGAACCGGCTCACCGTCCACCACCAGTACCCGCTTGTCGCCATCCTTGATGGCGGGCAGATAGGTCTGCGCCATGCAGTACTGGCTGCCGTGCGAGGTTAATGTCTCGATGATGACACCGACGTTGGCGTCATCCTCCTTCATGCGGAAGATGGAGGCGCCGCCCATGCCGTCCAGCGGTTTGAGGATGACGTCTTTGTGCTGGGCGTGGAAAGCCCGCAGCTTGTCTGCTCTGCGAGTGACGAGCGTGGTCGGGGTGTGCTCGGCAAACCAGGCTGTGTAGAGCTTCTCGTTGGCGTCGCGCAGGCTCTGGGGCTTGTTGACGATGAGGCAACCCTCATCCTCGGCCCGTTCCAGCATGTAGGTGGCGTAGATGAACTCGGTGTCGAAGGGGGGATCCTTGCGCATCAGGATCACGTCCAGGCTGGAGAGCGGCTGATCCACCACCTCGCCCAGCGTGTACCAGTCGGCATAGTCATATTTGACGGTGAGCGGACGCATGGTGCCGAAGGCGCGACCGGCCTCCATGTAGAGATCCTTCATCTCCAGATAGAACAGCTCGTAGCCGCGCTTTTGCGCCTCTTCGAGCATGGCGAAGCTGGAGTCCTTCTTGATGTTGATGGCCGAGATGGGGTCCATCACGATGCCGAGTTTAATGGTCATCCGAGTTTCCTTCCTAATGGCTCGATGGGATGTGATGACCCCCTCCCTGCCTCCCCCTTCACAAGGGGGAGGGGCCTGTTGCTCCCTCCCCTGCGAAGGGGAGGGCCGGGGTGGGGTCGGCTGTCAGGCCAGATCGCCAAAGCGGCACTGAAGCGCAGTAATCGCCGTCAGGGCGGCGGTTTCGGTGCGCAGCACCCGCGGCCCCAGCAGCATCTCCTTGAAATCTTCCTGCACGGTACGGGCGATCTCGTCGCTGGACAAGCCCCCTTCCGGGCCGATCAGCAGGCGCACGCCGTGCTCGGGGATGGGCAGGGTGTTGATGCTGTAAGGGGCGCGCGGGTGCAGGTTGAGCTTGAGCTCCTGAGTCTCTTCCGCCAGCCAGGCGTCCAGCTCCATCGGCATGCGCACCTCGGGCACGGTATTGCGGCCGCACTGCTCGCAGGCGCTGATCACCACTTTTTGCCACTGCTCGCGTTTTTTCTCCAGCCGATCGGCGGGCAGCTTGACGCCGCAGCGCTCGGAGAAGAGGGGCGTGATGCAGGTGACGCCGAGCTCCACGGATTTCTGGATGGTGAAGTCCATCTTGTCGCCGCGGCTGATCACCTGACCCAGGTGGATGGCCAGCGGTGACTCCACCGAGCGGGTCTCGCAACTGTCGATGGTCACTTCCACCGACTTCTTGCCGACGTTGGCGATGGTGGCGGGGTACTGGTGGCCGTCGCCGTTGAACAGCTCGAGCTGCTGGCCCGGCTGCATGCGCAGCACGCGGCCGATGTGATTGGCACCGTCTTCCGACAGGGCGAGGGTCTGGCCAACCTGCAGGCTGGCCGGTTCATAGATACGTGGAATGCGCATGGCTGATAGTCAGTCTCTTGCTTGGAAACCCTTCAATACCCTACTGCACGGCGGCGAGCAAGGCTCGCGAGACAGAGAGTGAAGGGATTCAGGAGGAGGGGGACGCTCCCCCTCCCTGGTCAAATGGGGTTACTGGCACTGCTTTTCAATGAAGGGATTGGTATTGCCCTGCAGCTTGCCGATACGGCGATTGCGCTCGCACTCCCAGCGATCAGCCGGATACTGCCTGTCCCAGGCTTCGTAAAGCTTGCGCTGCTGGGCCGCCAGACGCAGTCCGTACTGCTGGCTCATGTAGAGGTAGGCGCGGGCGATCTGGCCACGCACCGGCCCCTTGGGCGGCTGCACCTGGCGTTCCTTGAAGTCCACCAGCATCTGGCACTTGCCGTACTGGTTGGGTTTGCCGTTCCAGTCGCTGAAGCGGAAGTTCGCCCGATCGCCGTTCACCTCGCCGATGGCGGGGAAGAGGTTGTGCATGTCTCCCTCCATCCTGTTGAACTCGTCGCTCTTGCCGCAATTCTTGCGACCCCCGTCCTGCCAGCACTGGAGCTGGTGGCCGAACTCCCAGGCGGGCACCACGTGCTCCCATTCGATGCGGGAGGCCCGCTCGGCCTGTTTGCGCGGCAGGTAGCCGCAGCTCTCCCAGTCGGGGGCCATCTTCTTGCCGCTGAACTTGATGTTGCAGCCGCAGTAGAAGGTGACGGGGTGGCTCTGGTAGAGCTTGTTCAGATCCTGCTTGGCGGCGCGAAAGGTCTGGATGTTGTCGGCATGGGCCGGGGCGCTGACCAGCAGGGCCAGGCAGAGGGAGAGCAGAGGGCGAAACATGAATATCCTTGGCAATGAGACAGTTGAATGAAGTAAGCGCGCACCCTATCACAGGAGCGCGACACGGGGTGACTCAATCCGCCGTCGTGTCGCGCTGCCACACCAGGGGCTGGCGACAGCGGCGGCAGTGATAGCGGGCCTCGCCGCGTATCACCTTGTTGTGGCGGCGCACGGAGAGGGGATGCTGCTGGCAGGCGCAGGCATACACGAAGGTGCGCTGGGCCAGCACCCCCAGATCAAAGCTGTGGGTGGTGCTGGGTTCGAGACCGAACAGCTCCCGCATCACCGACTGCCACTGGCGACCGTGGGGCAGTACCCGGCTCTTGCCGCGCCCCTCTCCCCAGAGCGCATAGACCAGCAGGTGCGCCACCTCGTGGGGCACCACTTCCCTTAAAAACGCCTGCTGATTGGCCTGATAGAGCGCCGGATTGAAACGCAGCTCCCAGGTTTGCAGCCGCGCAGACCCTGCCGCCCGGCCCCGCATGTTGCAGTGGACTTGCGGGCGCGGGAAGGTGCGGCCAAGGCGCGTTTCAGCCTGCACAAAGCAGGCCTCGACGCGCGTGAGCAGCGTCTCGATGAGGGTGGGGTCAAGCCGGGTGGCAGTGGCAGGCATGGGATCCTCGGGACGGACACAAAAGCAAAAGGGGAGCCAGGCTCCCCTTTTATCACAACCTCGAGCCTTACAGGCCGGCGGCAGCGCGCAGCAGCTCGGCCTTGTCGGTCTTCTCCCAGGGGAACTCGTCGCGGCCGAAGTGGCCGTAAGCGGCGGTTGCCTGGTAGATCGGGCGCTTCAGATCCAGCATCTCGATGAGACCATAGGGGCGCAGCTCGAAGAACTCGCGCACCAGCTTGACCAGCAGGGCTTCGGCCACCTTGCCGGTGCCGAAAGTTTCGACGCTGATGGAGGTGGGCTCGGCCACGCCGATGGCGTAGGAGACCTGCACTTCACAGCGATCCGCGAGGCCTGCGGCCACGATGTTCTTGGCCACGTAGCGGGCGGCGTAGGCGGCGGAGCGGTCCACCTTGGACGGATCCTTGCCGGAGAAGGCGCCACCACCGTGACGGGCCATGCCGCCGTAGGTGTCGACGATGATCTTGCGACCGGTCAGACCGCAGTCACCCATGGGGCCGCCGATGACGAAACGGCCGGTCGGGTTGATGAAGTACTTGGTGTCCTTGTTGATCCACTCGGCGGGCAGCACCGGCTTGATGATCTCTTCGCGCACAGCTTCCACCAGATCGCTGTGGCTGATGGAGTCGCAATGCTGGGTGGAGAGCACCACGGCATCGACACCCAGGATCTTGCCTGCGTCGTCGTAGGCGAAGGTCAGCTGGCTCTTGGCGTCCGGACGCAGCCACGGCAGGGTGCCGTTCTTGCGCACTTCTGCCTGACGCTTCACCAGCAGGTGGGAGTAGGTGATGGGCGCGGGCATCAGCACGTCGGTTTCGTTGGTGGCGTAGCCGAACATCAGGCCCTGGTCACCTGCACCTTGCTCCAGCGGGTCGGTACGGTCGACGCCCTGGTTGATGTCCGGAGACTGTTTGCCGATGGCGTTCAGCACGGCGCAGGAGTCGGCGTCGAAGCCCATGTCGGAGTGGGTGTAACCAATCTCGCGCACGGTGTCGCGCACGATCTGTTCGATGTCGACCCAGGCAGAGGTGGTCACTTCGCCGGCTACCATCACCATGCCGGTCTTGACCAGGGTTTCGCAGGCGACGCGCGCCTTGGTGTCCTGCTGCAGGATGGCGTCCAGCACCGCATCGGAGATCTGGTCGGCGATTTTATCGGGATGGCCTTCGGAGACCGACTCGGAAGTAAACAGCTTTGCCATGTTTGGTTCTCGATTCGTAAGGGTTATCGCCTTGGCCATAACCGGATAATGACAGGATGACTGTAGAGGTATCTACATCTGGACGTCTATTTTAAATAGGTCATCCGGTGATTGCCAGCACTATTTGGGGGTGGAGCCGCCCGGGGCAGGATGGGGAAGGGATCTACCTCCATGGAGGTGAGTCAGGGGGCGGATTGAATCGTTTTCCCCGCCCAGAAAAGCGATTGTGCTCCCAAAGCCACTTTATTCGCCCAGATAATATTTGCACGCCGCGCCCCCTGCTGGGACAATAACGCGCCTTAATCTTGGCCATCAAATGAAGCAATCGCAGGAGATACAGATGCCTTCTCGTAAAGAGCTTGCCAATGCCATTCGTGCATTGAGTATGGATGCCGTTCAAAAAGCCAACTCCGGTCACCCGGGCGCCCCCATGGGAATGGCGGATATCGCTGAAGTGCTGTGGCGCAGCCACCTCAAACACAACCCGAACAACCCCAAGTGGGCCGACCGCGACCGTTTCATTCTCTCCAACGGCCACGGCTCCATGCTGCTGTACTCCCTGCTGCACCTCTCCGGTTATGACCTCTCCATCGACGATCTGAAAAACTTCCGCCAACTGCACTCTCGCACCCCGGGTCACCCGGAGTACGGTTATGCGCCGGGCGTTGAAACCACCACCGGTCCGCTGGGTCAGGGCATCACCAACGCCGTGGGCATGGCGATCGCCGAGAAGGCCATGGCCGAGCAGTTCAACCAGCCGGGTCACGACATCGTCGACCACTACACCTACGCCTTCATGGGCGACGGCTGCTTGATGGAAGGTATCTCCCACGAAGCCTGCTCCCTGGCCGGCACCCTGGGCCTGGGCAAGCTGATCGCGTTCTGGGATGACAACGGCATCTCCATCGACGGTCACGTAGAAGGCTGGTTCACCGACGACACTCCCAAGCGCTTCGAAGCCTACGGCTGGCACGTCATCCCGGCCGTTGACGGTCACAACCCGGAAGCCATTAACGCCGCCATCGAAGCCGCCAAGGCCGAGACCGGCAAGCCGACCCTGATCTGCTGCCGCACCATCATCGGCTACGGTTCCCCGAACAAGTCCGGCTCCCACGACTGCCACGGCGCACCGCTGGGCAACGACGAGATCGCCGCCGCCCGTGCCTTCCTGAAGTGGGACCACGCGCCGTTCGTCATCCCGTCCGACATCGCCGCCGAGTGGAACGGTCAGGAGAAGGGCGCCAAGCTCGAATCCGACTGGGCTGCCAAGTTCGCCGCCTATGAAGCCGCTCACCCGGCCTTGGCTGCCGAGTTCAAGCGCCGCACCACTGGCGAGCTGCCGGCCAACTGGGCTGCTGAATCCGCCAAGATCATCGAAACCCTGCAGGCCAACCCGGCCAAGATCGCGACCCGTAAAGCGTCCCAGAACTCCCTGGAAGCCTTCGGCAAGCTGCTGCCGGAATTCATGGGCGGCTCCGCGGATCTCGCGCCGTCCAACCTGACCATGTGGTCCGGCTCCAAGTCCCTGACTCCCGAGAGCGCCGCAGGCAACTACATCCACTACGGCGTGCGCGAGTTCGGCATGTCCGCCATCATGAACGGCATCGCCCTGCACGGTGGTTTCATCCCCTACGGCGCCACCTTCCTGATGTTCATGGAGTACGCCCGCAACGCCTTGCGCATGGCCGCCCTGATGAAGCAGCGCGCCATCTTCGTCTACACCCACGACTCCATCGGTCTGGGTGAAGATGGTCCGACTCACCAGCCGGTCGAGCAGATCGCCTCCCTGCGTCTGACCCCGAACATGAGCACCTGGCGCCCGTGTGACCAGGTAGAGTCCGCCATCGCCTGGAAACACGCCATCGAGCGTACCGACGGCCCGACCTCCCTGATCTTCTCCCGTCAGAACCTGGCCCAGATGGACCGCACCGCCCAGCAACTGGCCGATGCCGCCAAGGGTGGTTACGTGCTGAAGGATTGCGCCGGTACCCCGGAGCTGATCCTGATCGCCACCGGTTCCGAAGTGGAGCTGGCCGTGGCTGCCTATGAGCAGCTGGCTGCCAAGGGCCGTGCCGTGCGCGTGGTCTCCATCCCGTCTACCGACGTGTTCGATGCCCAGTCTGCCGAGTACAAAGAGTCCGTCCTGCCGGCCGCCGTCACCAAGCGCGTGGCCATCGAAGCAGGCATCGCCGACTACTGGTACAAGTACGTCGGTTTCGGCGGCAAGATCATCGGTATGACCACCTTTGGTGAGTCTGCACCGGCCGAGCTGCTGTTCAAGGAATTCGGCTTTACCGTGGAAAACGTGGTTGCGACTGCAGAGTCCCTGTAATAGCTGACCATTGGGCCACTCTGGCCCAATAGCCGGAAAATAAAGCGCCCTCCATCGCAAGATGGGGGGCGTTTTTATTTCTTACTACATTTTATTGGCTTGAAGAAAGTCATGCTTATTTTGTTTAAAAATCTGTATAGTATTTCCATTTTTTGACCTCTAGTAATATTGTGTTGTTAGATCAGGAACATAAGATGGGAGGGTTTAAGTGTTATTTGAAAAACCTAATATAAAAAGACCTATTTCTTTAGATACTGTTTGTTTATTTCTAGTTGTTATCATTGCAACGGCATATATAACCTATGGCGTTTGTGTAGTTTATGGTTTGGTTGGTACCTTTGACAGTAGCTATAAAATAACATTCTTGGACATTATTAATGGCTTTGCCCAAATAGCGACCTCATTAGCTTTCGGATTAGCATTGCTGCAATATAGAAAAAGTGTCATTCAACAAAGACAGCTTATTATTGCTTCGGAGGCAAGAGTACAAATAGATAAAATGGTCGTGGTTATTGAAAACATCAAAGTGGGTAATGACAGCAATTTAATTAATCTTGACCAGTCAATGACTCAGTTGTCAAACATAGCAAATAACTTCGATGAACTATATAGTGCGATGAAGGAGGATATTCATAAAGCAATCGTGAGAATGCAATGGCAAGATATGCATTTCAACTATTTACGACGAGCTTTCAATGAGATAGACCCTATAGTAATTATTAGAAACGAATCATCGATAAGTGATGCAGAATTAGATTTAGCTATGGTTGATGCTCAAGAGGAATCAGAAAAAGTAATTGATGTTTACAAAAAGTATGCTTTTTTAAAAACATTGGTAAATCACCACAGTATTTCTGATAAGTTTTCATTTAAAAATAAATTCAATTCTTTAGATATGTTTGTAGTTTCTTTTTTGAATGATAAAAATTTAGACTGTTTATTCTATGGTTTAATGTCTCATGTTGACATTAGAGCTTGCGCACCTATATTAGCTGTAGCTGAGCCAAGTAAATGGGCTTTGGAAAAAATCCCGAATAGATAAACAAAGTTAATTTGTAGAATAGATTAGCGAAGCGCAATCGGACGTTCGTGTTTTTTATATCGATGTCATAAAAATAATATCCCTCCCTGTTACCAAAAAAGAGACCGGCATATAGCCGGTCTCTTTTTATTTCAACAAACCTTACACCTGCGGCGGTGTGCTTTCCGCGTTGGACATCACCGCATCCATCTGGATTCGTGCGCCGGCGGGCAGTTCGCTCACGCCAATCACGGTGCGGGCAGGCAGATAGGCCGGGAAGTATTGGGTGTAGATGGCATCCACCTCCGCCAGATCCGCGATGTTGGCAAGCTGGATATTGACCTTGACGATATCGTCCATCACGTGGCCGATGCTCTCCACAATAGTCTTGATATGGCCGAGGCACTGGGCGGTCTGCTCCTTGACGCAACCGGTCAGCACCTTGCCGGTGGTCATGTCGAGCGGCAACTGGCCGGCGATATGGTTGTAGTGGGAGAAGGCGACGCTCTGGCAATGGAGCGGGCTTCTCGGTGCCTTGTCGGTATTGCGGGCACGAATCACCAGGTTGTGCCTGTCTTCCACCAGCTGTGGCGGGGTACCGTCACCGTGGGAGATGACCGCATCCATCTGCACCCGGGCGCCCAGCGGCAGGGCGACGGCACTGACCACAGAGCGGGCGGGCAGATAGGCGACGGCGCGGGCGATGGCGGAGTCCGGGAAGAAGGTGGTGTAGACCTCGTTGACGGCGTCGAGATCCGCCAGATTGGTCATATAGACAGTCACCTTGACGATGTCGTCGAAGGGCACGTCGATGCTCTCCAGCACGGTTTTGATATTGCGCAGGCACTGGGCCGCCTGCTCGCGGATGCCACCGTCAACCAGAGCGCCGGATGCGGGGTCGAGGGGCAGCTGGGCACCGATATTGTTGTAATGGGAGAAGGCGACGCTCTGGCTGGAGAGCGGATCCTGCGGGGCGTGGTCGCTGTTTCGGGAGATCTTGAGCAGCGGGCAGGGGGCCTGGGGGAAGGTGCCTTCCCCGTTGGAGAGCAGGGCGTCCATCTGCACCCTGGCGCCGAGCGGCAGACTGGCGACGGCGAGCACTGTGCGGGTCGGCAGCGAGTGGGGGAAGAATTCACGATAGACGGTGTTGACGGCATCGAGGTCGGCGATGTCCGCGAGGAACAGGGTCACCTTCACCATGTCCTCCATGCCGTGGCCAATGCTCTGGACGATGGCCTGGATATTGGTGAGACATTGTCTGGCCTGGGCCTGGATATCCCCTGCGACCAGCGCGCCCGTTTTCGGATCGACGGGGAGCTGGGTGGCAATATTGTTGTAGTGGGAGAAGGCCACGCTCTGGGTATAGGGCCCCAGATCCTGAGGCGCATTGGGGGTATTTCTGGCGGATTTGATGATGGTACCACTCATGGCGATACTCCTTTTTCGTTTTTGATGTAGGGTCCGGGCCGCATTGTTCTTCCCTGGCCGAATACGGCACGCTGATGACTCGTGATATTGCGGCAACAGTTGCCCGTTCCCGCCGCAGGGCGACGGAGAAAAGGAGAACGATCATCACAGTGTCGAGCCCTGTTTCGATGCAGACAGCGCGTGCAACAGACAAGGGAGAGAAGTTGGCCTGGTGATTCAGACGGGAGAATTCTAGGGGGCGGTTATCCGGGGATGCAAACCGGGATCCTGTTTCTATGAGGTGGCTCAACAGAGTGAAAAATATTCATTTTGCGATTCAATTCATGACGGGTATGCCAGATAAAGGTGATGATGATCCCGCTTTGCGATGAAAGCGGAACCAGATAGCGCCATATTGTCGCGTATCAGGGTTACAGCCTGTGAATCTTCCGTTAATACTTTTGGCTAAATTGCAGCTTATTCTCCCGGTTTTGCATAGCTATCTATTTATCGCTCTCTCGACGCCCTGTTCAGCGCCGCCAAAATATGCTGCGGTGAGCACACTGAAATAACATTCACCCTCTTTGCATGGCCACAGGTCATGACATAAATACGGGAGAAAGAGAGGGCGCTCTTTAGCCCCTGCGGCGGAGGCTGACATGGGCGGGTCGCCACACCGCCTATGCCATATCTTTTCAGTGGCGCGAACGCAGCCCGCCAACAAGGCTCATAAGCAAGGCGAGGGGGTCTTCCCCTTGCCTGCCCCGACTTGCCGCCCCCCGATGCATATCACTCCTGTCATGACCCTCCCTGTGAGGGGGCCTCGGAGTCCGCCCTGCTTTGCCGCCCTGGCGTATCCCGCACTCCTTGCGATGCAGCCGGCTCATCTTCACCGCACCATCCTTATTTGTGTTCTTTGTCATCAACTGCCGTTATTGCGACCTGGGTCGGGGTTTGGGTGGATTATTAACTGTATGATTAATAATGAAATCAGGGACCCTGCCGACGAGCAGCACGGGTCGGCACTCATCTGCCCGGGAGTGGCACATGCGATCGCATCGCGATCCCCGTCATCTGACTTCGGAGGTTTTATGCTTGGATTCATTCTGGGTGACATGTACAGCCGCACCAGCGGGTTTCGGCCACCCCCCCGCCTAGGCAAGCACTTCCCCCTCGCCCCCGACTATCAACTGCGCGGTCGCACCGGTGCCGCCATCCTGACCATGGAGACCCTGCTCGATACCCCCTATCCCCAGAAGAAGTTCAGGGCCCTGATCTATGGCGCCTTTATCGAGCGCCAGCGTCGCCTCTTTGCCGAGCAGGTGGTCATCGGCCGGATGGAGGAGGGCCAGGACCTGGCGATCGCCATTGATCTCGCCTTTATCAGCACGGCGGTGCCCATCGGTCTGCTCGCCATCTCGGAGGAGATCGCGCTGCTGACCACGCCCCGTCCCACCCAGACCCATCCCCATCAGGCGGCCTTGAGCCAGGCGCTCGACTGTACCGCCATGCTGATGTTCTATGCCAAGGTCATTCGCCAGCGCAATGCAGTGCTTGAGCACATCGGCCACCAGTTCGGCTACAGGCCACAGGCCGGGTTGGTGGCCAGGGTGGGCCACGGCGGGGAAGATGACTATGCCGCCTTCATGGTCAATGTGATGACCTGCATCGCCCATTCGGGCTCCTTCAAGGAGGCGCTGGAGAATGGCGTCAGGATGGGCATGCACGAGCCCGCCTTCTTCTGTATCGTCGGCGCCCTGGCCTCGACCCTGTGGGGAGTGCCCAAACCCTGGGCCCATGAGATCTCCCGTTTCATCCAGCGCCAGCACCCCCACTATCTCCAGATCCTGCTGCGGTGCGAAGCCAGGGTGGGCCGCAGACAGATCAACCTGGAGCCTCCCAAACCGCCGCTCTGTGCACCGGTCAAGCGCCAGGTAAACCGCTTCCTGAAGTGGGCCTTCTAGGGGCCATGGGAGTGCTCTCGATGTGCGGGCCCATGGCGCCATCCCATCGGCCCGCCCCTCCTGAGGGTCATCACGGGGCTGTTATCTCACTGACCCCTGCTCCCCGGCTACCTTGCCCATGAGAGGATGGTCAGGAAAGCCAACGGCTGCACGGGGGACAAGGGTCGGGCAGAAGGTGATCCACCTCGCCTTTTGATGTGAACGTCTTTTGATGTTTGGCGCCATACGATACCATGCTGCGTGTGTTCCTGTTGGGGGAGGCGCCGCCCATCGCCCCCGTGGCTGGCTGCTGGTCCGTCATGATCACGGGATGCACAATCCGGGGCCGCCACGGCAACCCCTTATCGCCATAGCCAACAGGACGGAGTATCAGGATGGCCATTGCCATTGAACAGTCGGACAACACACTGAGGGTCAACAAGGATCGCTACGATCTGGGCCGCATCGTCGGCGTGCAGGTAAAAGCACTCGGCTGGATGGATAGGCTCAAGAAGACCTTGTTGCTGGGAGTGGTCACCTCCAGTGTGCTCTTTTACTTCACCCCTTCCTACGAGCAGGCGGGCAACTGGCTCATCGTGCTCTTCCTGCCCCTGGTGGGTTTTCTGTCTGGCGCCCTGATGGGGCTGCTCTCCAGCGCGAAATATGAGTTTTGCATCGAATTTTCCCACGCCGACGAGACGGGCGTGCAGTGGATCACCGCTGCCAGGAGCCGGCATGTCGCCGACTATGAGACCTTCAAGGCGCAGGCGGCCAGGTTGAAAGAGCGGCTCGGGTAGGGAGCACAGAGTGACGGGTCTGCGCCATCTGGCGCCAGGCATAACAACAAGCCCGATCAGGTGCACCTGTTCGGGCTTGTTCCATTAGAGGGGAGGGCGCTCGGGAAGCGGCTCAGGCGGGATAGAGGGCGCCCAGCACCGCCGGGCGGCTAGCGCCGGTCACCGCAGGCAGGTTGCCTGGCTTTCGCTGGATAAAGCGTTGTGCCAGCCAGGCAAAGGCGGCCCCTTCCACCCAGTCCGGTGCAAGGCCGAGCTGGGCGGTACTGGTCAGATGCCAGTCGGGCAGCAGGGCAGCAAGCTCCGCCAGCAGCGGGGCGTTGTGGGCGCCGCCGCCGCAGACAAACAGCTCGGGCCGGGTTGGTGCGTCACTGTGGGCGGGCAACTGGCGGGCGATACTGTGGCAGGTGAGGGATTGCAGGGTACGCTGCACATCTGCGGGGGCGTATGTGCAGCCGTCCAGCTCGCCGTCGAGCCAGTCGAGGGTGAACATCTCACGCCCCGTGCTCTTGGGGGCGGGGGCGGCGAAGTAGGGGTGAGCCAGCAACTGCTCCAGCAGCGCAGGGATAAGCCTGCCGCTGGCGGCCCACTGGCCACCGGCATCATAGCTGTCACCGTGCGGATGGTGGCGGCGATACCAGCCGTCGAGCAGGGTATTGGCGGGGCCGGTATCGAAGCCATATACCCCTGAACCCGCCCCCCCGTCGGCCTGGCCGGGCAGCACCGAGATATTGGCAATGCCGCCGAGGTTCAGCACCACCCGAAGGGCGTCGGGGCGGGCAAAGAGCGCCTGATGGAAGGCGGGCACCAGGGGGGCCCCTTGACCGCCGAGGGCCATGTCCATGGTGCGAAAATCGGCCACCACGTCGATGCCGGTCAGGGCCGCCAGCAGGGCCGCGTTGCCTATTTGCAGGGTAAAGCCGAGGGCAGGGCGGTGGCGTATGGTCTGGCCGTGACTGCCGATGGCGCGAATCTCCTTGGGAGTCAGCGCCGCCTTGGCGAGCAAAGCCTGGGTGGCGGCGGCAAATTCGCGTGCCACCAGGTTGTCGGCTACCCCCATGCGGTCGATTTCGTTCTCCCCCGGGGTGCAAAGCGCATGCAGGGTGCGAGCCGTATCGGCAGGCCAGGGATGGCACAGCGCCGCCTCTACTCGAAGCGCTTCCCTATCCATCGTCACCAGCACGGCGTCGATACCGTCCATGCTGGTACCGGACATCAAGCCTATATAGCGTTCCGTCATGACAACCCCTTTCAATGATGCGGGGGAACCGTCCGATGCCGTGTTCCACCTTGGTCGACAGCGGTCAGCTGTCGTCGCCGTTGCCCTTGTTTCTGGCCAGTTGCAGCTCGGGGCTGTCCAGCTTGGCCAGCTGTGGCATGGCCTGGGCCTTGAAGCTGGCCAGCGCCCGCCCGCTGAGAGACTCCGCCTGGGGCAGGTTGAGGGTGCGCGGGTTTTTGTGCACGCCGCCCACCACGAATTCATAGTGCAGGTGCGGGCCTGTGACCCGGCCGGTGCCACCGAGCAGGCCGATGGTCTGGCCCTGCTTCACTCGCTGCCCCTTGTTGACGGTGCGCTTGGAGAGGTGCAGGTACTTGGTCACGTAGTTGCCCGCGTGCTTGATGAAGACGTAGTTGCCGTTGAACTGGTTGTAGCCGGCGGCCACCACGCTGCCGCCGCCCGCCGCCATGATGGGGGTCCCCACCGGCGCTACGTAGTCGATGCCGTTGTGGGGGCGCACCTTGCCGGTGACCGGGTGAAGGCGGCGCGGATTGAAGTTGGAGCTGATGTATTTGAAGTTGACCGGCGCGCGCAGGAAGCTTTTGCGCATCGCCTTGCCGTCCGGGGTGTAGTAGTTGCCATCCGTGTTCAGCACGGCGCGGTAGATGGCCCCCTGGTTGACGAACTCGGCGGCCAGGATGTCGCCGGAGGCAACCCGCTCGTCATCCTGGTATTTGTCCTGGTAGACCACCCGGAAGCTGTCCCCCGGTTGCAGGTCCTGGGCAAAGTCGATGTCCCAGCCGAAGATGGCGGCGAGATCCATGATCTGGTCTTCCGTCATGCCCGCTTCGACGGCGGCGCCCCAGAAGCTGGAGCGGATCTCCCCCTGGGCCACCTGTTCGCGGGTGTCGAGCTCGATCTTCACCGGCCTGGCCACGAAGCCGTCATCCCGGCGGTTCACCTTGAGCGCCTGCTCCAGGCTGTGGGGGTAATAGAGGCTGTGCAGCTCGCCGCCCTTGGTGAGCTTGAAGGTGAGCTCCTGACCGGGCTTGAGCAGGCGCAGGGTATCCGTGCCCTCGAGCTGATCGATGAGGTGCAGATCCGTGGTACTGAGGCCGAGGCGCTGGAAGATGACCCCCATGTTGTCGCCGCTGCGCACCTTCACCTGTCTGGTGACATAGCGCGGTTTGGGCGGAGTGACGGGCTCGGCCCGTGCCAGCTGCGCCTCCTCGTCGACCTGCTGCTCGACGGCCAGTTCGTTGTCGTTGTCATCGACCCGGGTGGCGACTGCCTGTTCGCTCGGCCAGGCCGCCAGCATCATCACCATGATGCTCAGGATAAGCACCATCTTGCGGTGCCAGTGAGGGAGAGAGTTGAAGGCGTGCCAAAGGACCATGAGAAGCAGACAAAGTTGAACCCGGAAGAAGGTCGGAGTTTACCGCCTTTCCAATTGGCCCGCCATTCCAGTAATATGTCTGGCCCTGTGGAATCGTGATTGGAGAGTCAAAAAATGTCCCAGCTCGAGGTGGCGCTAGCCGAGATCAAGCGCGGAGCGGAAGAAATTCTGGTTGAAGAAGAACTGATCGCCAAGTTGAAGGAAGGGCGCCCCCTGCGCATCAAGCTGGGGATGGACCCGACCGCGCCGGACATCCACCTGGGTCATACCGTGATCCTCAACAAGCTGAAGACCTTCCAGGATCTGGGCCATGAAGTGATCCTGCTGATCGGTGACTTCACCGCCATGGTGGGTGACCCCTCCGGCAAGAACGCCACCCGTCCGCCGCTCTCCGAAGAGGCCATCAAGCACAACGCCCTCACCTATGCCGAGCAGGCGTTCAAGATCCTCGACCCGGCCAAGACCCGCATCGAGTACAACTCCACCTGGCTGAGTGAGCTGGGCGCGACCGGCATGATCAAGCTGGCGGCCAAGCAGACCGTGGCCCGCATGATGGAGCGCGACGACTTCAAGAAGCGCTACAGCAACGGCCAGTCCATCGCCATTCACGAATTCCTCTATCCGCTGCTGCAAGGCTATGACTCGGTCGCGCTGAAGGCGGACGTCGAGCTCGGCGGTACCGATCAGAAGTTCAACCTGCTGATGGGTCGCGAGCTGCAAAAAGATGCCGGCATGGCGACCCAGTGCGTGTTGATGATGCCGCTGCTGGTAGGCCTGGACGGCGTCAAGAAGATGTCCAAGTCCGCTGCCAACTACATCGGCGTGCACGATGCCCCGGGGGAGATGTTCGGCAAGATCATGTCCATCACCGACGATCTGATGTGGAACTACTACGAACTGCTCTCCTTCCGTCCGCTCGCCGAGATTGAAGAGTTCAAGGCAGGTATCGCCGCCGGCACCCTCAATCCGCGCGACGTGAAGATCTGGCTGGCCAAAGAGATCATCGCCCGTTATCACGACGAAGCGGCGGCCGAAGCGGCCCACGAAGATTTCACCCAGCGCTTCTCCAAGAACGCCATTCCGGACGACATGCCGGAAGTCGAGCTGGCACTGGAAGGCGAAGGGCTGGCCATCGCCAACCTGCTCAAAGATGCTGGTCTGGTTGACACCACCTCCGAAGCGCTGCGCATGATCAAGCAGGGCGCGGTGAAGCGCGACGGCGAGAAGCTGGATGATGGCAAGGCCCTCATCGGTGCCGGTACCGCCGTCTACCAGGTCGGCAAGCGCAAGTTTGCCCGGGTGATCGTCAAGTAAGTCGCCACCTCTGGCGCCGCCATAAAAAGGCCTCCCTTGCGGAGGCCTTTTTGTTTTTTGGGAGCAGCATGGCGTTCGATGTCATGCAAAGGAGAGGGGCGATCAGCGTTCTCCTACCTGGCGAGCGGCATGGCTCCCAGGGCAGGTACGCAGGTATTGGTGGGGGGTCAGGCCGAACTCCTCCTTGAAGCGCGCGGCAAAGCGGCCGGGGGAGTCGTAGCCACAGGCGAGGGCGGTCTGAAGCGGCGTGAGCCCCTGTTGCAGCAGGGTGAGGGCGTGCCCCAGGCGTACCTGGGTCAGCACCTGGCGAAAGCTGCGCCCCTCGGCGGCCAGTTTGCGGACCAGGGAGGCGCGGCTCATGGCGAAGTGGGTCGCTACCGTCTCCAGCCGGTGATCGAGACCAGGCTCCACGCTGAGGTAACGGGCCAGCCGTTCCCCCAGGGTCATGGTGGTGGCAGGAAAGAGCAGGCCAAGGCCCCCCGCTTCCCTGAGCTCGCCATAAAACCCTTGCAGCAGCTGGGTCTGGGCCGTCTCGCAGAGCTGCCGCTGCGCCATGGTGGTGACGAGATCGAAGCAGAAGGCGAGGGCCGACGTCACCCTGATGGCCGGTGGCTTGAGGAGATCGAGGGGGCTCTCTGCCAGCCACTCGGCCGGTGGCGGGGCCAGCAGGGTGAGCGCCTGGGAGCGAAACGTGCCCTGCTCCGGCTGGTTGACGAAGGTGAGCCGGTGACCCGCCGGGATCAGCAGCCAGCTCTCCTTGTCAAAGGAGAGGCGCTGCTCCCGCCACCACAGCTGCTTGCGGCCCTGCTGCACCCAGATGAGGGTCGGCGCGTAGATGAGCACCCGGCGCAGGGGCTGCTGGCGGATCCCGAAGTAGTGATTCAGTTGCAGCAGGGGCGTGCTCATCGGGCGGGCTCCTAGGGGGTGGTGAAGGTGGCGGTCAGGGTGGCCTTGCCAAGGGCGAGGCTGTTGAGCATGTAGCCTACCATGGCGGGCGGGGTGTTGGCCTTCACCTCCAGCGCCTTGGGCAGGGCCCAGACGGTGAACTGGTAGCGGTGCATGCCGTGACCGGCGGGTGGGCAGGGGCCGCCATAACCCTGGGTACCGTAGTCGGTGCCAAGCTCCAGTCCCTGCTTGATCTTGCCGGAGGCATTGCTCGGCAGCTCGCTCTGGCTGGCCGGCAGGTTCACCACCAGCCAGTGCCACCAGCCGCTGCCGGTGGGGGCGTCCGGGTCATAGGCGGTGATGGCGACGCTCTGGGTGCCGGCGGGCAGGCTCTGCCAGCTCAACTGGGGGGAGCGGTTCTCGCCGCTGCAACCAAAGCCGTTGAAGCTGAAGACCTTGTCCATGGGTTCACCCTCGCGGATGTCGGTACTCTTGAGGGTCATGGCGCCGGCGGGCAGAGCCGCGAGGCAGAACAGGGGCAGCAGCGGGATAATGGGGGATCTCATGATGGGCACTCCTTTGTGTGAATATGGCATTCACTCTAAGGGGGCTGGCTCAAAACAGAGTGCCCGTATGGCTCAAATTATGCCATGCAGGCGGCTTTTGTGAGCTGTTCGGGGCTTTTGAGGGGCATAAAAAAACCGGCATCCTGGGATGCCGGTTTTTGGGAGAGGCGAGGGGCCTTAGCGCAGGATCATCTCGTCACGGCCCGGGCCGACGGAGACCATGGGCACCGGCACGCCCAGCAGGGCTTCGATGCGCAGCACATAGTCCTGGGCAGCCTTGGGCAGCTCGGCGAAGGTGCGGCAGGCGCTGATGTCTTCGCTCCAGCTCTCCATCTTCTCGTAGACGGGGGTGAGGGCGGCGGTCTGCGGCCAGATCGGGTTCTCGGTGTGGGCACCTTCGTAGGCCACGCAGATCTTCAGATCCGGCAGACCGGTCAGGCAGTCCAGCTTGGTCAGGGCCACTTCGGTAGCAGCCTGCAGCTCGACGCCGTTCTTGGTGGCGACGGCATCGAAGTAACCCACGTCACGGGGACGGCCGGTGGTGGCGCCGAACTCGTTGGTGATCTTGCGGAACTCGTCCTGGTTCTCCATGGCGGTCAGCAGGGTGCCGGTACCGACGGAGGAGCTGAATGCCTTGGCCACGGCGATGACGCGCTCCGGGCGCAGGCCCGGCAGACCGCCACCGATGCCGGCGTAGGCGCCGGAAACGTGGGAGGAGGTGACCCAGGGGTATTCGCCGTAGATGAGATCACGGCCGGCACCCAGCTGGGCTTCGAACAGCAGGGTCTTGCCTTCGGCTTGCAGCGCCTTGAGGGGCATGCTGACGTTGCAGACGGCGTCCAGCCAGGGAGCGGACACTTCCAGCAGCCAGTCGGCCATCTCCTGGGCGGTCTGGGTGAATTCGAAGTCCGGATAGAGAGCCTTCATCTGCGGCAGTTTCCAGTCCAGCATGAACTGGATGCGCTCGACCAGCACGTCCGGCTGTTTCAGCCAGCCCACCAGGATCGCTTTTTTCATGACCCGATCACCGTAAGCCGGGGCGATGCCCTGACGGGTGGAGCCGTAGGCGCCGTCACCCAGGCGTTGCTCTTCCAGGGTGTCTTCCAGCGCGTGCAGCGGCAGGCAGAGGGTGGCACGGTCAGAGATGGCGAGCTTGGGAATGACGCCGGAGGCCTTGACCTCTTCCAGCTCGACGGTGAGCTTCTCGGGGCTGATCACCATGCCGGGGCCCAGCACGACCAGGCAATCCGGGTTGAAGACGCCGCTCGGCACCTGGTGCAGCTTGAAGGTGCCCAGATCGTTGACCACGGTGTGGCCGGCGTTGTTGCCGCCCTGGAAACGAATACTGGCGCCAGCCTGGCCTGCCAGATAATCGACGATGCGGCCTTTGCCTTCATCACCCCAGTTAGCACCTACGACTACGATAGACGACATGACTCTTTCTCCTAAGACGTTAGGCGTCCATCCTAGGAGCCCCGTGAGGATTAGAAAAATTAATTATCTTTATAATTCCGATAAGGAAGCCATATAATTCCGGTGCAATTATCGACACCGCGCTCCCTTGTGTGGTGCCCGTGCCCTGGCGGCGCTGGCCCAGCCATCGACCCGGGAGAAGAGGAACCCCATGCTGGACATTCACTGGCTGCACACCTTCGTCACCCTGGCCCGGTTGCAGCACTTCGGCCAGACGGCCACCGAACTGCACATGACGCAACCCAATGTGAGCCTGCACCTCAAGAACCTGGAGCAGGCGACCCGGGTCAAGCTGGTGGAGCGCAGTCCGTTTCGCCTGACCCAGGCGGGGGAGCGGCTGCTGCAAAGCGCCGAGCGCGCCATCAACGAGCTGCAGCTCTGCCAGTCCGATCTCAATGCCCTGAGCCAGTTGAGCCAGGGGACGCTCGCCATCGCCGCCAGCGACATCATCTCGCGCCTGCTGCTCATCCAGCCGTTCCAGCGCTTCAAGCAGGCCTTCCCCGGTATCGACCTCACCCTGTTCAACACCACCTCGGATCAGGCGGCGGATCTGGTGCGGGCGGGCAAGGCGGATCTGGGCTTCGTGATGGCACAAAAGCGCAGCGAGCCGCTCTTCTACACCGAGTTGCAGCAGGTGACCTGGTGTGCCCTGGGGCGCGGCCTGGCCCGCTGGCAGGCGCGGGCCAGCTCGGGAGAGAGCGATCCTCTGGACGAGCCGACCCTGATCCTGCTGGGGCACGACACCCGGACCCGGGCATTGATCGATCCCTCCCTGCCCCTGCTCGGCCTGCCGAGCTGCCGCATCATGGAAGTGGGGAGCGTGGATGCCCAGCTTGACTGGGCCGAGGCGGGCTTTGGCGTCGCCATCGTGCCGGATTTCTCCCTGCACCCCAGGCTCAAGCTGACCGCCCCGGTGACCCGGCTCACCGATTTTCCCGGTACCAGCCTGGGGTACGTGGTGCGCCAGAACCAGGTGCTGTCGCGGGCCATCAAGCAACTGCTGCACTGGGTGGAGGAGGAGATCCAGAATCCGGCGCTGCTGCTGGCGCCGTGACAGGCCAGGCGCCCGTTCCCCATAACCAAGAGGCCACCCCTGGGGTGGCCTCTTTGTTGGTGTTCATTGCCCGGCGGGGGCTGTGGTCTCCACCGCGTGGCTGGGCGGGCTGGCCGGCATGGCCTGCGGTGATGGCGCCTCCAGCGGCGTTGCCGCCGAGGCGGGCGCCTCAGGCGGGGTCAGGGGATGGCCTGGCGCCAGGGTTGCGCTGCCCGGTGTGGGCGGCTCGGTCAGTGCCGGGGCCTGGTTGGTGGAGGCCGCCCCCGAACTGGTTGAGAGGGTCGCGGCGGCCGGCTGCTCCGGCAAGGTGTCGGACCCCTCCAGTGGCGCGGTGCCTTCCAGGGGGCCTGTCCCATCGGTCGGTGTGGCCGCGCTGCTCGCCGGGGACAAGGTCGGCAAGGCGCCCGAGGTGGCCTCTGCCCCGGATGCCGTGAGGGTGTCCGCCGGGAGGGTGGGCACGGCATCCAGCATGCCGGGATGGAGCAGGGCGATGCTACCCGCCTGCATGCCTTCCCAGGTGAGGGTGGTCAGTGCCGGATGCAGCCGGGTGAACTGCTTGAGCCGCTCGTTCAGCACGTCCCGCAGGGTGCGCACCTCGCTCTCGGGCAGACTGGCCAGCGCCACCAGTTCGGCGGTGACGGCGAAGGTATTGACGCCGCTGGTCTGCCCCGGATAGAGGTTGGCGCCGATGCGGCTGCGATCATAGTAGGGGTGCTGCTTGAGCAGCTTGTCCACCTGTTCCCCCTCGATGGGAATGAGGCGGGCCTGACAGCGGCCGGTGAGATCGCCGATGGCCTGATTGGGGTGACCGGCGACCACGAAGGCGGCATCCAGGGTGCCGTCACAGAGCCCCTCCAGCCGGTTGCCCGGGGAGATCACGGGCGGGCGGCTGAAATCGGCGACCCGCCACCCCATGGCATCGAGCAGGGCCCGGCTGGTGACGCTGTCCCCGGAGTTGGGGGCGCCGACATCGACCCGCTTGCCCTTGATGTCGGCCAGGGTGGTGATGTTGCTGGTGGCGCTGGCAATCAGGGTCAGGGACTCCTTGTGGAGCCGCAAGAGGCTGCGCAGCTGATCGTCCGGGGCCTGGCCCGCGAAGGGGCCGCTGCCGTGCACCGCATGGTAGAGCACATCCGACTGCATCAGGGCGAGCTGTACCTCTCCCTTGGCGAGCGCCGCCAGATTGGCGATGGAGCCCGAGGTACTCTGCACCGTGCAGTGCAGGCCGTGGCGGGCACTCTCCTCGTTGAGCAGGCGGCAGATGGCGCCTCCTGTCGGGTAGTAGACGCCGTTGAGGGCCCCCGTGCCGATGGTGACATAGGCGGGGGAGGCGAAGAGGGAGGGCGCCAGCACGGCCGCGAGCCAGGGCAGGGCGGTACGTGACAGACGCAACAGGGCAGAGAAGGCGAATGGGCGCATAGTGGACCGAAACCGTGGCTGAACATGAGGAGGAGGCGGGCTCATCCCGTGATGAGCCTCATCTTATCCGTATCAGACGGGAAGCTGAACGGATTTTACCGCTTTTGCGCGCACCGGGCGGCCTGGGGCCGCCGCCCGGGACGGTTCGCTAGCGGGTCTGGAGAATGGCTTTCTCCATGCGGGCCAGGGCCTCGGTGAGACGGGCCCGGGTGCAGCCAAAGTTGAGCCGCACGAACTGGCCGTTGCCGAACTGGGCACCGGGGGAGAGACCCACGCCCGCCTGTTCGAAGAAGGCGACGGGATCGTCCAGGCCCAGGGCGCTCATGTCGATCCAGGCGAGGTACGTGGCCTGGTTGCGGGCCAGCTTGACGCCGGGCCAGCGGGCCACGGCCTGCTCGATCAGGGCCAGGTTGCCGGCCAGATAGTCGAGCTGTTCATTCAGCCACTGCTCGCCCCCCTCATAGGCCGCCTCGGCCGCCACGAACCCCAGCAGATTGACGTCGGCGCTGATGCCGCGCATCGCCTGTTGCAGCTTGAGCCGCAGGCGGGCATTGGGGATCACGGCGAAGGAGCAGCACAGCCCTGCGATGTTGAAGGTCTTGCTCGGCGCCATCATGACGGCGGAGCGCTCGGCCGCCTCCGGGCTCAGGGCACCATAGGGGATGTGGCGGGCATCCTTGTCCAGCAGCAGGTCGCAGTGGATTTCGTCGGAGCAGATCACCAGGTTGTGGCGCTCGGCGATGGCGTCGATGGCCAGCAGCTCTTCCCGGGTGAAGACGGTGCCGCCCGGGTTGTGGGGGTTGCACAGCAGCAGCAGATCCGCCGAGGGGGCCTGACGCTCAAGCTCTTCGAGATCCAGCACCCAGCGACCTTCTTCCTCCACCACGGGGACGGTGAGCAGGGGGCGGTCATTGAAGCCCGGTGCCTGCAGGAAGGGGTAGTAGACCGGCTTGGGGGTGATGATGCCGCGCCCGTGCTGGCTCCAGGCCTTGCAGGCGAGATTGAGGCCCGGCACCACCCCGGGCAGGAAGACGAGCCATTCGGGCTGGATGGTCCAGCCATAGCGGCTGGCCAGACGCGATACGATGAGTTCGATGAGCCGGGGAGAGGGGCGCGAATAGCCGAAGATGCCGTGGGCGACCCGTTTGGTGAGGGCCTCCAGTACGGCGGGGGGAGAGACGAAGTCGGTGTCTGCGACCCACATGGGCAGGACATCCTGACCCTTGTATTTGTCCCATTTCAGGCTCATGGTACCGCTGCGATCTATTTCCCGGTCAAAATCAAACATGTTAAATCCTTGTACTGGCGCTGGATGGGCTTCCAATGTACGGACTTGGACGCCCCCCCGCAACCCTTGAGGTGGCTGTTGATAATGGCATAAAATAGCCGCCGCCATACGCCAAGCCCGCCCGCATCTGGCTCCTTTTTTTCTTCCATATCAATGGTATCTCTATGAGTTTGCTGTCTGCTGCCCGCAAGAGGCCGGATCCCGTCTCTCTCTCGTTTCTCGCCGTGACCTTCATGACCGGGGTGGCGGTGGCGCTGCAGGTGCCGACCTTGAGCCTGTTTCTGGCCGAGGAGGTGCAGGTGCGTCCCTTCCTGGTGGGGCTCTTCTACACGGTGAACGCGGTGATCGGCATCCTCATCAGCCAGTGGCTCGGCCACCGCTCCGACAACAAGGGGGATCGCAAGCAGCTGATCCTGCGCTGCTGCTTCGCCGGCATCGTGCTCTCCCTGCTGTTTGCCTGGAACCGGCAGTACTGGTTGCTGGTGAGCCTGGGGGTGCTGCTGGCGAGCCTGACCGCCACCGCCAGCCCGCAGCTGTTCGCCCTGGCGCGGGAATACGCCGACAGCCGCAACAAACAGGCCGACATGTTCAGTTCGGTGCTGCGGGCCCAGTTCTCCCTTGCCTGGGTGATAGGGCCACCCATCGCCTTCGCGCTCGCCATCGGCTACGGCTTCGAGGTGATGTATCTGGCCTCGGCGCTGGCCTATGTCATCTGCGCCTTCGTGGTGTGGCGCTGGCTTCCCTCCCTGCCGCTGCCGGTGATAGACAGCGAGGTGGAGCGGGTGAGCAGCTGGCGGGATCCGTCGGTGCGGGCGCTCTTCATCGCCTCCACCCTGATGTGGACCTGCAACAGCATGTACCTCATCAACATGCCCCTCTACATCACCCGCGAGCTGGGGCTGGAGGAGAAGCTGGCTGGTTTGCTGATGGGCACGGCGGCGGCCCTGGAGATCCCCTTCATGCTGCTGGCGGGCTACTACACCCGGCGCTTTGGCAAGCGGCCCATGATGCTGCTGGCGGTGCTGGCCGGGGTCGGTTTCTATGGCGGTCTCGTGACCCTGTCGAGCCAGCATGCCCTCATTGCGCTGCAACTGCTCAATGCCATCTTCATCGGCATCGTGGCCGGCATCGGCATGTCCTATTTCCAGGACTTGATGCCGGGGCGCGCCGGGGTGGCGACCACGCTCTTTTCCAACAGCATCCGCACCGGCTCCATCATGGCGGGGGCTATCGCGGGAACGGTGGCGGAGCTCTGGAGCTTCCACGGGGTCTTCATGGTGGCGGCGGCCCTGGCGCTGATGGCGCTGGCCGCCTGCTGGCGGGTCCCCAACGTATAGGGGATGCAAAGGGGAGCCGATGCCCGGATGTGCCGGCACCAGTGCCCCGGTCGTGCGGGGAAGAAGCGGTCTTACCTGGGGTTGTCTCCCTGGTATTCGATGCGCAGGCAGCGCAGCAGCAGCTCGGCCGCCGGCCCCAGCGCCTCCACCGAGGGGGTGAGCAGGTAGGTGTAGAGATAGCGCTCGCTGCCGCCGGTGAGATCGAGCTGCACCAGCGAGCCCTCGGCGAGCTCCTCCTGCACCAGGTGGCGGGGCACCCAGGCGTAACCCATGCCAAGGCGCACCATGTTGAGCACCTCATGATAGTGGGTCGCCTTCCAGCCGGTGTCGTCCGCATCGTTCCAGTCCACCGAGCGGTGGATGGGGGGATGCAGGCTTATCTGGTTGTGGCTGGCCAGCACCTCGGCGGTGATGGGCTCTCCCTGCTCCGCAAGGGGGTGGCCCGCTGCGCACAGAGGAAGCAGACAGACTTCGTCCAGCGGCAGGCCGGTGCGATCCTGGGGCAGGTGCTCGGAGAGCATCAGATCTCCCGCCTGCAGCGCATTGAAGTGGCAGTGGATCCGCTCGTGCAGGTTGATGCGGCAACCTCGGCTGCGGGGATAGAAGTGGGCCAGCGCCCGGTAGAGGCGCTCCCGCGGCTGCACCACGGACACATAGAGGTTGATCTGCGGCTCCCACTGCCGCTCCAGGTTGTTGGCCAGGTTCTCCAGCTCTTCCACCTGCTGGCTGAGCTGGCGCGCCCGCTTGAGGAAGATCTCCCCCGCCGGCGTCAGCACCGCCTTGCGTCCCCGCACCTCCAGCAGGGCCACCCCCAGACTCTGTTGCAGCTTGGCAACCGCATGATTGAGGGAGGATTGGCTCTTGTTCAGCGCCTCGGCAGCCTGGGCATAACCGCCGCAGTCCACCACTGCCTGAAAGATCCGCCATTGCTCAAACGTGCTCTTGGGACGAAACATAGTGCAACCTGTCTGGGGCCGATGGGATTCAACAGGGCGCGCCTTGGCACCCCCTCTTCACTGTAATCCCATCCGGTTGATTTGTTGATTTATTTGGGCTGGGCCACGAAGGTCTTGCCGCTCTGGCCCTGACTATCACGCCCCATCAGGTAGAGATAGAGGGGCATCAGATCGGCCGGGGTCTTGAGGGTTTGCGGATCTTCCGCCGGGAAGGCGCTGGCCCGCATCCTGGTGCAGGTGCCGCCCGGGTTCAGGGTGTTGACCCGCACCCTGGTGTTCTCCAGCTCGTCCGCCAGCACCTCCATCATCCCCTCGATGGCGAACTTGGAAATGGCATAAGTGCCCCAGTAGGCGCGCCCCTTGCGGCCCACGCTGGAGGAGGTGTAGACGATGGACGCCTCGCCGTGCTCCTTGGCGGTCTTACGAATGAGGGGCAGCAGCGCCTGGGTCAGCAGGAATTCGGATTTGACGTTGACCTGCATCACCTCGTCCCACTCCTGCTCCTGAATGTGTTCGAACGGCGACAGGGTGCCGAGCAGCCCGGCGTTGAACAGCACGCCATCGAGGCGGCCGAACTGCTGGGCGAAGGTCTCCGCCATACCGCGGTAGTGGGCGGCAGTAGCCCCTTTCAAGTCCACTGGTACGATGGCGGGCAGGGGGTGACCGGCCGCTTCAATCTGGTCGTAGACCGCCTCCAGCTTGGCACTGGTACGCCCGAGCAGGATCACGGTGGCGCCGTGGGCCGCATAGGTGAGGGCCGCTTCGCGGCCGATGCCGTCACCGGCACCCGTCACCAGAATGACCTTGTCCTTGAGCAGATCACGGGGGGCCTGATAGTCGAGCATGTGGACTCCTGTTAACAATGCCTGGCGGCTTGGCGCAACGAATCGAGTGGGCAAGTGTACTGACCCGGCCCGGCAGTTGACCAGTATGAGACGGCAAAAATGTGAATAAAACAGGGCGATAGCGTCGATCCCTCCGCCCTTGGCATGGGAGATGGCAGAGTTTTTGCGCGAGGGGGGCAAACTCCTTACTATGTGAAAAAACCGGACATTGAGCGGAGCATCAAGTGGCATTTTTGACCGAATACGGCCTGTTTCTGGCCAAGACCCTCACCTTCCTGTTGGCCATCGGCGCCGTCATCCTGATGGTGGCGAGCAGCCGCCAGCCCAAATCCCGCAAGGGGGAACTGGTGGTGACGGATCTCTCCGGCGAGCTGGAGCAGGGGCGCCATCAACTGCAGGCAGCCCTGGCGGGCAAGGCCGAGCGCAAGCAGATGGAGAAGACCCGCAAGGCCGAGCACAAGACCAAAGCCAAGGGGGAGGATGAGCGCAGCCGGCTGTTCGTCATCGACTTCAACGGCAGCATGGATGCCAAGGAGGTGGCCTCCCTGCGGGAAGAGGTGAGTGCCGTGATAGGCGTGGCCCGGCCCGGGGACGAGGTGCTGCTGCGCCTCGAATCCGGCGGCGGCGTGGTGCATGGCTACGGCCTGGCCGCCTCCCAGTTGCAGCGGCTGCGGGACAAGGACATCACGCTGACCGTGGCCATCGACAAGGTGGCGGCGAGCGGTGGCTACATGATGGCCTGCGTCGCGGACAAGATCCTGGCGGCGCCGTTCGCCATCGTCGGCTCCATCGGTGTGATTGCTCAGATGCCGAACTTCAACAAGCTGCTCAAGAAGCACGACATCGAATTCGAGATGCACACCGCAGGCCAGTACAAGCGCACCATCACCATGTTCGGCGAGAACGACGATCTGGGGCGGGAGAAGTTTCGCGAGGAGCTGGGGGCCATCCACGAACAGTTCAAGGCCTTCGTGGCCGAGCACAGACCCGGTCTCGACATCGACAAGGTGACCACCGGCGAGCATTGGCTGGCGAGCCAGGCCAAGCAGCTCGGACTGGTGGATGCGCTTTGCACCAGCGATGACTACCTGCTGGCCCAGGCCAGCCATCACAAGGTGGTCGGCATCCGCTACAGCAAACCCAGGACCCTGACCCAGAAGCTTGGCAAGCAGGCGGCACTGGGGCTGGAGGCCGGCCTTGGTCGGCTGTGGCAACAAAGCCCCTGGCGCTGAGGCGTCTTGTTGAATGAAAAAAGAGAGCCGGGCATTGCCCGGCTTTTTGATGGCTTTGTTGCGGCTTGGCACCTGTCTACGAGCTGTCGCGAGAGGTCGTCAGCAAGGCAAAGAGCAGTGCAGGAGTCTTGATCACGACCTGGCAGTCAGATCGTGACCAGGTTCTCAGCGTTGGAAGGGGTAGACGGAACCCAGTTTCAGGATCTGGGTCAGCTCGTCCAGGGCGGTGCGGGTCTCCAGCACCAGGGAGGGGTCGCGCAGATCGTCCAGCGCCAGGCTGTCGCGATAGTGCTTCTCGACCCACTGATCCAGGCGGGCAAACTGGTTGTCGGTGATGAGGCAGGCCGGGTTGACCGCGGCGAGCTCGGTGTCGTTCATGGCAACCCGCAGGCGCAGACAGGCGGGGCCGCCGCCGTTTCTCATGCTCTGCTTCACGTCCATGTAGTGGACGTCCTTGATGGGGGTGCCCAGGGTCACCAGCCTGGCCAGATAGGCGGACACCGCCGGGTTGTCGCGGCATTCGGTGGGGGCGATAATCGCCATCTCGCCGGATGGCAGGGTAAGGATCTGGGTGTTGAACAGATAGGACTTCACCGCATCCTGCACCGACACCTCTGCAGTCGGCACTTCGATGAAGTGCAGTTCCCCGTCGCCGAACTTGGTACGCACCTCGGCCAGCGCCGCCTCGGTATGGAGGAACGCCTGCTGGTGGAAGAAGAGCACGTTCTGGTTGCCCACCGCGATGACGTCGTTGTGGAACACCCCCTGATCGATCACGTCCGGGTTCTGCTGGATAAAGACGGCGCTCTCATCCCCCAGGCCATGCAGGCGGGCGATGGCCTGGCTCGCTTCCAGGGTCTGGCGGGCCGGATAGCGTTTGGGGGCGGGCTGGGAGACGTCGAAGGCGCTGCGGCCATAGACGAACAGCTCGACCCCCGCTTCGCCATAGGCGCGGCACAGCCGGGTGTGGTTGGCGGCGCCTTCGTCACCGAAGTGGTCGTTCTCCGGCAGATGCTGGTGGTGATAGAAGTGGCGATCGTTGTTGAACACGGCCCGCAGGATGCGCCCGGTCACCTCGGGCTCCAGGGAGCGGTGGAACTTGTTGGTCAGGTTGGCGGGGGTGAAGTGAATGCGGCCATCCTGGGTGTCGGCGCTCGGGGAGACGGTGGCGGCGTTGGCAGTCCACATGCTGGAGGCCGAATAGCAGGCGGCCAGCACGGCGGGGGCCTGTCTGGCGGCCTGGGCCAGGACGCTGGCGTCGTTGCCGGTGAAGCCCAGGCGGCGCAAGGTCGCGAGATCCGGCCTCTCCTGGGGCGCCAGCACGCCCTGCACCATGCCGAGGTCGGTCAGCGCCTTCATCTTGCGCAGCCCCTGCTTGGCCGCTTCCTTGGGGTTGGAGGCCTCTTTGGCGTTGCTCTGGGAGGCGACGTTGCCATAGGAGAGGCCGGCATAGTTGTGGGTGGGGCCGACCAGGCCGTCGAAGTTGACCTCGAAGTGCTTCATGATCACATCCTTTCGATTTTTATATGGGGAGCGGTTCCTTCCGCGCACAAAGCTGCGGTGTGCGGCCATTATAAAGAGATTTCATCCTTTGTAACAAGCTGATAACCAGAATGGGTTTTTATGTCACAAGGGTGGCTGGATATGTCATTTCCAATCTAAAAAAGGGGGGGATATAGCATAAAAACAAAAAAGCGGTTGCTTCCCGCGCCCCGGCTTCGCATTAATAAATAAAGCAGCAGGGCGGTTCGGGCTGTCGGGCAAATTGACCCGCAAGATTGCTTTTTCCCGTCAAATCTCTTATACAGCCCCACAAAACCGCACGCCAACCCCGTCGGGTGCAATGAGGATAATAGTTACAGCATGGGCAAATCACTGGTCATCGTGGAGTCTCCGGCCAAGGCCAAGACCATCAACAAATATTTGGGCAAGGACTACGTGGTGAAATCCAGCGTAGGCCACGTGCGCGATCTGCCGACCAGCGGCAGCGCCAGCACCGAGCCCAAAAAACCTGTCATTCGCGGCATCAAGCTCAGCGAATCCGAGAAGGCGGCCAAGGATCGCAACGCCCTGTTCTCAAGGATGGGCATCAACCCGACCGCAGGCTGGCAGGCCAACTACCAGATTTTGCCCGGCAAGGAAAAAGTGGTCAGCGAGTTGCAAAGTCTGGCCGCCAAGGCCGACACCATCTATCTCGCAACCGACTTGGATAGAGAGGGGGAAGCGATCGCCTGGCACCTGCGCGAGATCATCGGTGGCGACGACAGCCGCTACAAGCGCGTGGTGTTCAACGAGATCACCAAGAGCGCCATCCAGGAGGCGTTCGCCCAGCCGTCCGAGCTGAACATTCATCGCGTCAACGCCCAGCAGGCCCGTCGTTTCCTCGACCGGGTGGTGGGCTACATGGTCTCCCCGCTCTTGTGGAAAAAGCTGGCCCGCGGCCTCTCCGCCGGTCGGGTGCAATCCGTCGCGGTGCGCCTCATCGTCGACAAGGAACGCGAGATCAAGGCGTTCGTGCCGGTGGAGTTCTGGGATCTCAACGCCGACCTGCTCACCGCCGAGAAGAGCGAGCTGCGCATGGAGGTGGTCAGCCGCAACGGTGCCGATTTCAAGCCGGTGACCCAGGCCGAGACCTTCGCCGCCGTGGCGGCCCTGGAAGGGGTCGACTACAAGGTGGTCAACCGGGAAGACAAGCCGACCGGCTCCAAGCCGTCCGCTCCCTTCATCACCTCTACCCTGCAGCAGGCCGCTTCTACTCGTCTGAGCTTCGGGGTCAAGAAGACCATGATGATGGCCCAGCGTCTCTATGAAGCGGGTTACATCACCTATATGCGTACCGACTCCACCAACCTCAGCAAAGAGGCGGTGGACGCGGTGCGGGAATACATCGGCGAGCAGTATGGTGCCGCCTACCTGCCGAGCGATCCGAACTTCTATGGCGCCAAGGCCAATGCCCAGGAGGCCCACGAGGCGATCCGCCCCTCCAGCGTCCAGGTGACTGCCGAGATGCTGGAAGGGATGGAGCCCGATGCCATGCGGCTCTATGACCTCATCTGGCGCCAGTTTGTCGCCTGTCAGATGACCCCGGCCCAGTACGACTCCTCCACCCTGACCGTCAAGGCAGGGGAGTTCGAGCTCAAGGCGCGCGGTCGCACCCTGCGCTTCGCCGGCTGGACCAAGGCCCTGCCGCCCATGGGCCGCAAGGGTGAAGACAGCCAGCTGCCGGCGGTGACCGTCGGTGAGGTGCTGAAACTGGTCAAGCTGGATCCGCGCCAGCACTTCACCAAGCCGCCCGCCCGCTTCACCGAAGCGGCCCTGGTACGCGAGCTGGAAAAGCGCGGCATCGGCCGTCCGTCCACTTACGCCTCCATCATCTCCACCATCGTCGACCGTGGGTATGTGCGGGTCGAGAGCCGCCGCTTCTTCGCCGAGAAGATGGGGGAGATCGTCACCGACCGCCTGGTGGAAAACTTCGTCGAGCTGATGAACTACGAGTTCACCGCCAAGATGGAAGACAAGCTCGACGGCATCGCCGAGGGGAGCCTGGAGTGGAAGAAGGTGCTCGACGCCTTCTACGCCGAGTTCACCCAGGAGCTGGAGCAGGCCGACAAGGCGCCGGAAGAGGGAGGCATGCGTGCCAACCAGATGGTGCTGACCGACATCGACTGCCCGGATTGTGGCCGCAAGATGGGTATCCGTACCGCCACCACCGGCGTCTTCCTCGGCTGCTCCGGCTATGCCCTGCCGCCCAAGGAGCGCTGCAAGAAGACCATCAACCTGGTCAGTGCGGACGAGTTCGTCTCCGCCACCGACGGGGACGAGGCGGAAACCGATGCTCTGCGTGCCAAGCATCGTTGCGGGATCTGCGGCACCGCCATGGACGCCTACATCATCGACGACAGCCGCAAGCTGCACGTCTGCGGTCGCAACCCGGATTGCGATGGCTACGAGGTGGAGCAGGGGCAGTTCAAGCTCAAGGGCTACGAAGGGCCGAGCATCGAGTGCGATCGCTGCGGCTCCGAGATGCAGCTCAAGAACGGCCGTTTCGGCAAATACATGGGTTGCACCAACGAGAGTTGCAAGAACACCCGCAAGATCCTGAAAAATGGCGACATTGCGCCGCCGAAAGAGGATCCGGTACCCCTGCCCGAGCTGAAATGCACCCAGTCCGACGCCCACTTCGTGCTGCGGGACGGCGCTGCAGGTCTCTTCCTGGCCGCCAGCAACTTCCCCAAATCCCGCGAGACCCGTGCGCCCCTGGTGGAGGAGCTCAAGCGCTTCCGCGATCGCCTCTCTCCCAAGCACCAGTACCTGGCGGACGCCCCGGCGTCAGATCCTGACGGAAACGCCTCCGTGGTGCGCTTCAGCCGCAAGACCAAGGAGCAGTACGTGATGACCGAGGTCAACGGCAAGGCGACCGGCTGGACAGCCCATTACGACAACGGAAAATGGCAGGAGAGCCTGCCCAAGGCGAAGAAAGCCTGATGGCGACGCCGCTCACAGCATGATGAAAGAGGCCCCTTGCGAGGGGCTTCTTTGTTGGTGGATGGCGATATACTGGAATGGCTGCATGGATGGCAGCGCAAGACAGGGAGTTGTCATGGAGATACATGAAATACGGCCGGGCATGACCTGCCTGACCCGTGAAGGGACGGCCTATGTGCTGGAGGTGGACAGACAGAGTCTGCTGGTGCTCTTGCAACGGGAGGATGAGACCATCCCGGTACAGGTGCGCAGCGATGACATTCTGGGGCCCATTGCCGGCGACTAGGGAAGAGAACGTGACGGAGGGCGACCACAGAGGCCCTCCCTTTGTTGCAAGAGCCCCCATCCCTTCGGGGCGTGCCAGCCTCGTCAGAAGGGAACCAGAAAGAGCAGCTCGGCCAGGTCGGGCTGCCACTGCCACTCCCGCATCCTGACCCGCCCGCCAATCACGGGCACCCCCTCCTCCTGCAGCAGCCCCGCTTGCTTATCAAAGCCTGCGGATCCTTTTGGCAGCGAAATGGTGCCTGCCGCCCCCAGCACCCTGTGCCAGGGCAGCACCTTGTCGGTCTCCCGCAAGACTTTTCCCACCAGTCGTGCCCGTCCGGGGAGGCCCGCGAGATCCGCCACCTGGCCGTAGCTCACCACGCGGCCGGGGGGGATCAGGGCGAGGATCGCCTCGATGCGGGCCGTCTTGTCCAGGGGGGGCGCGTTCGTTCTCATGATGATGGCTCGTCAAAAACAGCAGAAGCGCCATTGTGGCGCTTCTGTCATGGGGCTTGCAATCTGTCAGCCGAAGGTCTGGCTCAGTCCCCTGAGCTCGCGGGCCCGCCTGAGCAGCTCCTGGCTGGAGTCGTCCACCGCCTGGATCTTCTGGCTGTTGGCGCGGGAGTATTCGGAGATCTGGTGGATGTTGCGGCTGATCTCCTCCACCACCACCTGCTGCTGCTCCGCGGCGGCGGCGATCTGGGTGGAGAATTCGGTCACCTGATCGATTTCACCCAGCACCAGGTGCAGGTTGCCTGATCCCTGGCGGGTCATCTCGACGCATGCCCGGGTCTGGGCCAGGTTGTCCTGCATCATGCCCTGCCAGCGCTCCAGGGTGTGCTGGATCTGGCTGATGCTGCCCTGGATCTGCTCGGTCGCCTTGTGGGTACGGGTCGACAGGGTGCGCACCTCGTCCGCCACCACCGCAAAGCCGCGCCCCTGCTCGCCGGCACGGGCGGCTTCGATGGCGGCGTTGAGGGCCAGCAGGTTGGTCTGCTCGGCGATGCCTTGGATTTCACCCATCACGCTGCCAATGCGCTCCGACTCGCTGGCGAGCTCCACCGCGGAGTGGAAGGCCTGCTCCGCCTGGCTGGCCAGCCTGGTCATCTGCTGCTGGGTCTGATCCAGCTGTTCCACCGTGCTCTGGCAACTGCTGCGCGCCTCGCTCACCTGGCCGTTGGTGTCCTGGATGTTGCGGGCGATTTCGTGGGCGGTGCTGGCCATCTGGGTCATGGCGGCCGCCATCTGCTGGGTCTGGGCATCCTGCTCGTTGATGTCGAGGAAGGCGCGGTGTGAGGAGTCCTGCAGATCGGTTGCCAGGGCCTGAAGCGGATGAGTGGCATCGTCGACCCGCCCCAGCACGGTGCGGATCCGGGCCTGCAGCATCTTCAGGTGAAAATCGGCGATGGCACCCGGGGCATCCCCCGAATAGACCAGCCGGGTCAGGCTGTCATATTGCTGACCGAGCTGCCTGAGATAGCGGGGCAAGGCGATGAGCTCGCGCCAGTAGGCGCCCGCAATGGCGAGGGGGGGAAGCAGCATCAGCAGCGCGGTGAGGGGGCCCTGGGTGAGGGCGGCCCAGACCAGCAGCGCCAGCAGCGGCAGGCCGAGCATCAGCGGCCTGAAACGGCGCAGCGAGGGGCGGGCAGGGGTGCCCCGTTGCTCGGCCGAAAGCAGTGCCCGATAGGCCTGGGCGGCTGCCTGCTTGAGCTGGGGGTCGGGCTTGCAGCGCACCGACTGGTAGCCGCTTATCTTGCCGTGCTCGTAGATGGGGGTGACGTAGGCGTCGACCCAGTAATAGCGGCCATCCTTGCAGCGGTTTTTCACCACTCCCCGCCAGGGGTTGCCCTCCTTGAGTCGATCCCAGAGGTCGGCGAAGGCGGCCTTGGGCATGTCGGGGTGGCGAACCAGGTTGTGGTTGTGGCCGACCAGTTCATCGACCTGGTAACCGGCGATGCGGCAGAAGGCGGGGTTGGCGTAGGTAATGACGCCGCGCAGATCCGTGGTGGAGACGAGTTGCACGTCGGCGGGAAATTCCACTTCACTGTCCACGACCTGGGCGTGTTTGCGGGCCATAAGGGTAAGCTCCGATCTGTTTGCTGATTGTTATTGTGGCGGAACCGCAGGGAGGTGCATCCCCTGTCTGGTTTCATCGGGGGCCTTATTTTGCCAACAAAGGCAGATGAAAAGTAGGGGCTAGGTTGGGTTTTTGTTGTTGATGGGTAAAAAAACGGCGACCAAAAGGTCGCCGAAAAGAAAAAGATAACACTACCTCTGTGGTACCCGGTAACGCACTTGCAACTGGTCGAGGATGTGCAGCTGGCCGGGCAGACGGGCGACGAAGTGCTCCCACACCTTGCGGGCGGGAGTGCTCCAGGCCACCTCTGCCGTGGCCAGCATGCGCGGGAACAACATGTAGTCGAGACGATCGCGAGAGGTGATCAGTTCCGACCACAAGGGGCTCAGCACCCCCAGGATGTTATCGTTGGCATGGAAATCGGCCGGGGCAGGATCGCATGCATGCACCTGCGCCAGGTTGAGGGTACCCGCCCAGTAGAGTCCCGGCTCGTGGATGTCCTGACTCCAGGCGAGATCCAGATAGAGGTGCTGGGCAGGCGCCATCACCACGGGGTAACCGGATGCGGCGGCATCCAGGCCGGCCTGGAAGCTGGTCCAGGCGAAGACGGTGGCCTCCCGGCTCACCTTGTCACCGTGCAGTATCTCCTCCCACCCCAGCATCTGTTTGCCCTTGCTGGTCAGGTACTGCTGGCAGTGGCGCAGCAGGTGGCCCTGCAGCTCGCGGCAATCCTGATACCCTTGCTCGGCCATCAGCTGCTGGCAGGCGGGACTGTCGGTCCAGACGCCGGTGGGCACTTCGTCCCCCCCCATGTGAACCTGACTCCCGGGGAAGAGATCGCACACCTCGTCCATCACGGCGTCCAGGAACCGGTAGGTGCCTGGCAGGGCCGGGTTAAGCACGTTGTCGTCGAAATATTGCACCGAGAGGTAGCGGGAGCGGTCTGCCTCTTCCACCAGCAGCTCGGGCAGCGCCTTGATGGCGGCGTGACAGTGCCCCGGGATGTCTATTTCCGGAATGATGGTGATGCCAAGCCCGGCGGCGTAGGCGACCAGCTCGCGCACCTCGCTCTGGGTGTAGTAGCCGCCGTAGGGATCGGGGCCGCCGCTCAGCTGGGGCCCCACCGCCAGGCCATGGCCGCGCCAGGCTCCCACGGCGGTCAGCTGGGGGAAGGCCTTGATCTCCAGGCGCCACCCCTCGTCATCGGTCAGGTGCCAGTGGAAGCGGTTGAACTTGTAGAGGCTCATCTGCTTGAGCAGGCGCTTGAGGGTGGCGATGGAGTGGAAGTGGCGGGCACAGTCGAGGAAGATGCCGCGAAAACCGAAGCGAGGTGCATCCCGCACCGTCAGGCAGGGCAGGCTCTCTCCGTGTTGCAGCGCCCACTGGGCCAGGCTCACCAGCCCGTGGCGCCAGCCCGCCTCGCCGGCGGCCCGGATGACGATCTCCTCAGGGGTGATGGTGAGCTCATACCCCTCGGGGGGAAGTGTCGCCTCGACGAGGTGGATCTCCGCATCGTGATCCTGGGTCAGGGCCAGGCCTGTCAGCTCGTTGAAATGGGCGAGCAGGGAGGCGAGGGGAACGGGGCCGTCGACGTGGGCCCGCTCGGCCAGCCGGAAGTTGCCTTCTGTATAAATCAGGTGGGCGGGCTGGGGCACGAGGCCGTTGACGGCCTCTACCGGTGGCAGGTCGGGGCCCGGGGAGGGCGGGTTGGTCAGGCCAAGGTCTTCCCCCTCCAGCACCAGGGGTTGCAGCTGTCCCTTGCTCTCCAGGCTCAGGAAGAAACCCTTGGGCATATCGGAGTCATGCTTGAGCGGGGTGTTGCGACAACAGAAGCGCAGCTCGCTCACCCCCTCATGGGGCACCATGACCTTGTAACTGCCGCTCTGGCGCTCCAGGGAGCCCCCTTCGATCGAGTGCGGATCGATCTGGCGGGCGAGGCAGAAGTGGAGTTTCCAGGGGGCTGCTGGCAGTTGGCTCAGGGTGAAGCGAAACCAGACATCGTCACCGTCACGGTGATCGACCCGGGTGTGGATCAGGGGTGCGGACATGGGAATTCCTCTGATGGGGTGAAGGAAACGGGAGCCTGTCCCGCAGGGGTTGTCGGCCCGGCAAGGCTCAGGGGTGCAGACATGGCAGCGCCTCCGTCCTGGCAAACAGGATGGCCCCCTCCAGCGCATCGCGCTTGGGGGCGACCAGATGGAAGTGGCCCAGACGGGGGGCGAGGCGCGTGCCAATGCCGCCCAGCAGGGCGATCCGGTCTGCCCCGAGCTGGGTCATGCCCTCCAGCAGCATGCCGAGCTGGGCACAGGTCTCATCCAGCAGGGCGGTGGCGAGCTCGTCCCCGTCGCTCGCGGCATCGAACACCCAGGGGGCGAAGCGGCCATAGTCGGCCGGGATGGCGCGCGCAGCCCAGCGCACCACCTCGGCCTGATCCCGCTTGAAGTGATCCATCAGGCGCACCGCCAGGGTGCTGGGGGGCAGGATGCCGTCGTGGCAGAGCAGGGATTGCTGGATGGCGCGCAGCCCGAGCCAGGCGCCGCTGCCGAGATCCGAGACGGGGAATCCGCGACCCGAGCAAGTGCGAAGGCGTCCCTCCCGGTAGATGAGCCCCGCCGAGCCGGTGCCCGCGATCAGGATGGCCCCCTCCTGGCCGTCGAAGGCGCCGAGGCAGGCACCAAAGGCATCGGAGGTGAGCTTCACCCGCGCAAACGGGAAGGGCATGGTCAGCATGGCGTGGTAGCAGTCGGCGAGCTCGGCGGAGGCGAGTGCGAGCCCGACTCCCATCCGCTGTTCGCTCTCCCTGGGCAGCCCTGCGTCGATGCGGGCCTGATCGATGGCAGCCAGTACATGGCCGTGGGCGAGGGCGATACCCAACTCAAGATTGGAGCCGGCGGCGCGCCCCTCGCCGAGCAGCTTGCCTGCGTTGTTGCGAATGCGGGCCCGGGTGTGGGTGCCGCCGCCGTCCACCCCGACCCAGAACTCAATCATGGGGGCCTCCCTGCGCGCTTTGCCAGGTGATGGCCAGGGCGAACCAGGCGGCGTGCGGGATCCATTGCTCCCCCCAGCGCCAGTTCTGATCCAGCCGATCCTTGTACGCCTCTGGAATAAAGGCCACGTCATTTTCGTCATCGAAGCCGGCGGTGATGCCGTTGCAGATCCCCCCCTGCGCATTGGGGTAGCCGGCGGTGTATTCCGGGTTGTTGATGCCCTGACCCGCCAGCATGCAGGCGTTGAAGGGGTTTCTCCCCAGGATCCAGTCGAGCTGCTGCTTGCCGAAGGTGCGCAGCAGTGCGCTCTGCCCGGGCAGGTGCTGTGCGGCAGCAAATGCCATGGTGGCGAGCGACGCCAGCCGGGCGTTCTCCCCCTGCCACCAGTAACCGGATTCGTTGTGGTGGGGCATGAAAAAGCTCACCCGGGGCGCCTCATCGACCCCTTTCACATACTGGCGGGCGAGAGCGAAGGGATTGCCTGCCCGGGCCGCGAGGGCCAGCTCGGCGGCCAGGGCCTGCTCGGCGACGGTCCTAGCCGCCCACTGGCGCGCCGGATCCGGCTCGATGGCGAGATACTCCAGCAGCGCCAGCACCGGCAGGCCCGCCTCGGCGGCGTGGTAGTAGGGGCGAGAACCATCGTCGTTGGCGGCCCAATGGTGGCCGAGATCGGGGTGGGCGCGCTGGCGGGCGCACAGCCGGCCGGCCCGATCCCGTGCCTCGGCGAGCCACTCGGCGCCCAGCGTTCTGGTGAGCTCGACAGCCGCCAGCAGGGCGCAGTAGTCGTCGATGATGTTCTCGACCCCGTCGTCCAGGTAGGCGAGGTTGTGCTCGCGCAGGTGCAGGTAGCCGCGTCTGGCCGCTTCAGCGTACTGGCTTGTGTCAAGGTCGCCGCCGCTCGGTTCCCGGGCGGCGCGGGCCAGGGCGGCGATGGTCATGCCGCCCCCCTGGCGAAAACCTGCCTGCCAGCAGGCGGACTTGATCCCCTGCTGGGTCGAATAGGCGCATAGCTCCCGCTGCTCGGGATCCTTGCTCCACTTGTCGAACAGGGTCATGTAGAAGAAGCCGCTCTCGTCCTGCATCCGGCAGAGAAAATCCGCCCCGTGCAACCCCTCGTCATTGAGCCGTTTGCACAGGTTCACCCCGTCGATGTCACGACGTGTCGCCAGGAGTTCCCGGCACTTGAGCAGGGACCAGACCACCATGGGGGTCTGCTGGGGATTGAGGTAGTTGGCGTAGGAGAGGTGACTCAGGTACTTGCTCATGTCGCCGCTGGCGTCGAACCAGCCGCCATGTACGTCCCGGCGCTGATCGGTGCCAAAGAGGCGTGCCCTGCGGTCCGCCCGGTCGAAGGTACCGCTGGCGCGTTGTCCCTTGAAGTAGTGGATGACATCGGAGAGGCAGCGGCGCGCCAGCAGCCCCCGGCCGATGGCAAAGGGGGGGGAGCGCACCAGATGCTCCTGTGCTCCTGTGGTCACGACGGCCTCCAGCCGGTAGTGGCCGGGCTCGGTGAAGGCGGAGAAATCGGCCCGCCAGTAGTGGCGCCCCTGCCAGCCGGGGACGCATCCCGCCGCCACCAGCGGCGTCTCCAGCAAAAGGTGGTCGTCCTCCTGGCGCAGCAACCTGACGTGGCCGCGGATATCGAGGTCGGCGCCGCACTGCAGCAGGGCGCTCTTCTCCCCGTCACATTCGTAACCCACCTGGTTGATCAAAAGTTCCATCAAGGTCTTACTCCGAAGGCTCGCCCCTGGCGGGCGAGGCTCATTGCGGGGCCTTGCGGCCCCGACGCGAGGCATGGCCGGGCGACGGCGCCCGGCCGCGGGCCTGCTTACCCCTGTTCGTGTAGGTAGCAGCGCACGAAGTGGTTGTCGGCGAGCCGGGTCACCGGGGGCAGGCTCTCCTTGCAGCGGGGCATGGCCTGATGGCAGCGCCCGGCAAAGGGGCAGCCACGGGATTCCGGGGTCCAGAGCGGGATTTCCCCCTTGCGGCCTCCCTCCAGCTCGGCGTGGATGCTCTTCTCGGGATCCGGCACCGCCGAGATGAGCAACTGGGTGTAGGGGTGCTGGGGGTGGTGCAGGATCTCGTCCACCTCCCCCCACTCCACCATGTGACCCACGTACATCACCGCCAGATCTTCCGCCACGTAGCGGGCGGTGGCGATGTCGTGGGTGATGTAGAGCATGGAGACCCCGAGCTCGTTCTTCATCTGCTCCATCAGGTTGAGGATGCCGATGCGAATGGAGACGTCGAGCATGGAGGTGGGTTCGTCCGCCAGCACCACTTCCGCCTCCACCGCCAGGTTGCGGGCGATGTTGACCCGCTGGCGCTGGCCGCCGGAGAGCTGGTGCGGGTACTTGGCCGCGGTCGCCTTGGCGGGGGTCAGCCCCACCTTTTCAAGGAGGCCATAGACCATGTCGGGCAGATCCCGCTTGTCGCTCACCTTGCTGTGCAGCAGCAGGGGGCGGGCGATGTGGTGGTAGATGGTGTGGGTCGGATTCAATGAACCGAACGGATCCTGCCACACCATCTGCACGCTCTGGCGATAGTCCAGCAGGGCGGTGCCCTTGTTGAACTCCTCGAGGTCCCGGCCACGGTAGAGGATGCGGCCGTTGGAGAGCTTGTACATCTTGGCGATGATCTTGGCGATGGTGCTCTTGCCGGAGCCGGATTCCCCCACCACTGCCAGGGCGCGGCCCCGGTGCAGGTTGAAGGTGATGTCGGACAGCGCCCGCATCTTGCCGCTCTTGATGGCGTTGGAGTTGACGGCGAAGTCCTTGTAAAGGTGCTGGACCTCGATGATGGGCGCGTCGGTTTGGGCGATTTGCATGACAGACATCCTTAACAGCCAGCGGCCTTGTCCAGATGGATCGGAAGATCCGGTTGTTCCTCTGCTGCCTCATGAAGGTGGCAGGCAGCTTGTTGGCCGGGCCGGATCTCGGCCAGCCGGGTATATTCCTGGCGGCAGCGCGCGTGCACCTTGGCGCAGCGTGCCTGGAAGCGGCAGCCCACCGGCACCTCCAGCAGATTGAGTGGGCTGCCAGGGATCCCCTCCAGCACGGTCTTGGGCCCGTGCAGGGGGGGGAAGGAGTTGCCAAGGCCCCGGGTATAGGGGTGCAGGGGCGCGGTCAGGATCGCCTTGGCCGGCGCCACCTCCACCAGCTCTCCCGCGTACATGATGCCGATGCGATCGCAGAACTCGACCATGAGTGAGAGGTCGTGGGTGATGAAGAGGATGGAGAAGTTGAACTTCTCTTTCAGGGCATAGACCTTCTGCAGGATCTCCCGCTGCACCACCACATCGAGTGCCGTGGTGGGCTCGTCCATGATGAGCAGCTCAGGGTTGAGGGCCATGGCGATGGCGATCACCAGCCGCTGGCGCATGCCGCCGGAGAACTGGTGCGGGTAGTCCTTGAGCCGGCTCGGGTGGATGTCGACGATCTCCAGCAGCTCCTGGGCGCGCTTGATCGCTTCATAGCGGGTCAGCCCAGGGTTGTGGGCCAAGAGCACGTCGCAGAACTGCTCCTCCATGCGCAGCACTGGGTTGAGCGCATTCATGGCGGACTGGAACACCACGCTCGCCTGGCGCCAGCGGTAGCTGCGCAGTCGCTCGTCGTCGAAGGCGAGGATGTTCTCTCCCTTGAACAGGATCTCGCCGCCGCTGATGTAGGCGGGCGGCTTGTGCAGGCGCGCCACCGAGAAGGCGACCGTGGACTTGCCGCAGCCGGACTCGCCGGCGAGGCCGAACACCTCACCCGGCATGATGTCAAAACTGACCGAATTGACGGCGCGCACGTCGCCGCTCTCGGTGATGTAGTCGACGCAGAGCTGGCGCACCGACAGCAGGGGTTGTTGCGGCTTCATGCTGTCTTCTCCTGAGCAGTGATGGGAGTGGCAAGCTGCTTCCAGCGACGCAGGCCCTTGTGGGAACGAAGCTGCGGGTTGGCGATTTCGTCGATGGCGAAGTTGAGCATGGCGAGGCCCGCCCCCAGGGTGGCGATGGCGAAGCAGGGGGCCAGGATCTCCCACCAGGCGCCCACTAGGATGGCGCTCGAGGTCTGGGCGTTGTAGAGCATGATGCCCCAGCTCACGACGGTGGGGTCGCCAAGGCCCAGGAACTCCAGGGTCGCCTCGGTGACGATGGCGTAGATGATGGACCCGATGAAGCTCACCCCGATGATGGAGATGAGGTTCGGCAGTATCTCCACCAGGATGATGCGCCAGGCCGGCTCACCCAGCACCTCGGCGGCGATGACGAACTCTTTCTCCCGCAGGGCCAGGGTCTGGGCGCGGATGACCCGGGCGCCATAGGCCCAGGAGGTCAACCCTATGATGAGGGCGATCACCATGGGGGAGGCCTCTCCGATGAAGCTTGCCAGCACCAGCAACAGGGGGAGGTTCGGGATCACCAGCACCACGTTCATCAGGAAGGTGAGGCACTCGTCCACCACGCCGCCGAAGTAGCCGGCGGTGATGCCCACCGTGATGGCCAGGGCGCACACCAGCAGGCCTGCCCCGAAGCCCACCATCAGGGAGATGCGGGCGCCGTTGGTGAACTGGGCCCAGAGATCGTGGCCCATGCGGTTGGAACCCATCACCAGCTCCACGCTGGGGGGCTGGTGGGGGCGGGCGACCCGCTTGGTGGGTTCGTTGCTGGCGAGCAGCGGGGCGAACAGGGCCATCAGCACGAAGGTGACCACGATGGCGAGGCCGAAGGCGGCCTTCTTGTTGCCCAGCAGGATTTTCAAGATAGTCGGCATACGCATCTTATTTGCCTCCTGTACGCAGACGGGGATCCAGGAAGACGTAGAGCACGTCCGCCAGGAAATTGAAGCTGAGCATGGTGATGGTCATGATGAGCAGTTGCCCCTGGATGAGGGGGTAGTCACGGGCCAGGATGCCCTGATAGAGGGTCAGTCCCAGGCCGGGGTAGTTGAAGATCACCTCGGTGATGAGGGATCCGCCGATGACAAAACCGAGCGCCATGGAGAGGGCGGTGACGCTGGGCAGCACGGCGTTGCGGGCGCCGTAGTTGAAGATCACCCGGTTGCTGGAGAGCCCCTTGGCCTTGGCCATGGTGATGTAGTCCTCGCCCAGGAGGTTGATCATGTTGTTGCGCATGGTGATGAGAAAGCCTCCTACCTGCACGGCGGCCAGTGTGCCCACCGGCATGATGGCGTGCAGCAGGATGCTCTTGATGTGCTCCCAGCCAAAATCGGCGGGGATCTCGGGGCTGTAGGCGTAGCCGATGGGCAGCCAGCCGAGGCTCACTCCGAACAGGAAGAGGGCGAGCAGGGAGACCACCACGGGGGGGATGGCCTGCATCACCAGGGTGAGCGGGGAGAGGATGCTGTCCATGCGTCCGCCCCGGTACCAGGCGGCGAAGATGCCGACGATGGAGCCGATGGAGAAGCTCAGAATGGTGGAGGTGCCCACCAGGAACAGGGTCCAGCCGATGGCGCGGCCGAGGACGTCGGCAACCGGTTGGGGGTAGTAGCGCACCGAGGTGCCGAGATCCCAGGTGAAGACGCTCTTCACATAGGTGAGAAACTGGGTGCCGATGGGGCCGTCCACGAAACCGAAGGTGGCTTTGAGGGCTTCCAGTGCGGCGGGTTCCATCATGGCGCCGGCCCGGGCAAACATGACGGAGACGGGGTCCCCCGGCATGGCTCTGGGTAGCAGGAAGTTGATGGTGGCGGCCACCAGGAAGGCGACCAGATAGAAGGAGAAGCGTCTAAGTATAAATCCCATGGTGATACCTTTTACTGCAAGCCTGCCCCGCGCCGGGCAAAGCTCCCCCAACCCCGGCAGGTGCGGGGGATGGAAGACATGGCGGGGAAGAGGGCCCCCCGCAGGGGGCCGGGGTGATTAGCTGTTTGGCTTGAGTGACAGCACGTGCAGCAGACGCTCCGGAGTGTCCGGGTGTACCTGCGGCTTGGCGACCGGGTTGTCGGCACTGAACCAGCCATTGAAGCGCTTGGTGCTGTATTCGTACCAGGTCGGGTTGTTGAACACCGGGATGATGGTCTGGTTGGCCCCGACACGCTCCTGGATGGCGAACATGATCTCCTTCTGCTTGGCCGCATCGGCGGTCTGGGTGAAGTCGTCGATCAGCTTGTCGAGCTCGGGATCCTTGTAGCGGGGCGCCGCGAAGCGGTTGCCGCGCTCACCCATGTTGCGGGAGTGGAAGGCGGTCTCGAAGTACTTGTGCGGGTTGGCACCGGCAAAGTAACCCTGCAGGGCGACGTCGAAGTCACCGGTGATCAGGGACTCGGTCCAGACGGTGGCTTCCGGAGTGGCGGTCTTGGCGTTCAAGCCCAGGGCCTGCAGGCCTTCGACCCCGATCTGGACGGTGTTGACCCAGTCGGTCCAGCCGTTTGGTACCAGCACCTTGAACTCGATCTTCTTGCAGCTCGGGGTGTCGAGGAACTTGTCGCCGTCACAGTCCTTGTAGCCCGCCTGTTTCAGCAGGGCCTTGGCCCCTTCCAGGTCGAACTTGTTGTACTTGCCGTACTTCTTCTCGACGTCCGGGTTGTCCCAGGAGGCGAATGCCTTGCCAAGCCCTGACGGGTACTCGTTGACGGTGGGGTAGCCGTAGCCCGCGATGTCCACCATGGACTGGCGGTCCATGGCCATGGAGAAGGCGCGGCGGAAGTTGATGTCGTTGAAGGCTTCGTGGTTGCCCGGGTTCTTGCTCTGGAAGTTGACGTTGAACGCCACTGTGCCGGAGGCGGGGAACCAGTACTTGTTGTTCTTCGGATCGTTGCCGACGTAGAGACGCTCGATGTCCGGCACGAAGGAGCCGAACCAGTCCACGTCACCCTTCATCACGGCGGCCAGTACCTGGTCGTTGGTGGCCATCTGCGGCATGCGCAGGCAGTCGATGGAGAGGCTGGCGTTGTCCCAGTAGTGCGGGTTGCGGCACTGGGTGTAGAGCTGGGCGGAGAAGTTGTCCACTTCGGTGAAGGGACCGGTCCCGACCGGCTTGTCGTTGGTGAAGGCCACCGGGTCTTTCACCGACTTCCACTGATGCTCCGGCACGATGGGCACCAGCACCAGGTCGTTCACCACGTTGGTGTTGATCTCGGCCAGGTCGAATTTGACCTTGTGGTCACCCAGCTTCTCGACACCCTTGATCTGAGTCCAGATGGAGCGCTCGTCCAGCGCCTTGTTGGCCTTTACCAGGTTGAAGGAGAAGAGGATGTCGTCGGCGGTGAAGGCTTCACCATCGGACCACTTGACCCCTTCGCGCAGGTCGAAGGTGACGGATTTCAGATCATCGCTGAAGGCGTAGTGGGTAGCCAGACGATAGACGGGTTTGCCACCCTGCATATCGTTGAAGATCACCAGCGGCTCATAGATGAAGTGACGGGTGGTGTGGAGCAGACCCGCTTGCAGGAAGGGGTTGAAGTTCTTGACCCATGCGGTTTCCTGCTGGGCAACCAGGGTCAGCACCGTCTTGTTGTCGGCGGCCATGGCTGTGCCGGTGGCACCGGCGAGCAGAGTTCCCAGCATGACTGAGGTTGCGATTTTGGATACTTTGGCAAGCATATTTTTTCCTTTCTTATTGGTCTTCCATGGTTTTGGAATGGAGCACCGACATCGCATGCTTGGATACCGGCCCTCGCTGTTGGTCAGGTTTTGCACCCTTGTAGTTGTGTCGTCCAACGCCCTTAGAAAAGCAGAATTAACAGGAAAACAACAACTCTTCATTTCGTCGATATCGTAAAAATTGCACGGCGCACGTCATTATCGTCAAAATGCATTTTAAATCCTTTTAAATTATAAAGTTGCATTAATTCTCACAAAGTAAAAAGTCACCTTCCCACTCCCTGTGACAACGATAATGTGAGCTGGATCGTGCTCGTTTTTTCCCCGTTGACACGGCTTATTTTTGCGCAGGAAACAAGCGGCTCATGTGGCAGGAGAGAAGTGTGCGCTGGTTCACGGGCGCGTGCGAAAAGAGGGAGGGGAGGGAGATCGGTGATGAGGGGCGGGACAGGGGATGACAGGGGGGCATGCAAGAGCCTGACGGGCGGCGGACATTAAAAAAGCCAGTCGGTGAGACCGACTGGCTTTGAGGGGGAGTGGCGTGATTATTACACCAGGCTGGCCCAGAGGTCGTACTCGTCCGCTTCGTCGATGCGGACCTTGACCATGTCGCCGGGCTTGAGGCCGGTCTCACCGTTCAGGTAGACCAGGCCGTCGATCTCGGGGGCATCGGCGGCGGAGCGGCCGGTGGCACCCTCTTCGTCCACCTCGTCGATCAGCACCAGCATCTCTTTGCCCACTTTACGGGCCAGCTTGCGGATGGAGACCTGCTGTTGCAGCTCCATGAAGCGCTGGAAGCGTTCTTCCTGCACCTCGGCCGGCACCGGATCCGGCAGCTCGTTGGCCTTGGCACCCTCGACCGGGCTGTATTTGAAGCAGCCAACCCTGTCCAGTTCCGCCTTGTCGATGAAGTCCAGCAGCATCTGGAACTCTTCTTCGGTCTCGCCGGGGAAGCCGACGATGAAGGTGGAGCGCAGGGTGATCTCGGGGCAGATCTCGCGCCACTTCTGGATGCGCTCCAGGGTGCGCTCGACGGAGCCGGGGCGCTTCATCAATTTGAGGATGCGCGGGCTGGCGTGCTGCAGCGGGATGTCGAGGTAGGGGAGGATCTTGCCGTCGCGCATCAGGGGGATGACGTCATCCACGTGCGGGTACGGGTAGACGTAGTGCAGGCGCACCCACATGCCGAGCTTGGCCAGCTCTTCGCACAGGGCCACCATGCTGGTCTTGACCGGCATGCCGTCGTAGAAACCGGTGCGGTGCTTGACGTCCACGCCGTAGGCGGAGGTGTCCTGGGAGATCACCAGGATCTCCTTCACGCCGGCCTCTTTCAGGCGCTTGGCCTCGGCCAGTACCTCGCCGATGGGGCGGCTCACCAGATCCCCGCGCATGGAGGGGATGATGCAGAAGGTGCAGCGGTGGTTGCAGCCTTCGGAAATCTTGAGATAGGCGTAGTGGCGCGGGGTCAGCTTGACGCCGTGGGCCGGCACCAGGCTGGTGAAGGGGTTGTGGGTGGGTTTTTCCACGTATTTGTGGACGTGGCCCAGCACCTCTTCATAGGCGTGCGGACCGGTGATCTCGAGCACCTTGGGGTGGATCTCGCGGATCTGGTTCTCTTTGGCACCCAGGCAGCCAGTGACGATCACCTTGCCGTTCTCGGCCAGGGCCTCGCCGATGGCTTCCAGGGACTCCTGCACCGCGCTGTCGATGAAGCCGCAGGTGTTGACCACCACCAGCTCCGCATCGTCATAGCTGGGCACCACGTCGTACCCTTCGGTACGCAGCTGGGTCAGGATGCGTTCGGAATCGACCAGGTTTTTGGGGCATCCCAAGCTCACAAAACCAATCCTTGGGGGATGAGACCTAATAATGCTGGAAGTCGCTTGTTGGACAGGTTGGTTGTCCAATGGCTGAGCCTGCGTGGTTGCAGGCGTCAGGCTGTCTGAGCTGGGGTCAAAACGGTTGACAGTCATAGGGGGTCGCTGGTCACTGATGCAAAAAAAGATGGCGGATTATACCTGATGAGCAGGAAAGAGGAAGAAGTGATGTGTGTATTTTTTGACCTGCCATATTAGGTTTCAATACACGATATTTTGTGTCTTTTCCTGAGAGATGAAGATGATGCGCTCATCAACGACAGGGGCCTCGGTTACGAGTTCTGCCTCTAAGTCTTCAAGCCATCTTCGGCCGCCAGCATGTGCGGGAGACCTACATCAAGCAGTCCAGTACTGCCGTTGATTGCGACCGGCAAAATGAATCGCAGCTTGCTGATGATCCTAGCGTTGTTTCCTGATACCACGATTCGGAACATCCTCAATAGTTCAGCCCTCTAGGGTCGCTACTAGTTCAGATATGGCGATGGAGGGCGTTGTTAATGGGATGGTCGCCCCTACCCAAAACGGCATCTGAAGTGCCAAAGTGGCGAATGTACGTTCCCACTGATGAGAGAGGCGACCACCATGAAGGCTACGACAATCGGCATAGATTTGGCAAAAGAGGTATTCCAGGTTCACGGGGTGGGCGAGCACGGTAAGCGGTTGTTCAACAAGCAACTCAAGCGTTCACAAATGACCTCCTTTTTTGCCAATATCCCACCCTGTTTGATCGGCATGGAGGCCTGTGCCTCTGCCCACTTTTGGGCCAACAAGCTGAGCGCATTGGGTCATCGCGTCAAACTGATGGCTCCCCAGTTCGTCAAACCCTATGTCAAAACCAACAAACATGATGCTGCTGATGCAGAAGCAATCTGCGAAGCCGTCACTCGACCCAACATGCGGTTCGTGCCTATCAAGACCCCTGAACAGCAAGCAGTGCTGGCACTTCATCGGAGCCGTCAGGGATTCATCAAGCAGCGGACTGCACAAGCCAATCAAATCCGGGGTCTATTGGCTGAATTTGGCATCATCGTGCCCCGAGGGATCCATCAACTACAGCAACGGTTACCGGAGATTCTGGAGGATGCCGATAATTCGTTACCCAGCCTGTTTCGCGTGCAATTGAGTTTGTTACAGAAACATATGGAGTACTTGTTTGATGTTGTGGCTACGCTCGACAAGCAGATTGAGCAGTGCCATCAGCAAAATGCGCTATGCCAGCGTATCGGTAAGATCCCTGGCATCGGCCCTATCACTGCCAGTGCGTTGATTGCGACTATCGGCAACGCCAACAATTTCGAGAATGGCAGACAACTTGCGGCCTGGCTTGGCTTGGTGCCACGCCAGCATTCCAGTGGTGGTAAGCAAGTACTGCTAGGGATCAGCAAACGAGGCGATACCTATTTGCGGACTTTGCTTATCCATGGCGCCAGGGCGGTGTTGCAGTCAGTCAAACGTAAACAGGATACTGTATCGGGCTGGGCCAGTCGGCTATTGGAGCGCCGGAATAACAACATTGCCTCGGTAGCATTGGCCAACAAGAATGCACGGATTGTGTGGGCGCTCTTGGCCAAAGACCAGGAGTACTGTGCGCCAGTGATGAGCATTTAAGCTTCTGAGCCAGTGAGACAGAAAAAACACCACCGATTGCTCAGGCAAGTATGAAGTGATGGCAGGACAGGTCAGACCGTGATGGGGAAAACCCGGTTTAGGCAAGGCTCTTGAGAGAGCGCGTTGTTGATAGAGGCCTCCATCAGCACATTCCATCAGGGACAGAGGTGTTTCATCACCTCAGAAAAGTCCGGATCTATGGCTGCAACTGATGACCCGTAAACCACCACAGCATATTAGCTTGGCAAACTGGGGGCGACCATCTATGCCCAAATCAGCGATCCAGTAATGACTTCTCCAGCCCCAGGTGACAGCTACATTCAGGGCCTTCTGACAGGCGGGCCCAGCATATTCAGTTTGTTTATGGCCTCGTGCTTGTCAATCAGAGTTAGTAATCCAGATTATTACTAAATCGACTTTCGCAATTCATATGTGATAAGTAGTGAATAGAATTATTACTACAGGCATTACTTAATGTAGTAATTAATTAATGCACTATCACTCGCAATGAAAATCAATGCTTTATTTATTTTAAGTGTTGATTGTTTTACCTGAGACGGTTTAATATTAAGTAGAGAGAGAAGGAACACGCGAGCTATATTATTTGACCATCAAAACATCACTTCGTGAGTTTTCATGGTCAAATAAGCCCGCCCCACATAGCTCAAACCCTGCGGGTTCTGCGCTAATGGGGGATGTACGTGCTCAAACCCAATGGGTTCTGCGCGGTCAAAATTCTCTTCAGATAATGCAGTGTTACTCCAGCATAAAAACAATAACAACAACGGTGCTACCATGAATGAAAGCAAAGATACGAGAAAAAAACCAAACTGTCGCGGTGGTCGTCCACCAAAAAAACAAGATGAGAAAGTGACTCATTTTATTAAAATAGGTCTAACTGAAAAACAGTTTAAGCATTTTTACAATGCATTTAAGGGGCGTAATGAGAGAGTTAATCTTTCCTCTTGCATGCGGAAAATGATTGTCGGATTTCTTAACGATGGTCGTTTCATAGTTAAGAATCCTAGTGAAATTGATGACCAAGCATTGTATGAATTAAGGCGACTAGGTAAAAACATAAATGGATTTTTGATAAATAGTAGTATTGGTAAGGATTACTCACAGCTAATCATTACCTTGTCATCTACTCAGCAACTGATCAACCAAATGATAGAAAAGATAAAATAATAATACTATGAGGCTTGGCAGTTGATGACGATAACAAAAATTAAAAAAAAGACAAAATCCTTTAGGGCTAGGCTGAACTATGTATTTCGTGGTGATAGTCATGAGCATAAACTGCATGATGAGCAGGGGAAGTTAAATGTCAGATTCATCAGCGGGTCTACATTTCAACGTGATCCATATGTAATTACTGGGGATGTGGTGAATGTTAATATAGATTTATTAGAGTCTGAGTTTCTAGAACGCTCGGCTCAATGCAGGGGTAAAAATGAGTCACATTGTTGTCACTATATTATTAGTTTGGCTCCACAGGAGACTCTATCAGATCAGCAGTGGCAGAATGCTGGAGAGATTCTTTTACGACAACTAGGATACGATTGCTCTGTAGTCTGGTGTGGTGCCATCCATAACGATTCTCAATGCCAACATATGCATATTGTTTCATCCAGCATTTTATCTAACGGTCGCAGCATTAACCAACATAATGATTATCATATGGCAATGAGGGCGGCTCGAATTATAGAGCGAGAATTTGGCCTAAGCATCAATATAGATGCTGATAAAAGTTTCAACAAGGATTCTAAAACAGAACCGGTGCTGTTGAGAATCAGCCAAAAACACAAATTTGAGGATCATGCTGAAACAATTCGAAGAAAGCTAAAGATTATATATAAGACAAGTAAACCTTCAACAATGTCTGATTTTGTCATGAGGCTTAGGAATGTTGGGGTAGCTACACAGATATGCAAAGATCTGAATGGGTTACCCAATGGAATTCGCTACTCAGTTGATGGTAATAAGTGGTTAAGTGGCAGTAGTATAAAAAAAACTAGGTTTACATGGCGGGCATTACAGACCCATGAGAAAATCAGTTATGTCCCAGAGCGTGATAATGTTGCACTAGGACTTGACTGCGTTACTCCATTATTAAGGGTGCATGATTCTAACGATGATATTTCTTATATCAGAGGGAAGCTTAATAGTACGATTTTATACAATAAACCTAAAACGATGACTGATTTAGTTGTCAAACTGGCTAGATGCGGGGTATATGTCCAGGCTACAGTAGATGAATCAGGAATCCCCGATGGTATAAAATTTTCTCGAGATGGGAATGTTTGGCATTCTGGCTCAGCTATACAAAAAACTAAATTCAGTTTTAACAGACTTATCGAACGATATGGTATTAGTTATACATCAATAGATAACATTGCCCTCGGGATAGGAGGAGCTAAACAGTTAGATATTTCTGTTTCAATGATGATTACACCGCGAGGAGTTCAGTGTGTTCGTGGTCTTAAAAAACAAGGGGTCTACCATCATGACTTATCTGTATATACGAATGGAGATAAATATCGAGTGTGTATACCATATCGATTTTTTATAAGTCAAAAAGAGTTTGTTAATGTTGCAGTCGGCGGGACTCTTGAATATACATCGATTATGTCAGCTATAGTAGAATCATTTATTGAAATGATAAAGAAGATAATTCATGCGATCTTTGGTTGTTCTCCTATGATGCAGCTATGTATTGTTGAGGGGGATCAACAACCAATCGATAATGAGTGGCAATCAGTATCACTGATTGATAATAATAAAAAGACGGTTGACCATAACCTGATAGAGTCTAGAGATTATCTTGAAATAAAAAAAGATTTAGATCGTGGATTGCAATGGCGACTCAATCCAAATAATCTTGAGCATGTCATGTTAGATGAAAATATTAAGATAAGATGACAATGATAAAATTTATATTATACAAGAGAAATGTATGTTTTTTTCTTGTGAAAATTTCTCATTGAGCTATCATAATTATAAATGATATTAACTGTTATAATTACAACAACAAAGGTTTATCATGACAACGGCAAAATTGAGACAGTGTGGTGATAGTATAAAAGTGATTTTTTCAAAAAGTATATCTAAAAAAAATGATGTTGGAGGGGAGAGGTCTATATCTAGCATGGTTGTGGCCACAGTAGATATAAATTCTGATTTTAGTCGTATTGACAGTTTGAGTGAAAATGAGGTTGTTGATTTCAGGTTATGGGCTGACAAGCAGCAGCGTCTAATACGGAATGCATTTGCAAAAAATGCGAGTCGAGGGATTTATGGTGGCAGGCCAGTAATTAGAGATTCTAAATCTACGTTTGAATTTTATGGTTCTCATATAGATTATATCACTGGCTGTCGATATGGTGAGTTTACTGGAATTATCAGTGAAACGTATCAGACGGGGCATGCCCTGGAATACCCTAATAATACGGACGAAATTTATGCATGGTTAGACCGGTGTAAGGATGCTGGCAGGTTAGAAGAAATATTAGATCCTGTTATCGACTGGGTTAACCAGAAAATGGAAAGTTCATATGAGAAAAATGGAGTTTCTGCGTATTCTGAACCTGAGGAAATTGAGTTATATATGAGTTTGAGACGGTGGTATGGATGTCTGAGAATCACATTTGACTTGCCTGGTGGGAAAATTACAGATAGTGAGCGTGAGAGGGATGCTATATGGAGTGAGAGTTATCAACAAAGGGTTGACGAATATATGTGTGGAAAATATGAAAAGACAACTTGATTTTATAGATTAAATGGGCATTATTACCCAATTCAATACAGCCTGAATGGCACTAACTGAGGACTCGGTGATTTGATCACCACTATCCTTTTCAAGTCTGCATCGTGGACACGTCGCTTAACGCCATCATTAACTGGCATCAATACAACAAGTATCTGATTAACCCTGGTTCGCTCATAATTCTCGCAGAGCGAGGAAAGGCCATAGTTATTATATAGGTGTATTCTGTCAGCTAGCCAGCTCAGTAGCAAAGGTAAGTGGGCCTATATTGCACCACTAGTCGTGGTGCATGTGTTCCAGCTATCTGTCTAGTCGGAGTTTTGTACACTATTTCAGTAATATATGTCCGTATTGTTTAAAACATGATAGATTATTTTCCATACATGAGTATGACTTTTTTACAGATTCCTAATGCACCTTCCAGATCTAACCGAAGTGAGGAGAATGATTTACGCAAAAGCCTATCAGGAAGTGCCCAATCCCACTTTTCTCTATTTAAGTTTTGGACTCCGTCCAGTAGATCTGTCGATAGTATATGTGAGTCATTAATGCTGGCCATAACATTCAGCATTTTTTCTTTGGTGCAATTAATTAAGATGTAAACGCCTTCATTAACAGCATCAATATCATTTTTTTGCATCAACAGAACAAACGCATCATGTGCAATATCACTGGACCACGGGAATAGCAGCACGGCATTACTGTCCACTTCAATCAATGTAGTCGAGTCAAGATCATAGCGTTTAAAGTTTTCTCTTGCTTCGGCCAGTAGCTCTTTTGCTTTGGCATCAAGAAATGGAACGTCAAAGCCACCAGTAAGCACATTGCGCATTTCACCCCTGACTCTTTCGTTAACAGTGGCCAAGCAGTTATCAAAGACAGGAGGAGTCCCTCCTTTTGAGGGGGCCACCAGTATAAATTTCTTTTCTTCATTCACTTCGAGAACTTGCCAGCGGCGACCGGCAAAAATGATCTTTTGGCCGGTGATCAGTGGCCTGCTGATTGGGAGCAAACCAACCTGAGTAGAGGCGCAGATCAGCCTGTATTCTTCATCACTGACAAATGATGCGAAGAATTCGTGATTGTTCACGAGTTTTTCGCCAACCTCCCCATGCAGCAGCAAACCTGATGAGTCCTGTTGTATCAATTTCAAGCTGCCCATCTGCTTGAGAAGCCCGATGAAGTCATCAGGTGTGAACCCCTCAAAAGGTGCACCAGGGGAGAGCAGGCTATGCCAAAGGTCTCTGGCCATGATGCCGCCGCGCTCACTGATAACAGAAAGGATCTGTTGAACCAGAGTTGAGGCGTGCAAGCCACCAGCAAGCGGAGGCTCAAACCAACCGCTGATCAGTAGCCTGACCATAGCGATAGTCTGGATCAGGTCCTCACGTAATGAATCCGAGATGCTTGTCTTGGGGGAGAGCTCACGCTCGATGATGTAGCCGCGAAGAATGGCGGATTCTCCCTTACGGCGTCCGGATCTACCCAGACGTTGCCGCAATGAAGATACGGCAGGGGGGCGACCGATCTGGCAAATGCTTTTAACGGAGCCAATGTCGATCCCGAGCTCCAACGTACTGGTGCAAATCGCTGTCGCTGGCACGTCACCCGACTTCAATGCTTGTTCGGTTTCTTCACGATATGTTTTCGACAAACTCCCGTGGTGCGCCCAAAACTGGTTTGGGACCCTGTCTTGTTCACAAAGACGACGTAAACGGTCTGTGTACTTTTCAACGTTCGATCTGGAGTTGGGAAACACCAGGTTGTTTGATCCCCTCAGTGCTCGATACAAGTCGTTGCCGATGGCCACATAGGGAGAAGTCGGGTCGTCTTCATCTCGTTCTTCGTCTGGTTCCGTTTTACCTTCGATATAGCCTTTGATGAGGACCTTTAGCTCCTGGCCCCCATCCTTTGACTCGATGAGCTGGACGCTATCAGGTAGGGAAGGGCGCAAGAATTTTGCCGCGAGCGACATATCCCCGAGAGTAGCAGAGAGCCCAACGCGGGGGACCTGACGACCGATGGCCAGCTCAACACGATGCATCAGGGATTGGATCTGTTTTCCTCGCTCAAAGCCGATGAAGGCATGCAGCTCATCAATCACGATGTACTTGATGTTAGCCATCATCCCTGGGATGGATGGCCCCCGATTAACAAAGAGGGCTTCCAGGGATTCAGGGGTGATCAACAACACCCCGTTGGGGTGCTTCAAGAATTTCTGCTTCTTGCTGTAGGTGATATCACCATGCCAGCCAGTAACGGGGATCTCTAATGAGTCACAGAGCTCGTTGAGCCGTCCCCATTGATCATTGATCAGCGCTTTGAGAGGACTGATGTATAGAACCGTAGCGGGCTCGGGGCTGTTCAGTAGCACCGTGAATATCGGCAAGAAGGCCGCTTCAGTTTTACCCGCAGCGGTGGCAGCAGCGATGATCACGTCTGTATCTGCCCCCAATAAGGCCGGTATCGCCCGCTCTTGCGCATCACGAAGAGAGGTCCACCCCTTTTGCCACACCCAGCGCCGGATCCGCTCATCCAGCCGTTCAAAATGTCGGGAGTCAGAGCTGGAACGAGGTGAATTCATCATCGGGCTCCACTGCCAGTTCTAACTCCGCTCCCTGATCAGATTTGATGTCAGTAAAGCCAATGAGCTCTTTCCAGTTTGCATCAGGGTTCTGCTCCAGGACGGCCAGCAGGTTCACAAAGGCGGTGATCGTCGTTCTGGGGGTTCTGAAATAGCTTTCCCCCAACCGGCTCTCACAATGGGCCATAAATGCCGGTAACGCTTCGTCTGGCAATGTGTAACGGGTTTCATCACCACAGGCATAGACATGCCGCAACTTCTCAAGGAGAACGTAGAAATCCTCAGGGGTCAGGCTTGAGAGGCGCAGTACTGGCCCTGAGTAATCCACCAGCCCATCCTGAGCAAAGCTGTTCTCGGCCAAACGGGATTGCAGGGCTGAATAGCTGAAGAGGCCGCGTCGGGTGTCCATCAAAAACTCGGGAGTGCCGCCAAGGATGAACCCGAGCCCGACCGACGTCCCTTGCAAGGAGTCATTGAGGATCCGCAGGATTTGTTCGTAGTTGGAGTTGCGAGCTTGGGTGTTGGCAAGCTTATAAAGGTTCACCATCTCATCAAGGCATACCAGCAAGCCTGAATAGCCTGCCAGCTGAACGAAACGGGCCATCAGCTTGAGCTGATCATACATGGTGGCATCATCAACGATGGTCCGGACACCCAGCGCCATGCGGGCATCGGTCTTGGTTGAGAATTCGCCCCGAAGCCATCTGATGGCATCATGCTTCAGCTGGTCATTGCCATCTTCGAACCCTTTGCAGTAGGCGGCGATCACCTCGGCAAAGTCATAGCCATTGACCATCTCGGCGAGATCTTCCAGCTTCTTCCGGATGACCGCTTCAGGTTGTGAGCCATTCGCCTTGGCTTCATTTTTCGCTTGAGCGATGAACTTCTCCACTACACCAGCAAGTGCACCGCCATCAGGTTTCGTGCGGGTGGACATATTCTTGGCGAGCTCAGAATAGAGGGACCGCGCTTGGCCGCCGCTGGCATGCAGTCGGCGATCGGGATTGAGATCGGCGTGAACGGTAACAAGCTGCTTCTCAAGCGCGATTGCTCGCACAAGGTTGAGAAGGAAGGTTTTACCGGCACCATACTCCCCGACAACGATCCTGAATGATGAACCTGTATCGGCAACGCGATTGATGTCTGCCATGAAGGCGTCAATTTCGTTTTTGCGGCCAACTTGGATGAGATGCTGACCCACCTTGGGCACGACACCCGCTCTTAAGGATTGAATGACGGCGTCACGCTCTTTTGGCCTGATTTTACTCATGAGGAATTTGCTCCAGAAGGTCAGTGTTCAATTCAATGGTGTCATCACCCTCGATCAGCATTTCATCAAAGTGATCGAGCATGACTTCGTTAATTTGTTCAAGTGCACCATCGAGCATCAGGCCCATGGTGTTGGCAAGTGCAGACAAATCATCACGAGCCCATTCCGGACGGGCAAGCAGAGCCCTGAGGAATTGACTTAGGTCATCATCAAGGCCAAATAGAGAACGAGTGTCCCCAAGGGTTGTCGGCTCGTCCGCTTGATCTGATGACGCTTCGGTCTTGGCCTGTTGTGGCTGGTGGATATCATCATGTTCACCATCATTCTCTGTAAACACGGATGCGAGCATTGCAGTGACTTGAGAGGTCTCTTGTTTGAGCTGTGCCACCCGAGCCATATCCAAACTGGAGGCACTGCCAGTAGCCTTGGTCACGCTGCCAGATTTGCTCGTTGATACGATCCTGGCCTCATTTGAATGGAGGTCTGAGTAGACCTGTTTCACATCCAAAGAGATCAGCTTATACAGCTGCTCCAGTACCTTCACTTTGGCTGGGGTGATCGAGTTGTCAGCTTTCACAAAGGCGACGAGCAGCTTGCCGACTAAAGCCTTTTGCTCATCATCGAGGCCATCGATGGTTTTCTTTACGATCGACAGGGTAGGTGAGGCTTGAGTGCCCAGCAGCGCTTTTGCGACCAGTCGAACTGATTGAGAGTGGGTCAGGAAGGTCATTGAACCGATCTGCTCCTTGAGGAAAGCGATCGTGACTTCCGATTTATCTTCGTCGGTATTCAGGACAACACAGGCCAGATCTACAAATGCGGACACAGTATCCACACTGCTCTGATTTTTGTTTAGTGTCTCTTGCGGATTTATCGGATAGATGACAACAGGTTCTTCTCCCTTCGGGCGCTTATTGCTTCTCTCTGGGTTGGGCTCAATGCTCATATGATGGCGAGCTAAGATGTTAGCCAAGCCTTCATACTGCGCTTTATTGAGGCCTCCTGTGCTGTTGATGTTGATACGCGCTGCAAGGTCAGACCAAGGCAGGAGCATTGCATCAACACCAACAACCTCTCCCAGCGACACGAAAGGTTGCTTCATGGCCATTGGCCAATACTGATATGGCAGATGAAGCAACGCTTCCAGGGTGTTTTCTGACCCAATATTTCTCCCTAGATACCGGCTATATGGTTCAAGTAAGGAGGTGCAAAGGTCAACAACCTTACTCAGCTTTTTGATGTATGGCTGTGAGAAGGAGACATCAGATAGATTGGTGACGCAGCGTTCAATGAATTGGCTGACGGCATAAGAAGACGGTGCATAGGAAACCTCGACACGAGATTTGAGCTCTTTCAGTTTGATGCCATCGCCATACTCGCGTTTATAGGTGTCGATGAACATAACCTTGAAGATATCAAAGCAGCGCTGTGCAGGGGTCCGTAAGGAGATTGTTGCGTTACAGGTCGCCCAGAGCAAAGCCCAATCGGCAGGAACCGGCTTACCGTCTCTAACCAGCTGCCCGAGGCAGATTTTCAACGAAATTGGGACGTGGTAGCTGAGCAGGTCGGCCTCTTGAGCGGGGAAAAGGTAATATTCTTTGCTGATGTTCTTCGCCATCCCATATTCGAGAAAATTGGTGGCGTATCTTGCAAAAGAGGGGTGCGCCGAATAGATGCTTACCAATCTGGCTACTTCGGAGAGAATATATGGCATCTCTCTTTTGGCTAATTCATCTCTCTTGGCATCAATAAAATAACGGCGCTCAAGTCCATAGAAAAAAATGAAAACAAACCCAATTGCGACGTCTGGGTCTTTGCGCCCATTCGCCATCCATTGCAAATATCTTTTCTTGGCATCGGCAGTGAGATTTTTATAGCTCGGATAGTATCCATGCAAATGAAGATCTGAGGGCGCATCTTTGATGGTGACAAGAGCTTGTGGATCGATGAGGGATGGCTCCTCAAAGAGTCCTCCGTCCAGCCTTGTGCTACCGACATAGAACATGCCGCCACTAATTTTGAGACCGGCAAGAGTGATATCTTCACCTGGGGACATCCAGCGGCCAACCATGCTGGGTCCCGCAGGCATTAGCTCAGAAGGGGTGAAGAGTACATTTTGCTCAGAAGGCACAACGGATGGGCTGTGTTCTCCGAATGAAAAAGATATGCTGAACTCGGGCGCGGGTAGTTCCGTATCGTTATTTGTCAGGGACAAAACAGTAAAAACATTGTCATCAAAATCAAGGTAGGCTGGCGGCGCATCAATAGCTGGATCTGGCTTTGTGTTGGCAAAATAGTTTGCATCCAAGGTCGTGGGCTCAAAAGGGGTTGATACTCCAGAAATCATGAGGTCAGTGGCCGATACCTTAATGAGATCTTCAGTGTCTGGATTCGGTTGCTGGTGGGGTAACGCCTCTGGTTGCATCTTTGTATCCGCGTTGGCTATAGCATTCGAATGACTGGGTGCCGGTGATGGCGCGAAAGCTGCCCTCGGCGGCTCTCTATGCACTGGTGAAGTGTGCTTAGTTGGATGAGGTGTGGCTGTAACTGTTGGCTTTTCTGCTTTGTCGGTGGTTTTTTTGTAACGGTATGTGAAAAAAAGAAATGCAACGCAGAATGCACCCACCCAAAATTGCCAAGGAACCGCTTTGATAGCTTCAATCATCTTGATAGTAATAAAGATAACGATGGCAAGTATAATGAGATAAAAATCTCCAAGTTTCTTTGATGTCCGCCTTTTCCTTGCCATCTGTCCTCTCCAAACAGTAATACTTAAGCTAAGTGAAATTACTAAGTTAAATAGCAACCTTAAAGTAAGATGTACCTAATGATAAAGTTCACGTATACACGAGTAAAGGTTCTATCACCTGAAGATGTTCACTCTGTGAGGAAAGGCTAGTGTGTATGGAGATGGTATTCACCTGACAGTTGCCCACAAAAGGGAGTGGTCATACGGCTTCAAACCGGATAACAAAACGGTACCCCTACCGTGTTATCCGGAGTCACCGTATGACCACCAACGAGAAAGTAGCACGTCGTAAACTCAGCCTGCTAGAGCTCGCCAAATAGCTCAATAACGTCAGCAAAGCCTGCAAGCTTATCGGCTACAGCCGTCAGCAGTTCTACGAAATTCGCCGTAACTATCAGACCTATGGCGCCGAGGGCTTGCTCGACAAACTACCCGGCTGTAAAGGGGCGCATCCCAACCGGGTCGCTCCCGAGATTGAACAGGCCATCCTCGATTACTCTCTCACCAGACCAACCCATGGCCCGCTGCGGGTCGCGCAAGAACTGGCTCTGCAAGGCATCAACGTCAGTGCGGGCGGTGTGCGTGGCGTGTGGCAACGTCATGACTTGCTCTCCAAACATGACCGTTTGTTGCGCCTCGAGAAAACCCATAGGGAACAGACCATTGAGCTCAATGACGAGCAAATTCGCCTGCTCGAGCGCTTCAGTCCCGAGTTCCGCGAACGCCAGATAGAGGTCCACTACACCGGGGAACTGGTGGCGGTCGATACCTTCTTCGTCGGTGCACTCAAGGGGGTAGGCAAGGTGTATCTGCAAACCGTGCTGGACTGCTACAGCCGCCACGCCTGGGGACGACTCTACACCAGCAAGCTGCCGGTGACTTCGGTCTATGTACTCAACGAAACGGTGCTGCCGTTCTTCGAGGCTCATGAGGCACGGGTCTATACCATCCTGTCGGACAATGGGCGCGAGTTCTGCGGGCGCCCTGACCATCATCCCTACGAGATGTTCCTGCAACTGGAGGGGATTGAGCACCGGACCACCAAGGTACGCAGGCCGCAGAGCAACGGCTTTATCGAACGGCTGCATCGAACCTTGTTGGATGAACACTTCCGTATCAAAGGGAGGACAACCTGGTATGAGTCGGTGGAGCAGATGCAGACAGACCTGGATAGCTATCTGGATCACTACAACAACCAGCGTGCATATTCCGGTCGAAAATGAACACCTATTCCGGTTTAAAATGAACGCTGATTCCGGCTTGCGTGTACACCGATTCCGGACACCTCAGTGCACGTACTCTGATGTCAGATGAACCGTCCTGTTCCAACGTCTTGGATCCACAACTGCCGCGCTGCGCTTGGCTGCTGGCTTGTTCAGTGAGTCGAAAAGATGCCTCCCCTCAAAGCTCAGCTTCTGCTCGAAGAATCCCTGTCCGCATACTTTCCGGAAATGGTGTTCACAGATTCCGGAATCACTGTTCAACTTCACCGGAATACGCACAGCGACCACATCAGGGCAGGATGATGGAGGGTCAGACCCCCTACAGCATGTTCAAAAAGGGTCTGAAATTGATACCGAAGGAAGTGCGCTCTAAAGTAGCGTAAACAAGACACCGGTTTGAGGCCGGTGTCAGGTGATAACTAGATCTGTACATTGCCGAATTGAGCACTGCACTTACAGGCATAGCAAGACTGCGGCTTGAAGTTCGTCAGCCAGAATCCCGACTGGCCTTGTAAGGACAAATATTCATCTTGAACAGCTAACAGTAGTTCGTGCGTGGGAGACAAATAAAATTCTTAACCAACTATGCTGCCGCTTCTATCCGTTGATTGGCTGTGAGGTTATTCCATGCTCGGTGAGCCCAAACTAACTCTACTGAATAAACAACACTAGGACACTTTCACAATGATTACTGCATGGCGTAGGAGTTTCTGGGTGCTGCTAGGTGCTGCATTGATTCTTTTCTTGTCATTAGGCACTCGTCATGGCTTCGGTCTGTTTCTTTCGCCGATGAGTATGGAATTCGGATGGGGCCGCGAGATTTTCGCCTTCGCCATGGCACTTCAGAACCTAGTGTGGGGGATCTTCCAGCCCATTACCGGTGCTTTGGCTGACCGCTTTGGTGCACGGCGAACCATCGTCGTGGGGGGACTCCTATACACAGTCGGCCTAGTCTTGATGAGCTTTGCAAGCTCTCCACTATCGCTGTCCATTAGTGCGGGGGTTCTAATCGGAATAGGTCTGTCGGGAACTTCATTCTCCGTAATATTGGGCGTTGTTGGTCGTGTCGTACCACCGGAAAAACGCAGTATGGCGATGGGTATCGCCGCAGCAGCAGGATCTTTAGGTCAATTTGCCATGCTGCCAGGATCATTGGGGCTGATCGAGTGGCTTGGCTGGTCGGCCGCATTGATTGTGCTTGGTATAACTGCTGCGTTCATAATGCCGCTTGCCGTAATGATTAAGGATAGCCCCCCCATCTCGCACGGACCACAACAAACACTAGAAGAAGCTCTGCGGGAAGCATGCAACCATTCGGGCTTCTGGTTATTGGCATTTGGATTTTTCGTCTGTGGCTTCCAGGTAGTGTTTATCGGTGTACATTTACCAGCCTACTTGGTCGATCAGCAATTGCCGGTGATCGTCGGCACTACTGCACTTGCACTCGTGGGGCTGTTCAATGTGTTCGGTACCTATATAGCTGGCTGGCTCGGCAGCAAACATTCCAAACCGCGTCTGCTGAGTGCCTTGTATCTGGTGCGTGCTGTTGTGATCGCGTTGTTCATTACGTTTCCTGTCACAACCTGGACTGCCTATGCGTTTAGCATTGCAATGGGGCTGCTGTGGCTCTCCACTGTTCCGCTGACCAATGGAACCGTGGCTACGATGTTTGGTGTCCGGAATCTCTCCATGCTCGGGGGCATTGTGTTCTTTTTCCACCAAATAGGTTCATTCCTCGGTGGATGGCTGGGTGGTTACCTGTTCGATCGTACCGGCAGCTATGAACTGGTCTGGTACATCTCCATCGCGTTGAGCTTTGTTGCTGCCGCATTGAACTGGCCGGTGAAAGAGCAGTCGGTGGCACGCATCGAGAGGGCGCAAGCATGACGATTCGCAAAGTCTGGTTCGTCCTCGCCGCCTGCGCGGCAATGGCGGTGTTAAGCTTAATCCTCTACGGCTGGCGCCAGGGGGGATTAGCTCTTCTCCAGTTGGACATGGGCCTGTGCTGAAACACGTGAAGTGTCTGGATCTATGGGGGCAAATCCAGCCCCCCTGAATTGTCCTCAGTTTCAGTTTCAGTTACATACAAGACATCACGTTCAGGCTAAAGTTAGGTGACAACTAGTTATTGTATAGATTAGGCATTATCGACCATGGGTGATGAACGAACACATGCTGAGGAGCAAAGTTCTGGAGATTGGCTGCAACTACAGCATGACAAGGAGACTGGGATAGAAAGCGTACAAGCCCATTTTCGTGGGCACGCTTATGATGCACACGACCATGATGAGATGTTAGTTGGCATTACCTTACAGGGCGTTCAGCGCTTTCATTGCAGAAGTGCTCTACACACTAGTCAGCCGGGACGAGTCATACTGATCGAGCCTGGTGCCGTACATGATGGTCACGCACCTGAAGAGCAAGGTTTCACCTATTCAATGCTCTATCTGCCACAGCCATGGGTCAACACCGCCTTGATAGCACGAGGTGGCAATGATGTTTCACAGCTCCAAGCTACCTTCCGTGATACACTGACTGATGATCGTCAACTTGCAAGTGCTATTCAACAAGCATTCATAGCCATTCACGGTCGAGAAGGGCGTTTGGCTCGCGATTTGAGCTTGGATTTACTCATGTCCCACCTAGCACAGCATGTCCAGCTCCATCCGAGCTCTGTGCGCTCCAATTCACAGCAACAAGTCCTACGTGCTCGTGACTTTTTACATGATCAGATGGCTAGAGATGTCAGCCTGGATGAATTAGCCTTATATACAGGAATCGACCGTTTTCGCTTAAATAGGCAGTTCAAACAAGTTTTTAACTTGTCCCCCCATGCCTACCTAGTGCGTTTGCGGCTACGTGTTGCCCGCCAGCGCCTAGCCCAAGGTGCCTTACCTTCACAAGTAGCCCTAGAGGTTGGCTTTGCTGATCAAAGCCATCTTGGGCGCTGGTTTCAACGTGCTTATCGCTTGTCGCCTGCAAGTTACCAGCGACTGTGCACAAATGTTCTAGATTAACCCTGCCCTGATCTCCGAACATTACCCTATGGTAAATGCAAAGGAGAAGATTGAATGTTTGATACCAAAATCGCCTTGATAGTTCGTGATGATCTTGCTATTTGGCAGCGTTTGAATGTAGTGGCATTTTTATCTAGTGGAATTGCCGCAGCATCCCCAGAGGTTATGGGGAAACCCTATATTGATGCCCTTGGTCGTCAGTATGGGAACATGCTTGGCCAACCTATGTTGGTGTTCCAGGCAAATTTGGCTGGATTACAAAAAGCACACAAAAAAGGGATTGTTGAGGATATATCTATCATTCCCTATGTCCATGCTATGTTTTCTACTGGCCATGATGAGGCGAATCGACAAGTGTTCCTAGCTGAGGATGCGAATAACTTGGATTTAGTTGGTCTTGCACTACGAGGTCCTAAAAAGATCATCGACAAGGCCATTAAAGGCTTGGCATTGCATAAATAAAATTTTATTGCGGTATATTCTATGTCTTGGGATTTGCTTGTCTCATTTTGGGCCTTTTCACTGGTATTTGTTGTAACTCCTGGAATCGATTGGTCTTTTGCTATAGCAGCAGGAATTCGAGGTCAAGGAGTTCTGATTAGCATAGCAGGGTTGTTGGTTGGCTATTTGGCCTTGACGGCGTTTGTTGCGTTTGGTGTCGGTACGGTGCTTGCTCAGCATGACTATCTAATGCGATTAATGACACTTGGTGGGGCACTTTACATTGGCTGGCTAGGGGTAGGTATGATCCGGCAACCCACTTATATCCAACTTGGTGCAGAGAGTGTTGCAGCAGTTGATAGATGGAGGAGTTTTAGACATGGCATTGGTGTCAGTGGGTTGAATCCCAAGGCGTTGTTATTCTTTGTGGCGTTCTTGCCGCCTTTTACTTCTCCTCACTACCACTGGAGTTTGGTCCAACAAATTATGGTGATGGGGTCGATCCACACGGCCAGCTGTGCAGTTGTCTACACCTGTGTAGGCTATTCTAGTAAATGGCTACTGAGTTCTCGGCCCTATGCTGCTATGGTGGTCAGCCGCCTCGCTGGCGTGATTATGGTGTGCCTTGCTGTTGGCTTGTTGGTTCATTGAGAGAGCGCAGTACAAATTATTTGCATATTGCTCAACCAAATATTAACTCTGTGTTAGACCTATTTTCGGCTTCTTTTGGCGGTATTCATAAATTATATGGATACCGCCATTTTCAGTAATCCAACAGGTAAGACATGGCCTCAGTACAATACCAGCTCTATTTTGAGACCCTGACTCCGAGTGACCTAGGGAAGGTGCGAACAAGTCCCTGATATGAGATCATGTTTGTCATCTGGAGCCATGAAAAAGGGTTCATCATGAGTCATCAGCTCACCTTCGCCGACAGTGAATTCAGCAGTAAGCGCCGTCAGACCCGAAAAGAGATTTTCCTCTCCCGCATGGAGCAGATCCTGCCATGGCAGAATATGACCGCCGTCATCGAGCCGTTTTATCCCAAAGCCGGTAATGGTCGTCGGCCCTATCCGCTGGAAACCATGCTGCGCATTCACTGCATGCAGCATTGGTACAACCTGAGCGATGGCGCGATGGAAGATGCTCTGTACGAAATCGCCTCCATGCGTCTGTTTGCCCGGTTATCCCTGGATAGCGCCTTGCCGGACCGCACCTCCATCATGAATTTCCGCCACCTGCTGGAGCAGCATCAACTGGCCCGCCAATTGTTCAAGACCATCAATCGCTGGCTGGCCGAAGCAGGCGTCATGATGACCCAAGGCACCTTGGTCGATGCCACCATCATTGAGGCACCCAGCTCGACCAAGAACAAAGAGCAGCAACGCGATCCGCAGATGCATCAGACCAAGAAAGGCAATCAGTGGCACTTTGGCATGAAGGCCCACATTGGTGTCGATGCCAAGAGTGGCCTGACCCACAGCCTATTCACCACCGCTGCCAACGAGCATGACCTCAATCAGCTGGGTAATCTGCTGCATGGAGAGGAGCAATTTGTCTCAGCCGATGCCGGCTACCAAGGGGCGCCACAGCGTGAGGAGCTGGCCGAGGTGGATGTGGACTGGCTGATCGCCGAGCGCCCCGGCAAGGTAAGAACCTTGAAACAGCATCCACGCAAGAACAAAACGGCCATCAACATCGAATACATGAAAGCCAGCATCCGGGCCAAGGTGGAGCACCCATTTCGCATCATCAAGCGACAGTTCGGCTTCGTGAAAGCCAGATACAAGGGGTTGCTGAAAAACGATAACCAACTGGCGATGTTATTCACGCTGGCCAACCTGTTTCGGGCGGACCAAATGATACGTCAGTGGGAGAGATCTCACTAAAAACTGGGAATAACGCCTTAAATGGCGAAGAAACGGTCTAAATAGGCTGATTCAAGGCATTTACGGGAGAAAAAATCGGCTCAAACATGAAGAAATGAAATGACTGAGTCAGCCGAGAAGAATTTCCCCGCTTATTCGCACCTTCCCTAGATGCACATGCAGCTAACCTCACTTGGGTGGTGAAGATGGTAACAAAAGTGTTGCAAGCTTAACGATTTAGAAACAATTCGTTTTATTTAAAAATTTAAATATAAAATCTTTTTTTGTTCTCAAACATATATATCTATTCCGCGCTTTCACTTCGTTTCAGCGCGAAGGGGAGCCAGGTATTTAAAGATGTGAGGTTTTAAGGTGTTAAAAGAAGAAAATCTTTATAAAGAAAGTGAAAAACAAGACATTTATGGCGTATTTTTTTTGATAAAAAATACAACATTAAATTATCATGGAAAATGAAGTTGTGCAATGTTTTTTTGCGTGAAACTGAAAAAAAACCTCCTGTCAATATGTTTGTGAAATGTTGCAAAATAACCAGTGACGCTTCTGGGGGGTGGGCGCTAGGTTGTCAGCGTTAACACCGCATGGCTTTATCAGCCCCTCCCCACTTCGAACCTGGAAAATATAAGTAAAAATAAATATTAGAGAATATAGATAATTCCATTCTGGTGATGAAAATATTTTCCAGCGGGGGTTGATATCTAGTGTTTTCGGATATAATCTTCCACCAAAAGGTCGGCGAGGGATATATGAAGATAACCGGTAACAGTGTTGATAGTGAGAAAATGAAAAGAGCTGAATTATTGTATCGTAGACGGCAGGCTGGTCTGGATATGCCTGACGGCCACTATACACAGGATATTTTTCAATTGAGCAACAAAGAATGGCAGCCCTGCTGTCGCAATATCATGATCGGCGATGATATGCACCCCATTAGGGCGAAGCAGCACGCAAAATCAAAACAGCATATTGCGAATCTGTGCGGTGTTCGCCCAGCGGATTTCATTAAGTATCTCAAAACATCAAAATTAAAATAGAACCGACTGAGATCACCCTGTGATATAAATCATCGCTGTGGTTCTTCATTTTTATTGGATGTCATATATCTGTTTTTTAATCTAATCGTACAGATAGCTTACAAATATAGTGATTTATCTAGCATATAGATCTTCGTCATAGAGTCGATTTTTTGGAGATGTTATGAATTTAATGTCATCTGCACCAACACTATATTTGTATAGTCGTGTAAGTACTGAAAAACAAGCCGCTGGTAATAAAACTGGCGTGCAACGTCAGACTGAAGGTGCATTGGTTGAAGCAACAAAGGCAAAATATAGTAATATGCCTGTTGTTCATATGTCAGATAACGGCATGTCAGCCAGTAAAGGGGAAAATATTGAACATGGACGTCTTGGCGATTTTATTGAACTATGCCGTTCAGGTCAAATCGCCCCCGGCTCTGTTTTGGCCATGGAAAATATAGATCGTTTCTCTCGCTTAGCGTTAACAAGAGCAAGTGAGTATTTAACATGTGTACTTGCTGCTAATGTTTTTGTTTATACCTGGATTGATGGGGCGGTATATCAAAAAGATAATTTGGCATCTGCCATTTCCGCACTTGTTAAACTTGAAAGTAGTAATGATTATACAAATAAGCTTTCTGCTCGAGTTACTGGTGCTGCACGTGTTGCTTTAAAGCGGCACCTAGATGGTGTTCGCGATACGGATGGTTATCCGGCAGCGATTAATGGTTTCGGAAAGAACAAATTTTGGGTTGATACTACAACCGGATTTGTTCGCCCTCATCCATATTATTTCCCCGTGATTAAAGAAATCATTTCGATGATTTGTGAAGGGAAGGGGCATATAACAATAAAAAAATATTTAGATGAAAACTATACTCCCCCTACAATAGCTCAAAATTCTAATAAGGAAGGGTGGGGGATAAACCTTATTAAAAAGGTTATCAGTGATCGGGCAGTCTTAGGTGAAAAAATAATTCATATTGATGGTCGTGAGCATCTATTGGAAAACTATTACCCCCTAGCTTGCACTGAGGCTGAATTCGCACAAGCTAGGCATGTGCGTAGTGAAAAAAAGCAGTTTACTAGTAAGATGAAAAGCGCTGCGGGTATCATTACGGGAATGCGTATCGCCACTTGCGGGGATTGTGGCAGTTCACTTCAGGTCTACCGCAGTAAAGCCGGAAAAAAAGATGAAAAACTTCGTTATAAATGCAGCGGAAGATCAGACACATCGGTGAAAAGCTGCACAGCTGCAACATTTGATAACCGATATTTTGAGTACGCACTCATGTTGCTGATTGGCAGTGTCATCCTTCAGCCCCAAAAAAATGAAAATGAGAATAAGGTTGCTTCGCTAAATAATAAAATAGAGTCGATAAATTCAAAAATAAAGAGTACGTTTCAATCTATAGAGGCAGCCACAGAGGGTGATATACATATTTTATTTACTGAACGATTAAATAGTCTATCTAGGGAGCGCAAAAAGTTAAATGAAGAATTGATCATTGAAAGAAGTCATGCAGAGATCTCTATCAATCCAGATATATATATGCATATACCACCAAGCTTCATTGACTACAATCAGACTGATATAAGAAATGAGGTCAGAGATACAATATATAAGACCGTTAAATCCATAAAAGTACATTCTGTTACTAGCTGTTTCTACATTCAGGTTGAGTTATTTGGTGGGATGAGTACTGATGGTATTGTCATTGACAATAAGTATATCGCTGATTTCGGTTTTGACCTGCATCATCAGCAGGAAAATGAGGAGGCATTCTTAGCCTACAACAAATTCGTCAATAACTTCGAGTGTATCGATAAAGATGGAAAGTGTATTAGGATGTTGGACTTGGTGAATGGCACACATTTTATCACGTCTGATGACTTTTATCTCAATCAAAGGGTAAATGGCTTAAAGACTCAGGCCATGAGTGAGGAAATGCGTGCTGCAATTGAAAAATTTGAAAGCTGGGTCCTTTAAATCCAATAGAGAATGGGTAGGTTGTAAGTTCTTTGATTTTTGCTAATGATTGATGTGTAAACTCGCTAAGATTATCCTGAGAGGATAAGCAATGCTATATATTGACATCATGATGTGTACCGTTAGGCATATTAATGAGCAGACCCGATGGCACTTTCTTGGGCGTGGCTTCATGCAGCGCAAGCTGCAAGCTCACAATAGCCCTCCGAAACGAAAATGAGTTCCCGCCTGAGAACCCATTTCACAACCTATTTTTATACTGACTGTACCGATACCCCGCCTGGCTTATCTACTGATTGCTGTAGCGCCATCCAGCAGCAATAAATCCAGTTTTTCGTCAGCTCCGGTCTGAGATTTTCAGCCTGTATCTCCATCCTCATTACCAGCTCTGCTGGTCTGCTGCATGTGTTACATTCGGCTCAAACATTGAGCTGAATGATGGGCTGGGTCGGCTCATTATTGAGACCCTAGCATGTTGGATGAGGAAATAATGGAACCATTTTGGATTTGGCAACAAGCAGATTGGCCCCATTTTCGTTGGCGGGATAGCGAGATATTGCCCAGATTACGGCATGCTCAACGCAGGCTGGGAATGCTAATAGGTAGTCATTCCAGATTGGGGAACTCCGACCAAACGTTGGATACGTTACTGGCTAACATCATCTCCTCATCCGCTATTGAGGGTGAGCGTCTCAATGCCCAATCCGTGCGTTCTTCCCTGGCTAGGCGGTTAGGGGGATCAGAAACTCCGTCCTATCCCGTGTCAGATCGCTCAGAGGGGCTCGCGGCCATGATGTTGGATGCCATCGACAACCATGAACAACCACTGACAATTGAACGACTTTACCAATGGCATCGTTGGCTGTTCCCCGTCAACGAATGGTCGGTGCAGCGACTGAATGTAGGGCAGTTGCGAGGCGATGAGCCGATGCAGGTTGTCTCTGGGCGTGTTGATCGTCCCACCGTGCATTTTGAGGCTCCGCCCAGAGCAACTCTGGACGATCAACTGGCCGCGTTTATCTTCTGGTTTAACCAGACTCAGCATGACCCCACGATGGATCCACTGCTTCGTGCGGCGATCTGTCATTTCTGGTTCGTGACCCTGCATCCCGTTGATGATGGCAATGGGCGGCTCACGCGGGCATTGACCGATCTCGCGCTGTCACAGGCTGACAGCCAAGGCATCCGGCTGTATGCCATGTCAGTTGCGATTCTAGAGCTGCGGGGTGACTACTATCGAGCGCTTGAGTCAGCGCAGAGGGGCTCGCTAGATATTACCTCCTGGATCTGTTGGTTCCTCGACACACTGGATTACTCCATAGAGCTGGCATTACACGTTATTGATCGTTCTCTCGCCAAGACATTTTTCTGGTTGCGGCACTGTAATGAAGCTCTGAGTCCAGAGCAAACCAAAGTGCTGAATCGTTTACTGGATGGCGGCAAAGAAGGTTTTGAAAATGGCATCAATGCAAGCCAGTATCAAAAAGTGGCAAGAGTCAGCAAAGCGACCGCTACACGCCATCTTGCGCAACTGGTGGAGAGGGGTTGCATTGAGAAATTACCTGGTGGCGGACGCAATACACGCTATCAGATCCGCTTGCACACCGAGGGAGTTTGAAAAAGCATCGCCATGGGATGTCATTTTTATTTGGTAGATAAAATCTGCGATTAACGTACCGATGACGATCTTTAGTTAAATATTGACACCATGATGAGTGCCGTCAGGCATATGAACAAATAAACTCAACCGACAATCATGGCTCTCAACTGATTTTTTGAGCGACAACAAACCATCGAGAACATCGGTATCTATCGTAGGAACATCACCCGTCCCGAGATTTGCAAGCAATTTAGTCACACTCAGACGAACCAATTGCTCGTCTGCGATCTCTTGGGCTCTCTGGACAACCTCGGGTGATTCGGATGAAATCATATCCTCCAATGTCCTCCCCATACGGTGCTCCTACTACAGATAGAATTAAAGGCCCACGCCGAACTGGCATGGGCTCTCAGCATTAGATCAGGAAATCTTCCAGAGTCTTGCCAGCCGCAACAGCGTCTGCAATGGCCTTGGGCATGCGACCTTGACCAGTCCAGGTCTTCTCTTGACCATCTTCGGTGTAGCGATACTTTGCAGGACGAGGAGCGCGCTTGCTCTTTACTGTACCCTCTGCTTTTGCAGTGGTTGCAGTACCAACCAGCTCACTCGGATCGATGCCTGCCTGTTTCAACATTTCGGTAAACTCAGCAAGTTTTTGCAGACGCTCAGCAGACTCAGCTTTGATTTTGTTTTCTTGCTGCTCACGCTCAGCAAAAATCTCTTCGAATTTTTCTCTGATTTCGACCAGCTGCTCAAATGACAGCTCACGCAGTACAGCTCGCAGACTACGAATATTCATCAGTGTTTTCAAAAAATCGTTCATTGATAGCCTCATGTATCACATTTTTATATCAGGAAAATTATCTCTCAATCCCAGCATCAGCTCCACTGTTTTTAGCACCAAGATGATTCTAAAATAGCATCATTCAAAAATCGTGAGCTAAATCGCGTTTGGATCTGCTTAGTGGCCTAGCTCCAATCTTCTATGAAACTGTGTAGCTAAAAATTAAATCCAAGTGGTAGTGAGCGTTGAGACCACCTCACCAGATGAGCCGATGAGCGATCTTGATCGGCTCACGAAATGAGCCGATTGGAGAATATCATTGGCTCACAGAATGAGTCGATGATAGGAAATATTTCTCTCCACACAAACTAGGGTATGGGAGCATATCATTCATATTATTTCCCTATTAGAATAATCACGCCCAAATGTGTCTGGGTTTGCAGCCTCATAGTCATCGTCAAACATATGATCCCCGCGATGCATCTCCCTCATTGTTGCGAGTATACCGAAAAAACACATTTCACACAGATGCACCAGATAACGCTCACCATCGTGACGGGAACCATAGCCAAAATTCGCCGATAACGAGCCATATTGATTGGTTCCAACAGTTGTTTTTGTACTACGACCACAGACATCACAGAGAATGTCAACAACCTGTTCTGTTGGCACAATCCCTTTTACGAGCATACTAAGCTCCTAATCTGATGAGAATAGGAGTTATCATACGCGGACACACTATATATATTGCAACTTGTTTTGGTTATTTTCTGGTATCCATGCGAATGAGAGCTTTCACCTCGACAACAGTGGCTCCGATAGGAACACCTATCGAACTCAATAACTCGCCGTTTTCAGTTCTGGTAACCTCGGGGTCGCCTTTGTACCAACACCATTCTCGGCCAGTTTTTGTGTCGGCTGCCTCTAAGATTCCACAACGATAATCAAAATTGATAGCCATCGATGTTTCTCTCGACCGGATGTTTAGTTATTAGCATCATCACGCTCAGCTTCTTGCATTAAACGAGTCAGTTTCTCAGCGGATTTTCAACACCAATATCATCCGTCAGAACGATGATCTGCTTTCCAATATCAAAAGCTGGGGCAGCAACAGCTCGCCCTGCAAGATCCAATGATTCGAGGACGGCAGTTGCCTTCTTTAGCGTTTTGAAGGCTTTTGCTGTTTCAGGGCTCAACCCCCACCACATACCCGTCATATCAGAGTTTGATGTGTACTTAACCAGAAACTCGTCCTTGTAGGGGTCATGCAGTAGCCACCCCAGCATTTTTGCGTGAGCAGGTAGTCCCCACGTCTGTTTTAGTTCATGTGCGGACGGTTCTTTACTCATGACGTCATCCTCTGTATACGGCGCTAGCTAGTATGATGGTTAGAACATAGTCAATACATCATAAAAAGGGCCTCATAAAGACCTCAGATAGAATTATGCCCAGAGATTCACGAAAAAGTTGGTATTGTCCGAATGGGGCTCTTCAACCTCTGCATCCAGTGCCTCATCCAACACAGTCCTCATCCCCCTCGCCACCGCCACAGGGAACAGATAGGATGCGGTAATCACGCATTGCAAATTCAGGGGAGAGACTATGTCCTATGCCAGTTATCATCCAGGTAAGGCTACGGCCTCTACTAAGACAATATTTGACTCTCTTGGCATACCGAGTGACCCGTTGGGGGCACATCTATGGATTGTTGCTGGCGTAGCTCCTGGCATCATTCATCGACTGGCTGAATTGATGAGTACAGACGCTGGTTTGATATGCCGCTTAGCAGGCATTAGCCGAAGCACAATTGCCCGCAAGTTCAAGACAGAGACTCCCCTGTCAACATCGCAGGGTGCCAGGGTATACGGCGTTGTACAGGCCCTCGATGCGGTGCTCTCCCTCAACAAGTACGACACCACCAAGGCATTATCATGGTTAGAGCGTCCAGCCTGGGGCCTTGGTGGCGTTGACCCAGCTAAGTTGTTGACTACACCGATGGGGGTTCAGGCTGTTGTCGATCAGGTGGGACGGATTGAACATGGGGTTTGCCAATAAGTCGGGGGACTAATAGCATAAAATCAGCACAATAGGTTAAATTTTAATCAATCAAATTGATTTTGGAAATTTTTTCACATCCCCCCACTTGAAAAAATCGAAAAACTGTCCATTTACTAATTATGAGAGCTTGAATTAAATTTCAGCGTTTCAACATTCCGCTGCTACGCAGCGAAGAGAGCCCAGTTTTACAACCCCTCACACGATCTTATTGAAGAGAGCAAAAGAAAGTCGCTTTTATAAATTAAGATTAATTAAGTTGATTTAATAAATTAATGCTCTATCACTTAGTAATGAATTGAAAATCTATAAACGTATAGAAAATAGAAAATTAACCTTAGTAAAAGAATGGTTATGTTCGCCCTGTAGGGCGGAAAGTTAAAAAAGTGTTTTTTCAAAAATGAGAGCTCTATCTAGACAAGCTCTATCATCCTCAACCCATGAACAAATCGCATACTGGCGTGACTGTAACGCCGCCCTAACCCCTCCCTCTGCGGCTCCTGCCGCCTGACTCTGGTTGTCACAACCGGAGCGCTTTCTTACACCCATTAGATCCCAATACAACAATCTGATCCTGCCCGAACTCCATCTGACCCCCAAGCCGATGGGGGCGTTGTGCTATGGATCCTAAACAAGCGAGAAAATCTCCCCATGCTAGAACGTGCAAGACAAGAATGGTTCTCCAACATCCGTGGTGACCTGTTAGCCGGAATCGTGGTCGCCCTGGCGCTGATCCCAGAAGCCATCGCCTTCTCCATTATTGCTGGAGTAGACCCCAAAGTCGGCCTCTATGCCTCCTTCTGTATCGCCGTGGTCATAGCCTTTGTTGGCGGTCGTCCAGGCATGATCTCGGCAGCCACAGGCGCAATGGCACTCCTGATGGTGACCCTGGTCAAAGAGCATGGCCTGCAATATCTGCTGGCAGCAACTCTGCTCACTGGGGTACTCCAGATCGCGGCTGGTTACTTGAAGCTCGGCAGCCTGATGCGGTTTGTCTCCCGTTCCGTGGTCACCGGCTTCGTCAATGCGCTGGCGATCCTCATCTTTATGGCCCAGTTGCCTGAGCTCACCAACGTCACCTGGCAGGTCTATGCCATGACAGCAGCTGGCCTTGGCATCATCTATCTGTTCCCGCTTATTCCGGTGGTTGGCAAGCTAGTGCCTTCTCCGCTGCTCTGCATCGTCATCCTGACGGCAGTCGCCATAACCATGGGCATCGATATCCGTACTGTAGGCGATATGGGCGAGCTGCCCGATACTCTGCCCATCTTCCTGTGGCCCGAAGTGCCGCTCAATCTGGAGACGCTGGCGATCATCTTCCCATATTCCGCAGGTCTGGCCGTGGTCGGTCTGCTCGAATCCATGATGACGGCAGCCATTGTCGATGACCTGACGGATACCAGCAGCGACCGCAATCGCGAGTGCAAGGGCCAGGGGATCGCGAATATCGGCGCGGGCCTGATGGGTGGCATGGCGGGCTGCGCCATGATTGGTCAGTCCATCATCAATATCAAATCCGGTGGTCGTGGCCGCCTCTCTACCTTTGTCGCAGGCACATTACTCATTCTGATGGTTGTATTCATGGATGAGTGGATCCGCCAAATCCCCATGGCAGCCCTGGTAGCCGTGATGATCATGGTCTCTATCGGGACGTTCTCCTGGGATTCACTGCACAATCTCAAAAAGCACCCGCCCTCAACCAATATCGTGATGGTGGCAACAGTGGTTGTTGCTACCCATAACCTGGCGCTCGGGGTACTTGTCGGGGTACTGCTCCTTCCCTGTTCTTTGCCAACAAGGTTGCCAGCTTCATGCTGGTTAAAAGCGACAGCGAGCGGAAAAGGTGAGGTACGCACCTATCTGGTACGGGGCCAGGTATTCTTCGCGAGTGCTGAACAGTTCTTTGCCGAATTAGACTTCAAGGAGGTGGTAGAAAAGGTGGTGATCCGTCACCTTACTGCACGTTTTGGAAAAAACGAGTTTGAAGGACATAGCTATCTCTCCGGCAACATTGGTCTTGGCAGTCGCGAGCTTCTGCTCCAGGAGCTCGCCGAGCTGGATCACCAACGCAGCCGTCTCGCCCATGAGTAGGGGGGCATCCTGCTGGACAGCGGCAAGGAATATCTTGCTGGCTTGGGTATGACGGGGGGCGAGACCCTGCAACACCAAGGCCAGTTGGTAGAGACAATCCATGAACTCTCATCCTACATGCGGATGTTGATCATGGGCAAACAGGGCACGACCCATGCCCACGATCTGATTGGCAGTAATATCGAGAACGTCGTCATCCATTCCTTGGCGAATCTCATCATGGTGGTGCAACCAAGCTTTCAGACATCGAGCCACTTTCCGTTTACCTATGACGCCAGTCCGATTGCCAAGCAGGTGTTGAAGAGTTCGGGCATCAGGGTTGAAGCAATGCTGCTGCAAGGGGATGTCGTGTCAGTGATTTGCCTGGGCTACGACTTCATCGTGATGGGGACCTAGGGTCACTCACGGATCACTTTATCGTGGGTAGTACGACACCAGAATTGGTGAAGTAGACTGCGGCTTCACTCTACCTACTCAGGTAAAAACCATCGATTACGCCTTCTTTCTCATTACCCACATCTAAACGAGGGGGATTTTTCTTCATAGTTTTATGCTAGGAAAAACAAAATTACTGAGTTATATTTGGCATTTAAAATGCTAATTTGGTTGGGATGTATATAATGCATGGCGTGATGTTATTTTTCCATATATTAGGTGCAACAATCTGGACGGGGGGACACATTGTACTAGCTCTTATCATTCTTCCTAAAGCACTAACAGAATCGTCAACTAAAATATTATTAGATTTTGAGTCCGTGTACGAAAGAATTGGAATGCCGGCTTTAATAATGCAGATAATTACAGGTTTCTATCTAGCATTGAACATTGAGAGTAATGTGTTGACTTGGTTTGATTTTGATAACAAAGTGACAAATGTCATTCTCATAAAATTGACATTACTGACTATGACGGCCTGTCTTGCGATAAATGCAAGGTTTCGTGTAATTCCTAATTTAAGCAAATCAAATTTAGCTTTAATGGGATGGCATATACGAGCTGTGACCATCATATCCATTCTATTTGTTTTTGTAGGCGTTTCGTTTAGGACCGGCTGGTTATACTAGAAAGCTAGTATTAGTTAAACCACATTGCTGCTCTGTGAATGTATAAACACAGACTTAAAACCAAAATCGGTATTTTGTAAAAAATGAGGTATGCAAAAAATAATTAGCCTTTAATTAGGCTATGTCCCAATTACGTGTTGCATGAGGCGCTCCAGCACCTCATGCAAGCAACGTGAGACAGTCACGTTCCGTCCATAGCGCTCCAACATCCTTCGCCAACCCAGATGATTCCTCAGATAATGGATCGCTACCCTATGGAACCGCTCCATCCACTACTTCAACTGCCTGTGGTACCCGTTCACATGCTGGATGTGATATGCCCCCACCACCCGTTCTCCCGCACGGTTGCGCACCACCTGATGCGTTATCCCTTGTCCCTCGCTGAAACTGGCATACACCTCGACGCCATCACTGCACAGTAGTGCATCTGGGGCAATAAGCGGTTGCACCGCCGTGACGGTCTTGGCATTGAGTCGCTCCAGATGGATTCGGCCAGGTGGCCTGCTCTGTCTTGCACCACCATCACCAGGATGTAATCCGGCCCTGTGCCTCGGATACGGCCTTTGCCGCCACGATGACGGGTAATCTGCACTGTCCTTTGAATGACTCCAGGAAGAATCCCGTGCCGCCTGGTGGCTCGCCATGGCTTTCAGGAAGCGGTGACGCCACAAGAAAGCAGTGTTATTGCATACCCCACAGAGGGCGGCAGCCTGTCGGACGGTCAGCCCGTCGATGAGGGCCTGGGCGTAGTCTTCCCAGCATTGTGCCTTGCGAAGTCGTGCCAGCGGCGTCTTGGTGAGAACGGAACTGGTGCGTAGACACTGCTTGCAGCGATAGCGACGTAACCCTCGACTCCAGCCCCAGGTAGCCAATTGCGCGGCCTCAGCCTGGCAGTGAGGGCAACATTGGCAAAGGGGAAGTTGAGTGGCCAACGAGGTGATGGGGTGCGGGGCGACGCTAGCGCAAGGTGAGTTGTGGGAAGAGAGACAGTAGGTGTTGAAAGGCTTGGGTATCAATGATAGAGGCTCTCAAGGTGATGACCTACTTCAAGATTAGCCTTTCAACACATAATTGGAACAGCGCCTTAATTAAAGGTAATTTTCTCATTGTGAACCCACACTGCAACTTCAATTCTTGAATGTAGGTTCAATTTTTTTAGAATGTTTTTCACATGGACTTTAACTGTTCCTTCAGAAATAAATAAACGCCTTGATATAAGTTTATTTGGTAAGCCTTGTGCAATTAACTTCAAAACATCTATTTCACGATGACTTAAAATCTGGAGGTTCTTATCTTTAAGTCTATCCTTTTTTCTGGACTGCATGCTTTCAATCAGGATTGCGGTAAGTTTAGGGCTTACAACCAGTTTTCCCATACATGCCTGTTCAATCGAGCTAATCAACTCCTCAGGCTCCATGTCTTTTAACAAATAACCATCCGCGCCAGCAATAATAGCATCAGAAACATCATCTTCGTAATCTGACACAGTGAAGATTACGATGCGACTAGATACGTTGTGTGCTCGTAATGACTTTAATGTATCTATACCACTAAATTCAGGCATGTTTAGATCTAACAATATTAAGTCAGGTTCGTACTCTAATGCTAACTGAACACCATCTTGTCCTGTGCTAGCCTCTGCTATAACGGTTAAAAAGGGGTTGGTACGTAAAAGTTGCTTAATTCCGTTACGTAGGACAGGATGATCATCAATTAGTAAAATTGAAAAGACATCCGCATTGGTTGCTAAAGATTTTTCCATGTGTGTTCCTCAAACAACGTGAAGGTCAATTTTCACTTGCGTCCGCTCATTAATAAATAAAATATTTTTTTCTTTTAGAAAAACCACCAAACCTGCTATAGCGTCCTCAAATTCAACTTCACCTTTCAGAATAACAATGACATGTTCCGCTAAGGCTCTTATATGTAGCTCAATTCGTGATGGAGACATGTCCATCCTCAGGCATTCAAACAATTTATTGAAGAAGTCCAGTATGTATACTTCCTGTTCATATGAATAGTCTTCATAAAAATCTTTATAATCCAACCTAATATTAAAGCCATATGTGTCATTAAATAATACTATTGCATCTCTTAATAAGATTAATGTTTCTACCTTTTTATATGGCGTTCTGAATGTTGAAATCAATTTCCTGATATTTGAGTATGCTTCATTCAGCTCAGATCTCATCTCAGCAATATTCTCAACCTGAGAAGAATTGATGATTGTCGTGTCTCTTTGTAGGAGACTAATCTTAATCTTTAAATATGATAAGGATTGTGCTATTGAATCATGAAGTGTTTGAGCAATTGTGTTTCTTTCTTTAAATAAAATTAGTTGCTGCTGCTGCTGCTCCTTGTAGTGGAGAGATAAGGTTTGCGACAATAAATTGCAAAATGCAAATATAAGTTGTTCTGTATCATTTAATATAGTGACTTCATTTGAAAAGAAAAACTCTATGTAACCATAGTCATTATGCGCATCACCGATATTCCAGCGCCTGCTCTTATATTTATTGTCAGTGAATGTATTGGTATCAACGTTATTAATACATAATGAGCAACGTAAAGAGCTACAATGTGGTGGTCTCACGTTTTCACCAAAAGTAAATAAATGCTTTACTTCATTTTTATGTGGGTCATAAATATATATTTTTATCTTACCAGCGCCTGTATATCCAATGAGCTCTCTCATAAAGGGAGCAACGACTTTGCAGCTAAGTTCTTGATTTTGAAATAATTTACAGCTTCGATAAAGAAATTCCAAATGTAAATTCTGTAAATTCAGCTTATGCGTTTTGTCGGCTACCATCTGTTCCAGATCGTTGTAGGTATGCTTAACAACCTCTGACATATTATTTAAAGCATTGCCAAGTTGCCACATCTCATCGCGGTAGTCGTGTGATACTGAATCAAATTTGGAACTAAAGTCACCATGCTGAATATTTTTAGCCATTGTCAACAATTTAGACCAAGGCCTAAAAAAACGTTTATTCAAACTATAAATGGCGATGAAAGAAAATAATATAACAATGAAAGAGGATGCTTTTTGAAGACCATTAATCACTACAATCTTAGACTCAGTTTTGTTCTCAATGTTTTTGATTATCTTCTGTAGTAAACTAATGAATTCTTTAGAGCTATTAATGCTTAATAGCGTTGCTACATCACCAGATTTTAAGTTGGAAAGAATGCCTTTTAATTTTGAACCCCACAAGACTTTTAATTTTATGTATTCTTGATTAAGGTTATGCTTTTCAGCAGCCTTGATGAATGAGGCATCATTAATAATTGATTCAACACTATTAACAGCTTGTGCTTTCTCATCTATAGACAGTGTTCCTGAGAGGAGTGAATATACTTTCATTCTAATTGAACCAATGCTATTTATCACATATGCATTACCCTGGATGCTTGATGACAAATAAATTGATGCACTCATATTAAATATGGATATGAAGCACAGTGTACATATAATTGATGTTATAGAAATTGTAATGGACAGCCTCTTCCAGTGCTTCAATAGTATGTTCACGATGTTGACACTTCCTAAGATTGTCATTAGTAGATATTTATACCTTTTGGGTACCCCAATAAAAATACCTCCAAATAAATACCCACAATATTCCAAACAATATTACGTTCGTGCTAAACAAGCACCGACACAGATTAACCATATGATATTTAAGTGTTTTTTGTTTTTACTACCTCCCTGAAGTAGGTAGTTAATGAAATATTCATACTATGTAATACATATGTTCAGTTGATCTAAATCAATAAAAAGTATCCATTTAAATTGTCTATTGGGAATTGTGTACCCCCACACTAACCGGTGAGCAAAATGTCCATATATCAAAAATACAAAGATGGATGTGAATATAGTCACATAAATAAAAGAAAAAACAAGACGCTCGTTGATTGGAACCCTGATGACAAATGCTTTTGGGTTGAGAATGGTTCTCATATCGCAAGGAGAAACTTACTAGTCTCCATTCCTTGCCTGCTAATCTCATTCTCTGTTTGGATGATATTCAGTGTAGTAGCAATGAACTTGCCTTTAGCTGGCTTCAACTTTACAACAGATCAGTTGTTTCTGCTGACAGCACTCCCATCTCTTTCAGGTGCATTAGGACGGATTCCGTATTCATTTGTGATACCGGTATTTGGTGGCCGGAGATGGACTGCATTTAGCACCTTATTACTTATGATTCCTATGTCATGGTTAGCTATTGCAGTTCAAGATACCTCCACACAGTATTCAACGTTTCTGATAATCTCTCTATTATGTGGATTTGGTGGTGCCAACTTTGCATCCAGTATGGCTAACATCAGCTTGTTTTATCCCAAAACTCAACAAGGAAAGGCTCTTGGTTTAAATGGAGGGTTGGGCAACTTAGGCGTCAGTGTCATGCAGATACTTGTCCCTATTGTCATTTCTATAAATATCTTTGGCCCTTTCGGTTTAGGTCAGGGAAACCCCGACGCATCAATATGGCTTAGTAATGCGGCCTTAGTATGGATACCAATAATATTGATATTGAGCATCACAGCATGGCATTTTATGAATGATATTACAGCACCAAAAGCCTCATTTAAAGAACAATGGGCAATATTAAAACAAAAGCATCTTTGGATTATGAGTATTTTGTATTTAGCCGCCTTTGGATCATTCATTGGATTCTCTGCTGGGTTTGCAATGCTTGCTAAAACTCAATTTCCTGATGTAGAAATCATGAAATACGCATTCATAGGGCCATTGTTCGGTGCATTGATGAGACCAGTTGGTGGCATTTTATCGGATAGGCTGGGAGGTGTAAAAGTTACCTTTGTTAGTTTTTGCTTAATGGCTACGTTAGTTTCAGCTTTGTTTTCAACTCTCCCATCAGAGACAAGCCAGGGCAGCTTCATCTATTTTTTAGTTGTTTTTATGGCCCTCTTCTCATGCGCAGGGATTGGGAGTGGTTCTACATTTCAAATGATCGCCGTTCTGTTTAGAGGGATGATGATAAAAAGAAATATCAAACGGTATGATTCAGAAGTTCAAGCTATAAAGAAATCAGCAAATGATACGGCCACAGCGTTGGGATTTATCTCAGCCATAGGTGCGATTGGTGGTTTCTTTATTCCAAATGCATTCGGCTTATCAATAGCTCTCAGTGGAACGCCGATGAATGCGATGAAAGCTTTTTTACTCTTCTATGTTATTTGTGGGCTAATAACATGGTTTGTATATGGAAAAGAACTCAATAAATAGAACATTACTATTAATGCATGCGTATATGGAGCAGTAAAATGAGCAAGTTTCTTGACAGGTTTAATTATTTAAAGACATTAGGCGAAAAATTTTCTGGTGAACATGGCCAAACATACAATACGAACAGAGATTGGGAAGATGGTTATAGAGATCGCTGGCAACATGACAAAATTGTACGTTCAACACATGGCGTCAACTGTACAGGCTCATGCAGCTGGAAAATCTATGTAAAAAATGGCTTGGTTACATGGGAAACTCAGCAAACTGATTACCCAAGGACAAGACCAGATCTTCCAAACCATGAACCGCGTGGTTGCCCGAGAGGTGCAAGCTACTCATGGTATCTGTACAGTGCAAATCGACTGAAGTATCCGATGGTCAGGAAGGCACTGGTTGAACTTTGGCGAGAATCAAAAAGTAAGCACAAAGACCCTGTTTTAGCATGGGGTGCTATTGCTTCCGATAATAATGTATCCAAAAAGTATAAGGCTGCCCGAGGAAGAGGTGGTTTTGTTCGTAGCACTTGGAATGAAGTTAATGAGATCATTGCAGCAGCAAACATTTACACCGTAAAAGAGCATGGCCCAGATCGCGTTGTTGGCTTCTCACCAATCCCAGCGATGTCCATGGTGTCTTATGCCGCAGGTGCAAGATATTTATCGCTCATAGGTGGCTCTTGCCTTAGCTTCTATGACTGGTATTGCGATCTTCCTCCCGCATCACCGATGACTTGGGGAGAGCAAACAGACGTACCAGAGTCAGCAGATTGGTACAACTCCTCATACATCATAGCCTGGGGCTCAAATATTCCTCAGACTCGTACTCCTGATGCTCATTTCTTTACTGAAGTTAGATACAAAGGCACCAAAACTGTCGCCATAACTCCAGACTATGCTGAAGTAGCTAAGCTTTGTGATCATTGGCTTAACCCCAAACAAGGTACAGACAGTGCGTTAGCATTGGCTATGGGCCATGTCATCTTGAACGAGTTCCACGTTCAACATAAAAATGAATATTTTGTTAGTTACGCAAGGAAATATACCGATTTTCCGATGTTGGTCAGATTGACCAAACGACCAGACGGTAGCTATGAAGCAGGACGCTTCCTGAGAGCATCAGATTTGGTCAATAACATAGGTGAACAGAACAACCCCGAATGGAAGACCATAGCGATTGATGAGGTTTCTGGTGATCTGGTCGCGCCACAGGGCTCTATTGGCTATAGATGGGGAGAGGATGGAAAGTGGAATCTTGAAGAGACCGCGGGGCAGTCCAAGACACCAGTCACCTTGTCTGTTGGAATAAAGGAACATCAACATTTAGTTGAGGTGGCTTTCCCATATTTTGGTGGATTGGAAAGTGAGCATTTCACACCCGTTGAATTAGAAGAAGTTATCAGAAGGAAAATTCCGGCTAAATCCATCGTGTTGGCAGATGGAAGCGAAGAATTTGTGACCACCGTTTACGATCTCACCGTGGCTAACTATGGTGTTGAAAGAGGGTTTAATGACCCTAGCTGTGCACATACCTACAAGGAAGTGAAGGCATATTCACCCGCCTGGGCAGAAAAAATAACGGGTGTACCACAAGATGAGATCATCCGCATCGCTCGTGAGTTTGCTGATAATGCAGCTAAAACACATGGGCGTTCAATGATCATCGTTGGTGCAGGCATGAACCACTGGTATCACATGGATATGAATTACCGTGGCTTGATTAACATGCTGGTATTCTGTGGTTGCGTAGGGCAGAGCGGTGGCGGGTGGGCTCACTATGTAGGGCAAGAGAAACTTCGTCCTCAGACAGGCTGGCAACCGTTGGCTTTTGGCCTGGATTGGCAGAAGCCTCCACGTCACATGAATGGTACATCTTTCTTCTACAACCACTCTAGCCAGTGGCGATATGAGAAGTTAGATGCCCAAGAATTGCTTTCTCCTTTAGCAGATGCCAGTAAATATAGTAAGCATCTCATTGACATGAATGTGAAGGCAGAGCGGCTTGGTTGGCTTCCTTCAAGCCCTCAGCTGAATACTAACCCACTCGATATTGCTGAACGTGCAAAAGCGCTTGGGGTAACCCCTGTAGAGTTCACGGTTAACTCGCTGAAGGATGGCAGTATTCGCTTTGCTGCTGAATGCCCCGAAGACCATTATCCACGCAATATGTTTATTTGGAGATCAAACCTTCTTGGATCTTCAGGTAAAGGCCATGAATACATGCTCAAGTACCTGTTGGGCACAGAGCATGGCATTCAAGGGAAAGATCTTGGCTCATTCAGTGATAGCAGGCCGTCTGAAGTTGATTGGAAAGACACTCCAACCCAAGGCAAGCTTGATCTCGTTGTGACTCTGGATTTTCGGATGTCGAGTACCTGTCTGTTTTCAGACATCGTGTTGCCTACTGCAACCTGGTATGAAAAAGATGATATGAATACCTCGGATATGCATCCATTCATTCACCCATTGTCAGCAGCGGTAGATCCAGCCTGGGAAGCAAAATCCGACTGGGAAATTTACAAGGCAATTGCAAAGACTTTCTCTGAGCTCTGTAAAGGGCATCTTGGCGTTGAAACCGATGTGGTTACAATGCCAATGCAACATGACTCTCCAGCAGAAATAGCCCAGGCGTTTGAAGTAAAAGACTGGAAATTGGGTGAATGTGATCTCATTCCAGGAAAAACTGCACCACATATAATGACCGTTGAGCGAGATTATCCTAACACCTACGCAAGATTTACATCGTTAGGCCCACTCCTTGATAAACAAGGAAATGGTGGCAAGGGCATTAATTGGAACACAGAAACTGAGGTAGACCTCCTTAAAAAGCTTAACTACACACACCATGATGGCGCGAATGCTGGGCGGCCAAAGATTGACACTGCAATTGATGCGGCTGAAGTAATTCTTACTTTAGCCCCAGAGACTAATGGTCATGTGGCAGTTAAGGCCTGGAATGCATTAAGTAAGCTGACTGGCCGAGAACATGCACATCTTGCTATCAACAAGGAAGAGGAAAAAATTCGTTTCCGTGACATCCAGGCTCAGCCGAGAAAAATCATATCTAGTCCAACATGGTCTGGTTTGGAAGACGAGCATGTCTCGTATAACGCTGGTTATACAAACGTTCATGAGTTAATCCCATGGCGAACCATTACTGGTCGTCAACAGCTGTATCAGGATCACCAATGGATGCGTGATTTTGGCGAAAGTCTCATTTCATATCGACCACCAATCAATACCCAGACTATTAAAAATATTATGGGTAAGAAGGGTAACGGTAACAAAGAGAAAGCTCTGAACTGGATCACTCCGCACCAGAAATGGGGTATTCACTCAACATACAGCGAAAACTTGTTGATGCTTACGCTCTCTCGGGGTGGGCCAATTGTTTGGATAAGTGAAGATGACGCTAAAGATCTAAAAATTGAGGATAACGACTGGATCGAGGCATTTAATATCAATGGTTCATTAACTGCACGTGCAGTGGTGAGTCAGCGCGTCCCTGCTGGAATGGTAATGATGTACCACGCTCAAGAGCGTCTGGTGAATATTCCAGGCTCCGAAATAACAGGGCAACGTGGTGGGATTCATAACTCCGTTACTCGTGTCTGCCCTAAACCAACTCATATGATTGGCGGATATGCACATCAGGCTTATGGGTTTAATTATTATGGCACCGTAGGCTCTAACCGCGATGAGTTTGTTGTCGTCCGCCGCATGAATCAGGTTAAATGGCTTGATGACGAAAATAATGACTATACACAGGCTGACAATATGTACAGTAACAAGGCAGGGGAGAAGTAAAAATGAAAATTCGTGCGCAAATTGGAATGGTGCTAAACCTCGATAAATGCATCGGATGTCATACTTGCTCTGTTACTTGTAAGAACGTATGGACAAGTCGCGAGGGAATGGAATACGCCTGGTTTAACAACGTAGAAAGCAAGCCTGGTGTGGGCTATCCAAACGATTGGGAAAACCAGGATAAATGGAAGGGTGGCTGGGTTCGAAATATCAATGGAAAAATCGTTCCAAGAATGGGTAGCCGGATTGGCGTTTTAGCCAAGATTTTTAACAACCCTGACATGCCGACTATTGATGACTATTATGAGCCTTTCACCTTTGACTATGAGCATTTACATAATGCTAAACAAGGTGCGCATCAGCCAATAGCACGTCCACGTTCACTGATTACTGGTCAACGTATGGACAAGATCAACAGTGGCCCAAACTGGGAAGAAATCCTGGGCGGAGAGTTCACTAAGCGTTCACAGGACTACAATTTCAACCACATCCAAAAGGAGATGTATGGACAGTTTGAAAATACGTTCATGATGTATCTCCCTCGGCTTTGTGAACATTGCTTGAATCCGGCATGTGTGGCTACTTGCCCTAGTGGGGCAATATATAAACGCGAAGAAGATGGCATTGTTCTTATTGACCAAGACAAATGTCGTGGTTGGCGTATGTGTCTTACCGGTTGCCCCTACAAGAAGATTTACTTTAACTGGAAAAGTGGTAAATCTGAAAAATGTATCTTCTGCTACCCCAGAATTGAGTCTGGTCAACCAACCGTCTGCTCTGAAACATGTGTAGGACGAATTAGATATCTGGGAGTAATCCTTTATGATGCAGATCGTATTGAGCAAGCAGCCTCAACTGAGAATGACAAGGATTTATACAACAAGCAACTGGAGATTTTCTTAAATCCACATGATCCGGCCATCATTGAAGAAGCTTTAAAGCAAGGCATCACTCAAAATGTTCTCGATGCTGCTCAGAAGTCTCCTGTGTACAAGATGGCGATGGAATGGAAGCTTGCACTCCCATTACACCCTGAGTATCGCACGTTACCAATGGTATGGTATGTACCACCTCTTTCTCCTATCCAATCAGCCAAAGATGCAGGCTATTTAGGTGATGATGGTGTTCTGCCAGATATATCTAGCTTGCGAATTCCTTTACAGTATTTGGCGAATCTGTTGACCGCTGGCGATATAGCACCAGTTAAGAGTGCTCTGAATCGGATGTTGGCAATGCGTCATTATAAGCGAGCTGAAACTGTAGATAAAAAAGTGGATATCAGCGCATTAGAGCAGGTTGGTTTAACTGAACACCAAGCGCAGGAAATGTATCGTTATTTGGCTATAGCTAACTATGAAGACCGCTTTGTAGTTCCTTCCAGCCATCGCGAGCTAGCACGAGAAGCATTTCCTGAAGCTAAAGGATGTGGCTTTAGTTTTGGTGATGGTTGTAAAGGTAGCGATACCAAGTATAACCTGTTTAATAGCCAGAGAATTAACGCTATTAATGTCTCTTCAAATCCAAGTGAGGATAAAAAATGAAATCCTTAAAGATTATATCAATCCTCTTGGACTACCCAGATATTGATCTGTGGGAAAACAAAGATGAAATCTTTGATTCCATAGCTGAATGTAATGAACTGGCATCGGAACAAAAATCATCAATATATGATTTTGTAACATATGCGTTTGATCGTTCTCTACTTTCATTCCAAGAAATATATTGCGATATCTTCGACCGTGGCCGTTCCACCTCTCTGCTTCTTTTTGAGCATGTTCATGGTGAGTCACGTGATCGCGGACAAGCAATGGTAGACCTGCTTAAGCAATATGAGGATGCTGGATTTTCTCTTAATAAGAGAGAATTACCGGACTTTCTTCCTGTTTACTTGGAATACCTTTCAACAAGGAATAACGCTGAGATCATAGAGGGGTTATGTTTCATCACTCCGATCTTGGGGTTGCTTAAAGAGCGGCTCCTCAAAAGAGAAAGCAAATATCACGTGCTATTTAGTGTGCTGATTGAGCTATCCATGACAGAGTACGATAGTGCTCTTATAAGCATACAAGTTATGAAAGAGGCTGATGATGCAACACCTGCTGCGTTAGATTCTGTTTGGGAAGAAGAGCAGGTGAAGTTTCTAGGGGGAGATTCATGCCCTAGTTCAATTCAATCAATTCATAGTAACCGATTTAAGAATGCAGTCGTACCACAGTACCTTGAAATTGGTGAGGCAAACAAATGAACTATATTCATAGCTTCTTCTTTGATATATACCCATATATTGCAGTTACCATTTTTCTACTTGGTAGTTGGGTTCGTTACGATTATGGGCAGTACACTTGGCGAGCAGGATCAAGCCAGTTGCTTGATAACTCGAATATGAGGTTGGCATCTGGACTGTTTCACATTGGTATTCTTGGTATCATCTTTGGCCACTTTTTTGGTCTATTGACACCTCACTGGATATATGAGTCATTCTTATCATTGCAAGCAAAGCAACTTATAGCAATGTTTGCTGGCGGTGTCTTTGGTGCAATGACGTTGTACGGTGGATATCTGCTCTTAAAGCGGCGTCTGACAAACGTAAGGGTCAGAGCAACATCATCAACTGCGGATATTTTGATTTTGGTATTATTAGTTTCCCAGGCAGCGCTTGGTCTTCTGACAATTCCATTTTCTGCCTTCCATCTTGACGGCAGTGTCATGATGAAGCTCGTAAGTTGGGCGCAAGATGTTGTGACGTTCCAAACAGGGGCCTCTAAAAATTTAGAAGGGGTATCTTTTATCTACAAAATTCATATGATTTTAGGTATGACTTTGTTTGTTGTCTTTCCATTCTGTCGATTAGTACACGTTTGGAGCGTACCGCTTGAGTATTTAACTAGACGCATCCAGATCGTAAGGTCTCGTCGGTAACATGATTAGGGTAGTAGTCGCAGTGTAAACTGCGACTACTATTTATCAGGCGTAGTATGGTATATCATGTATCAAATAAAAAGTTTGTGACTAAGTTAGTCGAACCTTTCTTTGTTGCTATTTTCTGGCCGATGCTGCTGTTGTTGGCATCCGAAGTTTCTGGTTTATCAATAACCGAAGAGTTATATCGAAATACTGTTTTATTCTCATTTCTAGTCTTTATTATCACGGCGGCTATAAACATGAGATATATTTATGTCGCAAGAAAAGTAAAGCTGGAATTAAGCCCTGATGGTATTGAATTTCATTGTCATAAAAAGCATTTATTTTTCCCATGGCGTCGAATATCCTTGATCAAATTGGTCGAAAGCAAACCTGGCTCTAGAGTGATACACATCCTTCCTGATAACGAAAGTATTGATTTAATCCTTTTCGCAGACCACGAAAAAATATATTCACAAGTCATATTTTATTGTAAGCAGTTCAATGTGAATTATGACTAGAGTATTCTGGTAATTAAGTATGAGCAATTCACTTGCTCATACTCTTAGTACATAATGTTTTTTACTGGTCAGCATCATAGTTTTCATTCAGTGCTGTAATACGTGCTACTTGGAAAGTATTTTGAAGCGATTGTAATTCTGTTTTATGCTGCTGTGCCAATTGCTGTAAATATTCTCTCCCTTTGTCTGTTAAATACACATCTACTTTGCGCTTGTCATTTTCATTTTTCCGCCGTTCAACAAGGTCCAACTCCTCACATCGCGTAAGTAAAGCTACGGTAGCATGATGACTCATTTGTAGCCTTTCCGCTAGTTCACCCACGCTTGCCCAGTTGCGCCCTGGGTATCCTTGAATGTGCAGGAGGGATAAATATTGTAATGGTGTGAGCCCGAGCTCCTTGGCCGCAGTTTCACTAAAGTGAAGAAAACGCTTTAACTGATAGCGAAACTCAGAAAGTGCCTCAAATTGAACTTTTGTTAGCATAGCTTACTCGGTTGTTGACTTCTTAGGTGAAATACAATAAGTTCAATTATATCACATTGTGATATATAATTTGTAGTGTTTCTGTTACAAAGGAGATGGCAATGCATAAGCAAGTTCACCCAAAATCACTTTATTGGGGAAACACCGTAATTCTACTGAGTACCATCGATGATACTGATACAACTAACATTACACCAATATCATCGAGTTGGTCTCTTTCGAATAATATTGTCATCGGCCTCAGTCTAAATTCAAAGGCTATCGAAAACATTGAGAATTGTCCAGAAGTCGTATTGAATGTTGCATCAGACAACCTTTCGGATAGAATTGAATCTATTGCCAAATTGACCGGAAAGGATCCTGTCCCATCTGAAAAGATAGGTTTCAGTTATTGTGGTAATAAATTTGCTCTTGGTGGATTTACAGAGCTGGCGTCCTGTACCGTTAAACCATCTCGTATCCAAGAATGTTTAATTCAGGTCGAGTGTTTAGTTGAACATATAACAAAGCGCAATAATTTTGCTATCGTTGAATTGCGAGCCACTCATGTGCATGCAGATGCATCTTTACTTAAAAAAGATGACGTTATTGACGCGGATTTGTGGAGCCCTCTGATTTATAATTTCAGGAGTTACCACGGAATTACCAGCGCTATTGGTAGAAACTTTAAATTTGATAATTGATTTCGCAGATGCCCTATTTATTAAGGGCATCTTCATGGGACTATGATTTTTAAAGGATGTTTTATGAGTGAATGTTTACGTTCTTTACCATTGGTTTATTCATGCTCTGGTTGTTCAAGTGCAGCGCAGATGGCAAACTATATGGCTATTCAGCTAGATAAACGAGGTGATGCAGAAATGTCCTGCATTGCAGGTGTTGGTGGAAACGTAAAGCATTTAGTCCGTATAGCAAAGTCTGGTAGATCGATCATTGCTATCGATGGATGTCCTTTACAATGTGTCAAAAGTTGTTTGGCTATTCACAATCTCACTCCTACAAATCATGTCTTATTGAATGAGCATGGAGTCAAAAAACTTCAGAAAACAGATTTTGATTCTGATGAAGCGGATAGGCTTGTTTTTGAAATCGCACAGTTATTAACTCTTCTATAAGAGGTTGCTCCTCAAATTTATCGGTATGTATTATTCATACGTGGCTATAGATATGGGGTACCACCTATCCGATTACCCATGATCTTCCCGATATGGCATCAGATGGATTTCCTCTATCGTGTGGTTCAATTCAACCAGCATGCTCTTGATGCCAAAACGATGCTTAAATCGGAAGCATCATTCCGTCAGATGATTTGGTAGAGGCTTGGTTCCAAGCGTATGGCAACTGCTCCGCAGCGAGTTCTGCACATTCCCTATTATCGTGCTTACCCAGTTGAACGCAAGATGCTCCAGTAAATCCAGGTTGCCTCCAGTGACGACACTCAGGTACTCACAGTTGGCTTCCTTGACTGCCCTGAAACGGGATAACTCATCAGATATCACGGCACTCCCGTTAGCAAGATGTCGTTTAGCCCACTTGCCAATGGTCTTAGTTTTGAACCCATCAACCACCGTCATCCACATTTTGATTGGATTTCTTTCCTTCTTCAGGGACACTGCCGCCACAAAGGTGTCTTGCAAACGGTACCACAACCCCGCTTGCCACCACGGCGTTCACTGCCCCAGTAGACATCATCGAGTTGAATGATACCGCTGATGGGATGCTTGTCGTCAGACTCCTTCATCGCTTGCAGCAGCTTGCGCTTGAGCAGCCAGGCGAGATCTCCGTCGCTCGTTGGTAGAGACGGCGATGTCCCGGTTCAAACAGCTGATGGTAGGAAGAATCAGTCAACGAAACTACAACGACCAAGTGGGGGAAGTGATGGCGTATGTGAGTGTGATAAACAAACTGACGACCTTGGCCTGCCGGTCAGAAAGCCCAAGTGTAACGGTCACTTGGGGCTGGGGAAGCTACGTTTTTACGACTGATTTGGGAAGCAACGCCGTTCGGAGTGACTGCTAATCATGGGTAATCAGGAATCGTTGTTAGAGTTATAATTTTAGAAAATGGCTCATACCCTTCATGACCGTTATATTTGCCTGCTCCATTGCAGCTAAAGCAGAAAGTGCCCCATCGTAATCGCCACTATGGAAACGAGCTACCGCATTTCTGGCATTGTCATGTACAGCTTGATGTGGTTTTTCCATCTCGCGATAACCTGATGATTTAGAGAAACTGGCTTTACCTTCACCAGCGTAATACCACTGGCCGAGTCGACACTCAGTGTAATCAGGAAGCTGCTCCGCAGTTAGGTTGGATAATCCCATTAATACTTTATACACTTCTAATTTAAGACTGAGTTCTTCCAGATTGGCTAATTCCGCATTGGAAAGCAGCGAAGCTCCTGTAATTGATTGCTCTAAATTTTGCGAAAGCTCCGTTAATTGCGACATGCCATTAGTTGCAGAAAGACTATCTGCACTGTAACGACGAGCATTGATGGCGCCTTGTTCCATAACGTTTTTGGCCTGTTGGGTATCGGACTGGATTTCGCTCACCAACCCAGCAATTTCTGTTGTCGCTTTGCTGGTCCGCTCCGCCAGACTTCTAACCTCATCAGCCACTACAGCAAATCCGCGCCCTTGTTCGCCAGCGCGGGCGGCTTCAATTGCTGCATTTAACGCTAATAAATTTGTTTGATCGGCAATACCTTTTATTAATTGAACAATACCATTGATTTGACTAGCGCGCTCATGTAGCGAGGCCACATTTTCTGAGGCTGCCGTAATTTGTTCAAACATCGTGTGCAGATTGTTAGCCATTTGCTGAAAAGCAAGACGATTTGTTTCTGATTCCCGAGAGGATGAAATAGCAGTTATTTTTTGTTGATTCAGCTGTACAGCTAGGCCCAAAAAAGAATCACCGAGCCCATGTAGTGATTGCCCAAAATTTGCAATATTGGTAAACATTCCAAGGAAAAATCGCTCTCTAGATTGTGTATTCCTTAGCCTTATCTGAATTTCTTGACTTTCTTCGCATGCTATCTTATAGCTGGATTGTAACTGCTCTATCTCTTCTTTTAGCATCTGATTTTCGTCAGATAAGATCTGATATTGTTGTTTAAGCTTTAAGCCAAACATAAGTTACCTCGAAAAAAATAATGCGCATTTAAAAACATTCACGTTGCCAATTAAACTATGGAACGTAGATAAAATGAAGTGATTTATGCGCGTTCTAAACAATAAAAATGGGTTCCAGCCTATCCAGAAGCCGCCCAGGTAGGGTGATTTTTAATACAGCACGGATTCAAATGTGATAAACATATTAGTTGATTAGATATATATTTTTGTTGACAATATAAGCAAGTGTGTTTATGAGCGATACTGATAGATAAAAAAGATGGATCGTAAACATTACCTACTTTATGAACAATAACTACCACAAGAGATTCTTGCTGCCAACCTTAATTCTCGTTTCCGATTAAACCTATTTTTAAGTTCGATATTATGGATGAACATGCATTGAACAAATGCTTTCTCTTATTTTCTCACAAAGTCAACATAACCAAAATACGCGACTACCAAATCCACGGGGATATGCAGATATCCCCGAGAATAATAGATGACTGGTCATTAATTGGTGGTGGCGTTTGCGAATAAAATATTATTTTCCAAATGAATATGTTGCATCAGGTCTTCTCGCAATTGTGTCAGGCCGGTATAGAGTGCACGCCATGTCACGCAAGCGTCTACCGGAGGCGTAATGTCATTGGTCAGGTGCATTATTTCGTCCAAACATTCACCATGCTGTTCATGTTCAATACGCATCATAGCAATTGGGCCTTGTACTGAGTTGTTAAGACCCTTTTTCAGCATAGGGAATAGGATCTGCTCTTCTTTCTGCATGTGACCTTCCAGCTCCCGCAGCATATCAACCAGATGAGCCCCCAGACCTAACGGACAGCCTATTTTATCCGCATGGACATGTTCCACTCGATTTGTAAGGCGGATCAGTTCTGGTAATTGAATTCGATGCTGAGCATGGAAGCGTTCCAGGATAAAATCAATTAGCGCAGAAGGTGTTGCAGTACGCCAATCAATTTCGTGGCTTGGTAACTGTTGTACTTGCTCTAATTCAGTAATAACCAGCGTGGCATCGAGGTTACGGTGAGCGATGGCATCTTTTAACGGTTGTTGACCACCGCAGCAAAAATCTAGTTTAAATTTGTGGAATACTCGTGTTGCACCAGGAATTTCACAAGCAATATTGGCAATAGTTTGTTCGAGTAAGACCATGAAAGCGCTCCTTGATAAATAATAGAGTAATTTTATCTCGATAAGTAAAGGCATAAATCATGCCATATCTAACACATTGAAATATATGGATTATATATTTTTGTGGTGTTTTTTACCATCTCCTGATAGGGTTAAAAAAACCATTTCTGGTAATAAATACCATGTTTGAAACATCATTGTTACTTGATCTCACTACTGAACTACCGCGTTCCGTTCGACAGGAACGGCTGGTTTCCGCGATTCGAACTAATTTTGGTTGTAGTGCAGTTGGTTTATTGAAATTGGATGGTGATTGCCTTTGTCCTGTGGCAGTGGATGGCTTAGTGCATGAAACATTGGGGCGCCGTTTTGTCGTGGCACAGCACCCTCGTCTGGCCACTATTTTATCCAGTCGTTCAGCAGTGCGATTTGAACCGGAAAGTCTGTTACCTGATCCGTATGATGGTTTACTGGACTCACAACGTGGGCTGCCATTACCCGTACATGATTGCATGGGGATCAGCCTCTATCTAGGAGGGCAATTGTGGGGCGCATTAACGCTAGATGCTTTTGAGGGTTTTGTTTTTGACGATGAAGCAGTTGATAAATTAACGCACAGTGCTTCTCTGACTGAAGTGGTGATACGTATGAGCCGTTTAGAAGAAGAGATTCTAGCGTTACGAGTTGGTAATCGAGCATCAGAAGCGTTATTGCTGGGTGAACAAAATACTAGTGATGGTGAAATCATTGGGCAAAGTGCGATTTTGCTGAAGTTATTGCATGAGCTGGATGTGGTAGCAGATTCCGAACTTCCCGTGTTGTTGCTGGGCGAGACTGGTGTAGGAAAAGAGCTATTTGCTCGCCGCTTACACAGTAAATCACCACGACATATTGCACCGCTGATCCATGTCAATTGTGCGGCATTACCAGAGTCACTCGCGGAAAGTGAACTGTTTGGTCATGTTAAAGGTGCATTTTCTGGTGCGATAAGCGATCGCCCCGGTCGATTTGAAGCAGCACATGGCGGTACGCTTTTTCTCGATGAGGTTGGTGAATTACCACTGACTGTGCAGGCTAAATTGCTACGCACGTTACAGAATGGCGAGATCCAACGACTCGGTACAGATCAGCAGCAGAAAGTCGATGTTCGGATCATTGCGGCAACCAATCGACAGTTGCATGAGCAGGTAAGAGAAGGGCAATTCCGGGCTGATTTGTACCATCGGTTGTCGGTTTATCCAGTGCCGATCCCCCCACTGCGGAAGCGTGATAACGATGTGTTATTACTGGCAGGGAATTTTCTAGAGCTAAACCGTGCCCGTCTTGGTTTTCGTAGCCTGCGATTATCACGCGAAGCAGAACAGGCTTTGTTTACTTATGACTGGCCGGGCAATGTACGCGAACTAGAGCATGTGATCAGCCGGGCTGCTTTGCGTGCACTCAGTCGGGGAGCTGTCAGAACAGAAATTGTCACATTGGAACCAGAGCATCTGGCATTGGATGCCAACGCGATTTGTTCGACAAAAACCGAACATATACTGTTATCACAGGTTTCGCATGATGAACAGACTGTATCGCTAAAGATTGCCGTGGATGGTTATCAGCGTAAGGTTATAAGTCAGACTTTGGATGCCTGTCAGGGCAATTGGGCTAATGTGGCTCGTCGGTTAGTTCTTGACCCAAGTAATTTGCATAAACTGGCTAAACGGTTAGGCTTAAAATAACGTTGATACCGTTAAATCTGTTCACGCGGCTTTCCCAGAAACCACTTGGTCAGAGACAGTTTGACATTCTCGAGAATCGTAGATGACACTGACGATTTCCTAAATAAGGTCTCCTTTCCCTACAGGCCTAATGAGAGGACTGCCTAGTATCATCGCTACTCTGTGAGGGTCGACGGAGCACCGGATGTAGCGTTTGTGGGCAAACTTCTGGCCGAATGCGACGCATCTCCCTGATGCGTCCGATGACAACGAGTGTGGTTTCGCCTGGCACTGGCTGGAGCTGAAACTGTACCAAACCAGCTCAGGGCGGTTTGTATGCAGTGATAAGGTGAGGTGTTTGGCGTGTTCGAGTTTATTGCAAATCCAGGGCGGGCCATTGGGTAAGAGCAACAGCCATGCTATGGCTATGGCAGCAATGATGCAGGCGAGACCCCAAGGGCCTTTGCGATCAAATAAACTTTTTCAAGGGTTACCCTAGTCTCCCCGCGTTCGATTTTTCCCATATGACCACGGTCTATACCAGCAATTAGCGCTAGTTTTTCCTGTTGCATACCTCGTGCAGACCGCAGTTCTCGTACATTTTTACCGAATGCAGTTGCGAGCATCGTCAGCTCAAACTCGTCAGAATCCATGTTATCTCCTCACAAGAGGAGCTATGTTCTACGTTATACGGCGCACTGTACACGGCCATCAGTACACTCGTATAATGACACGGCATATAAGCATCATTTGAGGGTGGATAATGTCCAATCAACAGATCATCCTGAGCCAGGATCAAAAAAGTGGCACAGTGACATTAATTTTTCACAATGCGGATTTCCTAGCCGCAGTAGGAGATTCGCTGAGAGTGGATTCACTCTTACATGTCACTATCAATCAATCCATATATGATGAATTTGTTAAGAGTGTGATGGGTTCGTTTGTTGCTGAGTTTATGGATTTTAAGAAAAATTGGCCGATACCTCAGGAGCTAAGGAAGTGAACAAGTCTCTGATATGAGATGTTTACACTCATATGGAGCTGTATCTCAGAGAGCCATCATTAGTCATGCCTGGTATTCCAGCCAGTCTACAGCCCTTGGGTGAATCACATAGAGCGGCAGTGGCACAAGTTAGAGAGACCATCACGCGCAATCATCAATGCAGAGAAGTGGTCAACCTGCGGACTCGATGCAGTTGATTCGCAGATGTTGCATGAATGGAGTAACAAAAGATGAAAATCATGACCAAAAAAGAGATCGAGGTAATCAGCGATATTCGCTGTGATGTTTGTGAAGAGAGTTGCCAAACAGAAGGGGATGTTAGCAATATCGAGTTTGGCACATTGAGTGCCCACTGGGGTTATGGAACTCAGCACGATGGCGAAAGTTACGAAGTTCACCTGTGCGAGAGTTGCTTTTTTCAGGCCATAGCAAATCTGAAAGAGCAGCGGCGAGGTGCACTGATGTTTTCAGAGAAAGGCTATGAACCAGTTGCTGATTTTGGATTGATTAACCGGCACCTTGAACTTATCTGAATAGATTCGATATTGGTCTTTGTGTGCAGTAGAAGCGTGAACAAATCTGGGGGCGTTGAGCCACCCAGCATGCTCATCCCCAAAATATGTACTTTAACGTGGTAAACAACACGATTGCGCCCTCCAAAAAGAGGCTGTGTTTGAGACAAGTTGCGTCAGCCCTGATGTCTGCCAACGGAAGATCACCGCTCTTCGCTCATCGTGGTTTGCCACAGCGGCGGGCGCATTTGTCGCTGGACCTAGTAAAGTAATGCCAACACTGCCTCAGCTTGTTTTGGATTATAACTGGCGTCAATCAGCGTTTTAATCCCCCTATGAGTCTCCATGGGGGCGGGCTTCATTAAGCACCTCTTCAATGTCGGTCAACCCAACATAACATCCTAGCCTAGGCGTTAAGCCAGGATTCCATGCTCCATGCTCGATGCGGCTGATGCGGTCGAGCAGAGCTTGAGCGTGTTCGGGCGTATCCTGATGGTTGATCGGACGAACACCTCCTAGGTAACGGGAGACATGACCCTGTGTGAAGCGACATATCAGTACTACAACTTTCAGCACCAGCACAGTGATGGGATACCGCCAGCACAAGCCTGACTGACTGTATTAGCTATGGATTGGTCTTGTGCTCTTAGGGCAACCCAAGGAGACGAATCCTACTTTGGGGGCCTGTTTTGTGTTGGACATCGCTCAATCACTCTTAGGTGGCTCTTATTCAAGGGCGCGGATTTTACCGGAATGGCTAACCAAAAACTATACAGCCGACACGTCGGAAGCGAACAATCTCTTTGCCCGGGGAAGCGGGGTGGGGCGGCGTGACATGACCACGGGCAGGGAGGGGGCCGTCGCCAGTGCGGGCGGGATCACGATCCCTGTGCGCCGTCACCATTTGGCAGGAGGGGCAAAACGGGTGTCACTATACTCCCAACAGGCCTATCAGAAGGATGTGCGGGATGGAGAGTTCATTTGGTGAGAAAGTGCAGAACGTGCACGCCACCCTCAGGCAGCGGTTTGACAAGTTGAGCCGGGTGGCGATCGCCATCTACGACCCGCAGACGGACCAGCTCAAGACCTTTGCCCACAGCACGGACGGGGGCTCGCCGCTGTTGCAGTACGAGGTCAGGCTGAGCGAGGTGCCTTCCCTGCGCTACCTGGCCGAGCACCAGCAGCCCAGGGTGCTCGATACCCTGGATTCCCTGCTGGGCTCCCCCTCCGAGCACAGCCGCAAAGTGCTGGCGGCCGGGTACGCGTCGAGCTATACCGAGCCGCTGCTGCTCAACAGTCGCTTGTTCGGCTTTCTGTTTTGCGATGCCAAAGAGCCCGGTTACTTCGATGGCGCCATTTGCGGTGAGCTGGCGGCCTATGCCCAGATCCTGGCGGCCATCATCGCGGTGGAGTTCTTCTCCATCCAGACCCTGAACGGGGCCCTGACCACGGTGCGGGAGTTCAGCCGCTACCGGGACGAGGAGACCGCCAATCACCTGCACCGGATGTCGGCCTATTCGCGGCTCATCGCCCGGGAGGTGGCGGCCCATTACCCCTTGAGTGACGAGGAGGTGGAGTTCATTCACCTCTTCTCCGAGCTGCACGATATCGGCAAGATTGCGGTGCCCGACGCCATCCTGCTCAAGCCGGGCAAGCTCACGGCCGAGGAGTACGGGGTGATGAAGACCCACCCCTTCAAGGGGCGAGAGATGATCGCCCTGATGATCCGCGAGTTCGGCCTCGACGGCATCCATCACACCGACATGCTGAAGAACATCATCGCCTACCACCACGAGCGTTTCGACGGTCAGGGCTACCCGGAAGGACTGGCGGGGGAGGCGATCCCCCTGGAGGCCCGCATCGTTGCGGTGGCAGATGTGTTTGACGCCCTGACCAGCGAGCGCCCCTACAAGCAGGCCTGGCCCCTCGAAACGGCCTTTGAATACCTCAAGACCCATGCCGGCAGCCAGTTCGACCCTGTCTGCGTCGCGGCGGCGCTGCAAAGCCGGGAGGCGTTTTGTGCCATCCACCGGCAATATCGGGATCCCGTGATCACCTGATTGCGCCTCCCTCTCTCCTCCCCGGCTTCTCCCGGATTCCCCAGGCCCCGTCATCTGATGGCGGGGCCTGGGGCCCTCTCTTGTTTCATCGCCTTGAGGTGCATCCGGCGCCGGGGGTTGTTCTGCGGCTTTGGGCGGGGCAGGGCGCGGCGGTGAGCGGGGCGGCCAACGGGGGGATTATCCGGATTACGGTCATAAGAGTGTCTTATGAAGAGAGGCCACATATTAGCCATATGACTGGCATGAGGCCGCTGACGGGCACGACATGGCCGGGGCGGCGCCTCTGGTGGCCAGTCCCGTCGCGATGTCGGCTCGGTGGTGACACTTTGATCATTTCAATAATTCTTGTATAGTTGAAATGAAGCATCCAAGGGGGGAGACCCATGAACAAAGAGACGGCCACCAAGGTCTTTGAATCGCTGGCTTCCGGCATCCGGCTCGAGGTGTGGCGGCTGCTGGTCAAGGCCGGGCTGGAGGGGCGGGTCGCGGGGGAGCTGGCTGGCGAGCTCGACATCGCCCCCAATACCCTCTCGTTTCACCTCAAGGGGATGCTCAACGCCGGTCTCTTGTCGGTGGAGCAGGAGGGGCGCTTTCTGCGCTACCGCGCCAACATCCCCCTGATGCTGGGGGTGATCGCCTACCTCACCGAGGAGTGCTGCGCCGGCCATCCCGAGGCGTGCGGCCTGCTGCCCGCCGGGCCCGGCAGCGCCTCCCGCGCCGAGGGGTCGTCGTCCTGCTGCGGCGAGTCGTAACAGGCCAGGGATGTCTATGCCCATGCGCCGTGTCATTCATCTATTCAACCTGGGGTGTGAGCGTGGATCGCACCGGGAGTCATCATGTCTGCAATCTGTGAGGCCAAGGCAGCCCCTGCCATCGGCTTTTTTGAACGTTATCTGACCGCCTGGGTCGCCCTCTGCATCCTGGTGGGCATTGGTCTGGGGCAGGGGTTGCCGAGTCTCTTCAAGGCCATCGGCGCCATGGAGGTGGCCAGGGTCAACCTGCCGGTGGGGCTGCTTATCTGGGTGATGATCATCCCCATGCTGCTCAAGATCGACTTTGGCGCCCTGCACCAGGTGAAGGGGCACCTCAAGGGAATCGGGGTCACCCTCTTCATCAACTGGCTGGTCAAGCCCTTCTCCATGGCCTTCCTCGGCTGGCTCTTCATCCGCGTGCTGTTTGCCGACTGGCTGCCGGCGGATCAGCTGGATAGCTACGTGGCGGGCCTCATCTTGCTGGCGGCAGCCCCCTGCACCGCCATGGTGTTTGTCTGGAGTCGCCTCACCAACGGCGATCCCTACTTCACCCTGTCGCAGGTGGCGGTGAACGACCTCATCATGGTGTTTGCCTTTGCCCCGCTGGTGGCGCTGCTGCTCGGGGTCTCCAGCATAGTCGTGCCCTGGGATACCCTGCTCACCTCGGTGGTGCTCTACATCGTCATCCCCGTCATCCTCGCCCAGCTGCTGCGCAAGGCCTTGCTGAGAAAGGGGCAGGCCCATTTTGACGGCGTCATGACTTGCATCCAGCCCTGGTCGGTGGCGGCCCTGCTGCTCACCCTGGTGCTGCTGTTCGCCTTCCAGGGCAACGCCATCATCGAGCAGCCGCTGGTCATCGCCCTCCTGGCGGTGCCCATCCTGATCCAGGTGCTGTTCAACTCCGGGCTCGCCTACTGGCTCAACCGCAAGGTGGGGGAGAAGCACTCGGTGGCCTGCCCTTCCGCCCTGATCGGGGCCTCCAACTTCTTCGAGCTGGCGGTGGCCGCCGCCATCAGCCTGTTCGGCTTTCATTCCGGCGCGGCGCTCGCCACCGTGGTCGGGGTGCTCATCGAGGTGCCGGTCATGCTGCTGGTGGTGCGGGTGGTCAACGCCAGCAAACCCTGGTACGAGGCGGGACTAAGGCGCTAACGGATGGCCACTAACCCATTTCTATTCACTTGAGTCATGAGAGACAGGCAGATGAGTGCAATCACTATCTATCACAACCCGGAGTGCGGCACCTCCCGCAACACCCTGGAGCTTATTCGCAACAGCGGCGTGGAGCCCACCATCATTTACTATCTGGAGACGCCCCCCTCCCGTGACGAGCTGGTGGCCCTGATCGCCGCCATGGGGATGCCGGTGCGCGATCTGCTGCGAAAGAACGTGTCCCCCTACGAGGCGCTGGCGCTGGCAGAAGATCGCTTCAGCGATGACGAACTGATCGATGCCATGCTGGTCCACCCCATCCTCATCAACCGGCCCATCGTGGTCACCCCCCTCGGCACCCGGCTGTGCCGCCCGTCGGAGGTGGTGCTCGATATCCTGCCTGACCCGCAGCAAGGGGCGTTTGCCAAGGAGGATGGCGAGCAGGTGGTGGACGGCCAGGGCAAACGGCTTCGTTGAGACCCTGCGCGTCAGCGTCTGACCCGCGCCGGGGGGATGCCCTTAACGGGCAGGCGCCAGATCTGCTACTGTGACCTTCGACTCATCACAGAGGGTGGAAACAATGAAGATTCGATTCCTGGTGATAGCCACGGCACTGGCGCTGGCCTCAACCCCCGGTCTGGCCGACTGGGCAAAGCTGAAGGAGGCCGCCTCCGAACTCGGAACCGCGGTGAGCGATACCAGCAAGGAGGCGTGGAAGGGGATCACCGATTTTTCCAAGGAGACCTGGGAGTCTGTGTCCAGCTGGGGGGCCGAGGCCTACAACAAGGCGGGGGCCTGGACGGCAGAGAGTGCGGCCACCGGCAAGGAGTGGCTGACCGCCGCCGACAAGAAGCTCGACACCATGCTCGAACCCAAGACCCCGGAGGAGGCGAGAACCGCCCTCGATACCATGGCCGATACCGCCCTGGTGCGGCTATTCAACGAGCAGCCCTCGGCCAAGTTGCTGTTTGACAAGGCTTATGGCTATGCGGTGTTCGACTCGCGCAAGTTCTCCCTGATGATCCATACCAATCAGGGGGCCGGGGTGGCCGTCAATCGCACCAGTGGCAAGCACACCTACATGAAGATGTTCGGTGCCGGTCTCGCGGCCGGGATCGGCGGCAAGTTCTACCAGCAGGTGATCCTGTTCGAAGACAAGGCGAGGTTCGATGCCTTCGTCAGCAAGGGGTGGGAAGCCACCTCCGAGGTGGGCGCCGTGGCGGGCAAGGAGAGCGCCGAGCTCACCGCCAAATACAATGGTGGCATGGCCATCTACCAGATTGGCGAGAAGGGACTGTTGCTTGACGCCAACATCTCGGGCTCCAAGTACTGGCTGGATGATGACCTGAACAAGTAACCCCTGCCGATCTGACCCGGTCTTTCATGGATGGCTAGAGATGCACCCTGTTTACTTGTCGGGACTTGCAGTAAAAAGAGGGCCTTGGGCCCTCTTTTTCATGGGCGCCGCACAGAGTTCGGCGACCAGGAGAGCAAGATGGCCCATGAGGCCGAGCAGGATCGGATGGCTGCCCACCGCCGGGAGTGGGACAAGCAGAGCATCTATCTGCGGCTGCTGCTGGGCGATCCCCCCGGCTCTCCGGCCTGATCCCCGGATGGCCGGTGCCCGCCGGCCTGATCGCGCCCCGCTTTTATCCCTGATCTCGAGATCTCGCTCTGGTTGGCACCTTTATTGCTTCAAGCCAGTCAGTGTCAATGATTTGTCTGGGAAGGGAAGATGGAAATTAGCGCAAGCAGCCTGATGCAAGAGATGCAGGCCCTCAAGGTGGAAGCCGGTGCCACGCCGTTGACCCAGCCCGGTCGTCCGGTCAGCTCGGATTTCGGCCAGATGCTGCAACAGGCCCTGGACAACGTCAACGAGTTGCAGGGCACCGCCAACGATCTGCGTACCCGCTTCGATCTCGGCGACAAGTCGGTGGATCTCTCCCAGGTGATGATCGCCGGCCAGAAATCCTCCATCGCCTTCGAGGCGACGGTGCAGGTGCGCAACAAGATGGTCGATGCCTACAAGACCATCATGAACATGCCGGTGTAACTCGGGCCCATGGCGACCGAGCATCATGAAGATGTCAGCAATAAGGACATAAACCGTGGCAACTGATCAAAACGGCGATCTGCTGATCAACAACGAGGGGGCGGCCGCCCTCGACGAGCACGAGCAGAAAAGCTCGGCGCTGGGCTTCCTGTCCAACACCGATGTGTTGCGCCAGATCACCCTGATCCTGGGGCTGACCATCTGTCTGGCCATCGCCGTCTTCATCCTCTTGTGGGGCAAGGAGCCGGAGATGCGTCCCCTCGGCACCTTCACCACCCAGGAGCTGGTCTCCACCCTGGATTACCTGGATCAGCAGAAGATCCCCTATCAGGTGGATGGCAAGAGCGTGCTGGTCAGTGCCGAAAACTATGCGGACATCCGGTTGCGCCTGACCCGCGCCGGTCTGGCCAACAACAGCGACGCCAGCAACGACGGCGAAGCCATCCTGCTCAAGGACTCCAGCTTCGGCGTCAGCCAGCGCATGGAGAGCGAGCGCCTGAAACTGAGCCGCGAGCGTCAGCTGGCGAGCGCCATCGAGCAGTTCCAGAACGTCGCCAAGGCCCAGGTGCTGCTGGCCATCCCGAAAGACAACGTGTTCGCCCGCAACGAACGCAAGCCCAGCGCCACCGTGGTCCTGAGCCTCAAAGGCAACGCCCTGGGCCAGGGTGAGGTGGATTCCATCGTCGACATGGTCGCCTCCGCCGTTCACGGTCTGGAGCCGACCCGCGTCACCGTGACCGACCAGAACGGTCGCCTGCTCAACTCCGGCTCCCAGGATCCCCTCTCTGCCCAGACCCGCAAGGAGTTTGCGATGCAGCAGAAGCAGGAGCTCGAATACAAACAAAAAATTGACGCCATCCTGATCCCGGTGCTGGGGGCCGACAACTATACGGCGGAGGTGGATCTCTCCCTCGACTTCTCCCAGCAGGAACAGACCCGCAAGACCTACAACCCGGACCTGCCGGCGGTGCGCTCCGAAATGACCATGGAAGAGAACAGCGCCAGCGGCAGCAACGGCGGGGTGCCCGGCGCCCTCTCCAACCAGCCGCCCGCCGCGTCCAACATTCCCGAGCAGGCTGCCGGCGCAGAAGGAACCGCCTCTTCCGGCCGTTCCCGCAAGGAAGCGACCCGCAACTTCGAACTGGACACCACCGTCAGCCACATCCGGCGCCAGCAGGGCGGCATTCGCCGCATGACGGTGTCGGTGGCGGTGGACTACAAGGCCATCCCCGGCGCCGACGGTGCCGTGACCCGGGAAGCCCGCAGCCAGGCCGAACTCGATACCCTGCGCCGTCTGCTGAGCGGCGGTCTGGGCTTTGACGTGACCCGGGGGGATACCCTGGAGGTGGTCGCCATTCCGTTCAACCGCCCGGAACTCGAGACCGTGGCCGACATCCCCCTCTACGAGCAGCCCTGGTTCTGGCGCGCGGTGCGCATCGCCGCCTCCGTGCTGGTCATCATAGTGCTCATCGTCACCGTGGTGCGGCCCATGCTCAAGCGCCTGCTCTACCCGGACGCCAAGCCGGAAGGGGAGCTGGACTTCGACAACCACACCGTGCTGGGTGGCGACGACGAACTGAGCCTGCTGGCCGCCCAGGCCGAGGCCGAACCGGTATTCGGTCTGCGGGATGGTCAGCTCAAGCTGCCTGACCTGCACCGTGACGAGGATCTGCTCAAGGCCGTGCGCGCCCTGGTAGCGAACGAACCTGACCTGGCCGCCCAGGTCATCAAAGAATGGGTAACCAAAGATGCCTGAAGAGAATAAAAGCCAGGTCACCGGCAACGACATCACCGAAAGCCAGCGCCTGATCCTGGATCAGATGGGCGGCATGGAGATGGCGGCGGTACTGATGCTGAGCCTCAACGAGGAGGACGCGGCCCAGATCTTCCGCCACCTCGAGCCCAAGCAGGTGCAGCGGCTCGGCATGTCCATGGCCTCCATGTCGGATTTCAGCCACGATCGGGTGGCGGCGGTGCATCGTCAATTTATCGACGACATCCAGAAGTACACCAACATCGGCATCGGCAGTGAAGACTTCGTGCGCAAGGCCCTGGTGGCGGCGCTCGGGGAGGACAAGGCCAGCAACCTGGTGGATCAGATCATCCTGGGGTCAGGTGCCCGTGGCCTCGACTCCCTCAAGTGGATGGATGCCCGCCAGGTGGCCAGCATCATCCAGAACGAGCACCCGCAGATCCAGACCATCGTCCTCTCCTACCTGGAGCCGGAGCAGTCCGCCGAGATCCTGAGCCAGTTCCCGGAGCAGGTGCGCCTGGATCTGGTGATGCGCATTGCCAACCTCGAAGAGGTGCAACCGGCGGCGCTGCAGGAGCTCAACGACATCATGGAGAAACAGTTCGCCGGTGCAGCCGGTGCCCAGGCGGCCAAGATGGGCGGCCTGAAGGCGGCGGCCAACATCATGAACTACCTGGACACCAACATCGAAGGGCAGCTGATGGACTCCATCCGCGAGTCGGACGAGGAGATGAGCCAGCAGATCCAGGATCTAATGTTCGTGTTCGAAAACCTCATCGACGTGGACGATCGGGGCATCCAGACCCTGTTGCGGGAAGTGCCCGGGGATCTGCTGCAACGGGCCCTCAAGGGGTCGGACGACCAGATGCGGGAAAAAGTATTCAAGAACATGTCCAAGCGGGCCGCCGAGATGCTGGCGGACGACCTCGAGGCCATGGGGCCGATCCGGGTCTCCGAGGTGGAGGCCGCCCAGAAGGAGATCCTCTCCACGGCGCGCCGCCTGGCGGATGCGGGCGAGATCATGCTGGGGGCGGGTGGTGGCGAAGAGTTCCTCTAAGCCATGGGCCATGGAATGTGCGATGATGTCGGCCCCTGTACCCGGCCCTCGATAGGAGTCTCTTCGGCACATGAATGACAAGAACAGCAAACTGCGCGGCTATCTGAGGCCCGAGTCCGACACGGCGCAGATTGAGACCTGGGGCTGGCCAGAGATGGAGACCGAAGCCGAGGTCGAGACCAATGCCCTGGGGCTGGCTCCTGACTGGTATCGTCAGGAGCAGGCCGATGCGGCCCTGCCGGAAGAACAACCCGAAGAGCCCGCCCCCAGCATCACCGCCGAAGAGGTGGAGGCGATTCGTCAGGCCGCCTGGGAAGAGGGGATGCGCGATGGGCGCGAGGCCGGTTTTGCCAAGGGGCTGGAAGAGGGCAAGCTCGAAGGCTTGCAGCAGGGCCACCAGGCCGGGCTGGAGCAGGGCAGGGAAGAGGGACTCGCCATGGGGCGGGAGCAGGTGGAGCTGGAGATAGCCCGCTGGCAAGCCCTGGTCTCACGCCTGGCCACTCCCCTTGGCGAGATGGACGAGGCGGTGGAGCAGCAGCTCATCGCCCTGGTACAACAGCTCGCCCGCGCCCTCATCCGCCATGAGGCGCAAACCTCCCCCACGCTGCTGCTGGAGGCCCTCAAGCAGGGGTTGGCCCTGCTCCCTGCCGCCGAGCAGGGGGTCACCCTGATGCTGCACCCGGAGGATGTGACCCGGGTAGAGGCTGCCTTTGGCGCCGAGGAGTGCGCCAGGCGCCACTGGCGGCTGCAAAGCGAGCCCACCTTCTCCCCCGGCGATCTGCAACTGGCCACCGAGCTTTCCAGCATCGATCTCACCCTCTCCGGGCGCATCGATCAACTGCTGCGCAATTTCCTGCGTGACAACGCGAGCTGAGCCATGGCCCGGTTCGAACCCGTCGTGCAGCGTCCTGCTGACGGCATCATCAGGCACTCATCGTCGGAGGCGACATGACGGCACCCCTTCTTGATCGGCTTAAAGGCTACCGGGTTCGCGAGCAGGCCCCCATACCGCCGGTGGCGGGCAAGCTCACCCGGGTGGTGGGGTTGACCCTGGAAGCCATTGGCTGCCGCGCCGCCATCGGCTCCCTGTGCCGCATTGATACCCAGGATGGGGCCTTGGAGGCCGAGGTGGTGGGGTTTGCCGGGGATCGCCTGTTCTTGATGCCGAGCGAGCAGCTCAAGGGGGTTATTCCCGGCGCCCGGGTGGTACCCGTCACCGAAGATCACGGCATTCCGGTGGGCATGAGTCTGCTTGGCCGGGTCATCGACGGCATCGGCCAGCCCCTGGACGGGCTCGGCCCCATCCTCTCGTCCCAGACGGTGCAGTTCGCCCAGCACCGCATCAATCCCCTGGCTCGTCGCCCCATCCATCAACCCATGGACGTGGGGGTACGCGCCATCAATGCCGTGCTCACCGTGGGCCGGGGTCAGCGCATGGGGCTGTTCGCCGGCTCCGGTGTCGGCAAATCCGTGCTGCTTGGCATGATGACCCGGGGCTCGGTGGCGGATGTCGTCGTGGTGGGCCTCATCGGCGAGCGGGGCCGGGAGGTGAAGGAGTTCATCGAGGAGATCCTCGGCGCCGAGGGGCGCGAGCGCGCCGTGGTGGTGGCCGCCCCTGCCGATGCCTCGCCGCTGATGCGCCTCAAGGGGTGCGAGACGGCGCTCGCCATCGCCGAGTATTTCCGCGAGCAGGGGCTCAACGTGCTGCTGCTGATGGACTCCCTCACCCGCTACGCCCAGGCACAGCGGGAAATTGCACTGGCGGTGGGGGAGCCGCCGGCCACCAAGGGCTATCCCCCCTCGGTGTTTGCCAAATTGCCGGCGCTGGTGGAGCGGGCCGGCAACGGCAGCGACGGCCAGGGCTCCATCACCGCCTTTTTCACCGTGCTGACGGAGGGGGACGATCTGCAGGATCCCATCGCCGACGCGGCCCGGGCGATCCTCGATGGCCACATCGTGCTGGCGCGGGAGCTGGCGGATGCGGGCCACTATCCGGCCATCGACATCGAAAAATCCATCAGCCGGGTCATGCCCATGGTGACCTCACCGGAGCACATGGAGCTGGCGCGCACCTTCAAGCAGTTCTACTCCCTCTACCAGCAGAACCGGGATCTCATCACCATCGGCGCCTACAGCCAGGGATCGGATCCGCGCATCGACCGGGCCATCATCCAGAAACCCTATCTGGATCAGTTCTTGCAGCAGAAAATGCGCGAGGTCATTCACTACGATGAAGGCCTGCAATCCCTGCAACTGGTGGCCATGCCCCTGATGCGTTGACCGGTGGAGAGCCCTTATGAGTAAAGGATTGACGTTGCTGGCGAGTCGGCTGGAGGAGGCCGAACAGCAGGCCGCCATGGCGCTGGCCAAGGCCCAGCAGGATCTCAAGCTGTTCATGGATCAGCAAAACGCCCTCAACCAGTACCGCCAGATCTACCACCAGCAGTGGACGGAGCGCGGTCTGCAGGGGATCAGCCCCCAGCAGAACAGCCAGTATCACGCCTTCATCAACAAGCTCGAAAACGCGGCGACCCAGCAGTACCAAGGGGTGTTGCAGGTGCGCGAGGCGCTGGCCGAGTGCCGCACCCAGTGGCTCGAAGCCCAGCAGCGGCGCAAGGCGGTCGAGCTGCTGCTGGAGAAGAAGGCGGACAAGGTGCGCCAGAAGGCCCAGCGCCAGGAGCAGAAGATGCTGGATGACTACGCCATCTTGCGTCGTTATCACCAATCTGGCCTGTAATTTGCTTTCTTCCGGTCATGCGAGGCCGATGGGCCAAGCCATGACCGCACGTGCGGCCGTCACCGAATCGTCGTCAGGGATCCCAGCATGATACAGACCCCCTTGATTAGCACTCTCCCCCAGGCGCCTTCTGCCGATGGCAGCGCCACCCTGCTGGCTCCCACCGTCGGGGGCGAAGGGGGCGTGCAGCCGTCAGGCGAGGGCAAGGCCGCCTTCTCGCAAGCCATGGCCATGGCCCAGCTGATGGGCAAGGCGCCAGTCAGCCAGGGCAACCCAGCGCTCCAGGGGCCCGCCGAGGGCGCCCGGGAGGGGCTTGCCCCGGCTGCCAAATCTTTGGCGTCTGACGAGCCCGCCACCGAGTCCGCGTCTTCCTCGAAGGGGGCGGACGACGAGGGCGAGCTGCCTCCCGACGACTTCCTGCAACAGTTGCAAGCCTCCCTGCGCCAGGATGTGAGCCTGGTGGTGCCCCCGACATCGCCCGCCATGGCCGGTGAGGCGGCGGCGCCTGTGGACGGCAACCCCTTGCCGCCTGGCGCCGCTGCGCTTGGGATGGCAGAGGGGGTGGGAATGGCAGAGGACGTGGGGTTGGCAGAGAGCGTGGAGGCGACAGAGGGGAGCGCCTCCCTGCCGCAGATGGCGCCAGAGCGTCAGCATGAAGGGAACAAAATGAAAGCCATCCCCGGTGCTGCCCAAGGCGCCAGCGCCGTGCCGAGCGGTCAGGGGGCTCTGCCGCTGGGGGCGGAAGAGCCCCCCTTGGCCGATGACGCTGCCGTGGCCGACCAGGGCGGAGCGACCCGCCAGCCCATGGCAGGCAAGGGAGCGGAGCCGGATGCCAAGGGGGTCGAGCCCCCTCTCTCGGGTCAGGAGCGTGCCGCCCTGCTCGCCAAAGTGGTGGCAGGAGAAAACGCCCAGGCTCCCACTGTCACCCGGGTTGACTCATCGCAAGAGGCACAGGTGACCGATCCCCTGGCGTCGGCCGGACAGGGGGCAACCGCTTCCCGTGCCGCCAGCGCCTATGGCGATGGCGTGATCCGGACGGTGGCGCAGGGGCCAGCCCCTGCAGCCACACCGGAGTCCGCTCCGCCCGCGACGGCGGCAGGGGCAGAGAAGGACGCCCCTGTCGCCGGTGAGGCCAGACAGGCTGAGGCCGCGAGCGGGCAGGGAGCCCGTGCAGGGGCCGAGCCTGCGGTGAATGCAGGGAGCAGCCAGCCCGTGACGACGGAGGACCCGGCCCCCGTGCAGGTGGCGCCGCAGATCCTGGCTCGTCATGAATCCCAGGGGGCACAGGCTCCCCTGACGGCCCTCTCGGCTGGCCTGGACCAGATGGAGAGCGCCCCCGTGGTGGCCGCCGGCGCTGCCGTGTCGGTGAAGCCCGCGGTGGACAAGTCCCGGCTCGAAGAGCTGGGCAAACAGTCGGGGATGGAGGTCAAGGGCAGTGAACCCGCCGAGGGGAGCCAGCCTTTGCATCAGGCACAGAGCCAGGTCGGCGAGAACAGACCGCTGGCCGAGGCGACCGTCAGACGGGAGCCTCAGAGCCTGCCCCACCTCAAGCTGGCGACCCCTGAGGCCCCCGAGCAGTTGCACCACAAGGTGAACCTGATGCTGGCGGACAAGCTGCAACAGGCGGAGATCCAGCTAGACCCCCTGGGGCTTGGCAAGATGAAGATCCAAATCCAGATGGATGCCTCCAGCCAGGCCAGCGTGCACTTCGTGGTGCAGCATGGCCAGACCCGTGAGATGCTGGAGCAGGCCATGCCGCGCCTGCGCGACATGCTGGCAGGGCAGGGGATCCAGCTCGGCCAGACCGTGGTGCAACAACAGGCGCAGCAGCAAGCCTTCCAGCAGCAGGGGCAGTCATCCTCCCAGGGCCAGTCCGGTTTCGGTGACCAGGGGCGACAGGGGGGAAATGGTGGCGGCAGCGATGGCAGAGAGGCCGAGAGGAGCGCTCGCAACCTCACGCTGCTGGTGGAATCGGCAAACGATGCCGGAATCGATTTCTATGCTTGATGCATTCTTAAGTAAGTTTATGATACCGAACAAGTTTGAGACTAGGGTGGACAAGGGATGGCAGACGATAACGAACTGACGCTGAAGGATCCGGCTGCAGGCAAGAAAAAGAAGCTGATCATGATAGTCGCCCTGGCCGTCGTGCTCCTTGGCGGGGGCGGCGCCGGCGCCTGGTTCATGCTCGCCGGTGGGGATGAGCCCGCCGCCGAAAAGAGCGAGGCCAAGCCGGAGGCGAACACGCCCCAGCCCTCGCTCTATGTGGGCATGCCCCGTCCCTTCGTGTTCAACGTGGCGGGAGGCCAGCGGGATCGACTGGTGCAGATCAAGATCCAGCTGATGGTGCGCGGCACCGCCGACGAAACCCTGGCCAAACAGAACATTCCCCTGATCGAAGGCACCTTGCTGCGGGTCTTCAGCTCGGCGACCGCCGAACAGCTGATGACCTTCGAGGGCAAGGAGAAGCTGCGTCAGGATTCGCTGGAAGAGTGCCGCCGGGTGCTGAACGACCTGGTCTCTTCTCCCGTAATCGAACAAGTGCTGTTTACCGGCTTTGTCATGCAATGAAAGGTGAAGCGTGAGCGATCTGTTAAGTCAGGACGAGATTGATGCCCTGCTGCACGGCGTCGACGATGTCGAGGAGGAGGAGCTGGGATCAGCCGGGGATCCCGGTATCGCCCAGTTCGACTTCTCCTCCCAGGACCGCATCGTCCGCGGCCGCATGCCGACCCTGGAGCTGGTGAACGAACGGTTTGCCCGCCACATGCGCATCAGCCTGTTCAACATGATGCGACGCACCGCCGAGGTCTCCATCAACGGCGTGCAGATGCTCAAGTTCGGCGAATATGTTCACACTCTGTTTGTGCCCACCAGCCTGAACATGGTGCGTTTCCGCCCCCTCAAGGGGACGGCGCTCATCACCATGGAGGCGCGGCTCGTCTTCATCTTGGTGGAGAACTTCTTTGGCGGTGATGGCCGCTACCACGCCAAGATCGAGGGGCGGGAATTCACCCCCACCGAGCGGCGCATCATCCAGATGCTGCTCAAGCTGGTGTTCGAGGACTACAAGGATGCCTGGGCGCCGGTGATGGACGTGGGCTTTGAATACCTCGACTCCGAAGTGAACCCGGCCATGGCGAACATCGTCAGCCCCACCGAGGTGATCGTGGTGAGCTCCTTCCACATCGAGCTGGACGGCGGCGGCGGCGACTTCCACGTGGCCATGCCCTACTCCATGCTGGAACCCATCCGCGAACTGCTGGATGCGGGGGTGCAGAGCGACAAGGGGGATACCGACGTGCGCTGGAGCAAGGCCCTGCGCGACGAGATCATGGACGTCAAGGTGGAGCTCAAGGCCAAGCTGCTGGAGACCGAGCTCTCCTTGCGTGAGCTGATGGAGCTCAGACCCGGGGACATCATCCCGGTGGAGATGCCGGAGAACCTGCTGGTCTTTGTGGAGGATCTGCCCACCTTCCACGCCAAGATGGGGCGCACCAAGGAGAACGTGGCGCTCAAGATCACCGACAAAATCAAGCGCCCTGACGGGGTCAAGACAGAGATGCATCTGGTGACCCGCGGGGGCGTGCGCATTGATGGCGAAGCCGAGCTGGAAGAGCTCGAGCGAAGCATCTCTGACAAACACCCTGATTGATCCTCCCCCCGGGGAGGTGTTGCAACACTGAGGAATTGAAGATGAGCGGAACCGATGACGAGCAGGATTTGATGGCTGACGCCTGGGCGGCCGCACTGGAGGAGCAGGTCACGGCCGAAGCCAAGCCTGCCCCCCTTGAGGAGTTGAAGGACGAAGCCCCCATCAGCGCCGAAGAGCGGCGCAAGCTGGACACCATTCTGGACATCCCGGTGACCATCGCCATGGAAGTGGGCCGCAGCCAGATCAGCATTCGCAACCTGCTGCAACTGAACCAGGGCTCGGTGGTGGAGCTGGATCGGGTGGCGGGTGAGCCCCTGGACGTGCTGGTCAACGGCACCCTGATCGCCCACGGCGAGGTGGTGGTGGTGAACGACAAGTTCGGTATCCGCCTCACCGACGTCATCAGTCAGATTGAAAGGATCAAGAAGCTCAAATGATCCGTGTGCTCCCGTTGTGGCTGTTTTCCCTGCCCGCCCTGGCCAACCCGGGGGTAGGTGCCAATCCCCCCAGCCTCACCTCCTGGCTGCTCTCCAGCCTGATGGTGATCGGCCTCATTCTGGTGCTCGGCTTCCTGCTCAAGAAGAGCAAGCTCTCCCAGGTGATGGGAGGGGGCCAGATGAAGGTCATCGCCACCCTGCCCCTTGGCTACAAGGAGAAGCTGATGGTGGTCAAGGTGGGCGGCCAGCAGCTGCTGGTCGGGGTGACGCCGCAGCAGGTCAACTTCCTCTATCGCCTGGAGGAGCCGCTGGACGAGAGCCAGCATCAGGCGTTCTCCGAGCAACTGGGCAAACTGATGGGCAAGCATGAAAAACGTTAACTGGATCGGGTGGCTGGCACTGCTCTCCCTGGTGCTCTCGCCCCTGGCGATGGCCCAGGACGGCATGTCGGCACTCACCGTCAAGACCATGGCGGATGGCAGTCAGGAGTACAGCCTGACCCTGCAGGTGCTGGCGCTGATGACCGCGCTCTCCTTCCTGCCGGCCATGGTGATCATGATGACCTCCTTCACCCGGATCATCGTGGTGCTTGGCATCCTGCGCCAGGCCATCGGTCTGCAGCAGAGCCCCTCCAACCAGGTGCTGATCGGCATCGCCCTCTTCATGTCGTTTTTCATCATGTCGCCGGTGCTGGATCGCATCAACAACGAGGCGCTGCAGCCCTATCTGGCCGAGACCATCGGGGCCAAGGAGGCCCTGGAGAAGGCGGAGCTGCCCATTCACCAGTTCATGCTGTCCCAGACCCGGGTCAAGGATCTCAATACTTTCATGGAGATAGCGAACGTGCAGGTGGCCGAGCCTGCGGACGTTCCGCTGCGGGTGCTGATCCCGGCCTTTGTCACCAGCGAGCTCAAGACCGCCTTCCAGATAGGCTTCATGCTGTTTCTGCCCTTCCTGGTCATCGATCTGGTGGTCGCCAGTATCCTGATGGCCATGGGGATGATGATGCTCTCCCCCATGCTGGTCTCCCTGCCGTTCAAGCTGATGCTGTTCGTCATGGTGGATGGCTGGAACCTCATTCTGGGCTCCCTGGCCACCAGCTTCGGGCTGGGCTCGGGTGGTTAGGGGAGGGCAGACCCTCCCCCTGGCTCTCCCCTTCACTCGGGGAGGGCGCGAGGCCTCTCTTTCTCTCGAAGGAGGAGGCCGGGAGGATGCGGCCCTGGGCAAACCCATCACAAGGAGCGAGCAATGAGTCCTGAAACCTTCGTCGACGTCTTTCGCGAGGCGCTTTGGCTGGTGACCATCATGGTGTGCGCCGTGATCCTGCCGAGCCTGATGGTGGGGTTGGTGGTCGCCATCTTCCAGGCCGCCACCTCCATCAACGAACAGACCTTGAGCTTCCTGCCCCGTCTGGTGGTCACCCTGCTGGCCCTGGGAGCGGGGGCCCACTGGGGATTGCAGAGTCTGATGGACTTCTTCCAGCTGATGGTGAGCCAGATCCCCGAGGTGGTGGGCTGATGCCAGCCAAGGGCCACCCTTTCGCTCTGGCAGACCGGTGCCTGCGTCCTCCCGTTGGCCTGCCCGTGCCGGGAGTGTTGCTGTCATGACCTACACCACGGCGCTCATCATGGAGTGGCTCTCCTCCATCCTCTGGCCCCTGGCCCGGGTGAGCAGTCTCCTGATGGTGATGGCGGTCTTTGGCAGTCGGCTCGCCCCCGCCCATATTCGCATCGGCCTGGCGCTGGCGATCACCCTCATCATCGCCCCCCTGCTGCCCCCCATGCCGAAGATCGAGCTCTTCTCCCTCGGCAGCTTCCTGGTGCTGGGGCAGCAACTGCTCATCGGCATCGCGCTCGGCCTCATGACCCAGTTCCTGCTGGAGACCTTCGTGATGGCGGGTCAGGTCATCGCCATGCAGACCAGCCTGGGCTTTGCCACCCTGGTGGACCCCATGAACGGCCAGTCGGCTCCCGTGGTGGGCCAGTTCTACCTGATGCTGGCGACTCTGGTGTTTCTCGCGGTGGACGGCCACCTGCTGATGCTGCGCATGGTGGTGCTGAGTTTCGAAACCCTGCCGGTATCTGAGAGCGGGCTCACCCTGCCTGCCATCCGCAGCCTGGTGAGCTTTCTCGGGGTCATGTATCAGGCTTCTCTGGTGATGGCGCTCTCGGCCATCATCGCCCTGCTGCTGATCAACTTCGCGTTCGGGGTGATGACCCGTGCGGCCCCCCAGCTCAACATCTTCAGCATCGGCTTTGCGGTCAGCATGATGTCGGGCCTGTTCATCCTCTGGCTCACCATCGGTGGCTTCATGGGGCACTTCGACGCGCTCTGGGAGCGGGTGCAGGAGACCAGCTGCGAGCTCATCAACGTCCAGTGCTTCGGGGGCCAGCATGACTGAGGCCCTCCGGGTTGCGGCCCTTTTGCTGCCAGTCTGGCGGGCCGCCAGTCGGCTGATGCCGGCAGGAGGCCAGCATGGCTGATACCGATCAGGAACGCACAGAACAACCCACGGGCAAACGACTGCAACAAGCCCGGGAAAAAGGGCAGATTGCACGTTCCAAGGAGCTGGGTACCGCCAGCGTCCTGCTGGCGACCGTGTTCGGCCTCCTGATGATCAAGGAGAGTCTGGCAGGGGCCATGATCAAGGTACTCACCATGGGCTTTACCCTGGACCGGGATCAGGCGTTCGACCCCAATGCCATGGGGGCCATGGTGCCTGCCCTGCTGGGGGAGCTGATCCAGCCTCTGGGGCTGCTGTTCATGCTGGTGATCATCGCCGCCTTCGTCGGCAACACCCTGCTCGGCGGGATGAACTTCTCCTCCGAGGCCATGTTGCCCAAGTGGAGCAAGCTGAGTCCCCTGAGCGGCATCAAAAGGATGTTCGGGGTGCAATCCCTGGTGGAACTTGTCAAATCCATCGCAAAAGTGGTGTTTATTAGTCTGTTCGCCTGGTGGATGCTGTCGAGCCAGTTCAACCATCTGCTGAATCTCTCTCTTGAGGGCTTTCCCGGCGGCATCGTCGATGCCCTGGACCTGCTGCTCTGGATGCTGATCATCCTCTGCTGCGCCCTGATCCCCATTGTCGCCATCGATGTGCCGTTCCAGAGCTGGAACCACAATCGCCAGCTCAAGATGACCAAGCAGGAGATCAAGGACGAGTTCAAGGACAGCGAAGGCAAGCCCGAGGTCAAGGGGCGGATACGCCAGTTGCAGATGCAGATGGCCATGCGCCGCATGATGGGGGATGTCCCCAAGGCCGATGTGATCATCACCAACCCGACCCACTACTCGGTGGCGCTCAAATACGATGCGGGCAAGCCGGGGGCTGCGCCCAAGGTACTGGCCAAGGGGGTCGACGAGGTGGCGATGAAGATCCGGGAGATCGGGCGCGAATACGACATCCCCGTCATGTCCTCCCCGCCGCTCACCCGGGCCCTTTACCACGCCACCGAGATTGGCCAGGAGATCCCGGAGGGGCTCTTCGCCGCCGTCGCCCAGGTGCTGGCCTATGTCTATCAGCTCAAGAAGTTCCGCCGTGGCCGCGGCCGGCGCCCGACCCCCATCGCCACGGATCTGCCCATTCCACCCGAGTTTCGCAAATAACGCAGTGGTGGCAGCCTGATCCCGGGTGCTCTCCCTTGTGCCCCCCGCGTTTCGCAAATAAAGCGGTGGGATGGCCCCACCATCCGATCTCTCCCTTGTGTCGCAAACAAGGCCGCAATCTTCCTGTTGAGGCGCGGCGCCTCGCCCCATGGCCTGGGCTGGCCTTTGGCCTGCTTGGTGAAGGCAGCTTCCCCCCTGTCACCATTCCCCGTGACGCCAACGACGGACTTCTGACAGCGTTAAAATAAAAGCCTTATAAATCAATATATTGAATCCTTGGCTTGATATTTGCTTTAATCTGCTATTGGCAGTTTATCATTGAGATGCACGATGGGATTCAAAGCGGGACTGGGCCGTTTCAAAGAGTACAAGTGGCTGCTCAGCAGAGGGGTAGGGACGCCGCTGCTGGTATTGGCCTCTCTGGGGATGGTGGTACTCCCCATTCCGCCCCTGATGCTGGATATCCTCTTTTCCTTCAATATCGCCCTCTCCATCGTGGTGCTGCTGGTGGCGGTCTATACCCGCCGCCCCCTGGAATTTGCCGCCTTCCCCACCGTCTTGCTGATTGCCACCCTGCTGCGGCTCGCCCTCAACGTCGCCTCCACCCGGGTGGTGTTGCTGGAAGGCCACAACGGCAGCGCGGCGGCAGGCCATGTGATCGAGGCGTTCGGCAACGTGGTGATCGGCGGCAACTATGCCGTGGGCATCATCGTCTTCATGATCCTGGTGATCATCAACTTCGTGGTGGTCACCAAGGGTGCGGGCCGGATCTCCGAGGTGAGCGCCCGCTTCACCCTTGACGCCATGCCAGGCAAGCAGATGGCCATCGATGCGGACCTGAACGCCGGTCTCATCAACCAGGAAGAGGCCAAGAAGCGCCGTCAGGACGTGACTCAGGAAGCGGACTTCTACGGCTCCATGGACGGTGCCTCCAAATTCGTGAAGGGGGATGCCATCGCGGGCATCATGATCCTCTTCATCAACATCATCGGCGGCTTCATCATCGGCATGATGCAGCACCAGCTCACCTTCGGCGAAGCGGCCCAGGTCTATACCCTGCTCGCCATCGGTGACGGTCTGGTCGCCCAGATCCCCTCGCTCCTGCTCTCCATTGCCGCGGCCATCATCGTCACCCGTCAGAATACCGACCAGGACATGGGGACAGCGGTACTCGGCCAACTGTTCGAAAATCCTAAGGCGCTGGTGATCTCCGCCGGCATCCTGTTGATGATGGGCAGCGTGCCCGGCATGCCGCACCTGGCTTTCCTGAGCCTGGGGGCGGTGGCGGCGGCGGGCGCCTGGTGGCTGCTGCGCCGCGAGAAGCAGAACAAGGCGAGGGCGGCGAGCGGCGAACTCATGCCGGCCCAGGGGGATGCCCCGGTGGAGCAGAAGGATCTCAGCTGGGACGACGTCATGCCGGTTGACATCATCGGCCTGGAGGTGGGTTATCAGCTGATACCTCTGGTGGACAAGAACCAGGGGGGCGAGCTGCTCAACCGGATCAAGGGGGTGCGCAAGAAGCTCTCCCAGGAGCTGGGCTTTCTGGTGCCTGCCGTCCACATTCGCGACAACCTGGATCTTGCCCCCAACCAGTACCGCATCACCCTGATGGGCGTGAGCACGGGGGAAGCCACCGTTTATCACGACAAGGAGATGGCCATCAACCCGGGGCAGGTGTTCGGTCAGATCCACGGTATCGCCACCCAGGACCCGGCGTTCGGGCTGGAGGCGGTCTGGGTCGCCAAGGAGCAGGTCTCCCAGGCCCAGACCCTTGGCTACACCGTGGTCGATGCGGCCACCGTGGTGGCTACCCACCTGAGCCAGATCCTCTCCAACCATGCGGCGCTGCTGCTGGGTCATGACGAGGTGCAACAGCTGCTCGACATGATAGGGAAGCATCAGAGCAAGCTGGTGGAAGGACTGGTTCCCGAGGTGATCAGCATGGGCAACCTGGTGAAGGTATTGCAGAATTTGCTCAATGAAGGCGTGCCAATTCGCGATATGCGCACTATCCTGCAGACCCTCGTGGAATATGCGCCTCGCAGCCCGGACCCGGAAGTGCTGACCGCAGCCTGCCGGATCGCCCTGCGCAGATTGATTGTGCAGGAGATTGCCGGCCCCGAGCCCGAGCTGCCGGTGATCACCTTGTCACCAGAACTGGAACGTATATTGCATCAATCCCTGCAAGCAGGTGGGGGAGATGGCGCCGGTATCGAACCGGGACTGGCGGAGCGGATGCAACGCTCCCTGGTGGAAGCCACTCAACGACAAGAACTGGAAGGCCAGCCGGCCGTGCTTCTGACATCGGGGATATTGCGCAATACCCTGGCGAAATTTGTCAAGAATGCCATTCCTGGATTACGCGTGCTGTCCTATCAGGAAGTGCCTGACGACAAGCAGATCCGCATCGTCAGTGCGGTGGGACAGGGCTAGTTAGCGGAGATGACGGGTGAAGATTAAGCGGTTTTTTGCCAAAGACATGCGCACGGCGCTGGCCGAGGTCAAGGAGACTCTCGGACCCGATGCCGTCATCATGTCCAACAAAAAGGTCACCGGTGGGGTGGAGATAGTCGCGGCCGTCGATTATCAATCCCAGGTACCGGGGCCCAAAGACGCGCCGGTTCGCCGTCAGTTGAATGAAGAGAGCGTCAATATCTCGTCTGCGGGCAAGCAGATGACGAGGTCGGCGCCACCCAAGGAACAGAACGAATACTACGCCGATACCCTGGCGGCCCTGCTGGCACGCCAGCAGAAGCTCAATCCGGCCAACCCGGCGGGTGGCAATGCCGCACCGGGATCATGGTCTGGCAGCGGAGCGGGCAACGGTCAGCCAGCCTCGGCCTCCTGGCCCGCCAATGGCGCTGCCGGCACCCAGTCCGCCGGACTGGTGGGCGCGGCCAGTGCTCCCAGAACCCTGGCCGAACAGGGCCAGTGGGGCGCCGCTCCCGAGCCCGCCAAGCCCAAGGCCCGTCCTGCCGCCGCCCCGCGCCAGGCCCAGTCCGCCCAGCGGGATCAGGAGATGGAGGGGATGCGCAAGGAGATGGCCAGCATCCGCAAGCTGCTGGAGCACCAGATCTCCGGCCTGATGTGGCAGGAGGTGGAGCGCCGCGAACCCATGCGCGCCCTGCTCATCAAGGAACTCAAGAAGATGGGGTTCGACGACGCTTTCGCCGATCAGCTGGCGGGCCTCATCCCCGAAGACATGCCGATCCATCAGGCCATGGCCCAGCTGGCCGAGGTGCTGACGGCCCAGCTCAAGATCAGCGAGGACGAGATCCTGCGTCAGGGGGGGGCGGTGGCCCTGCTCGGACCGACCGGGGTGGGCAAGACTACCACCATCGCCAAGCTGGCGGCCCGCTTTGCCATGAAGTATGGCGCCGAGCAGGTGGCGCTCATTACCACGGACAACTACCGGATCGGGGCCCACGAACAGCTGCAGACCTATGGTCGCATCATGGGTTGCCCGGTGCGTCAGGTGCGGGACGCCGAAGAGCTGGCCAGTGCCCTCTATCAGTTCCGCCATCGCCGGCTGGTGCTCATCGACACCGCCGGGGTGGGTCAGCGGGATATCCGCCTGACCGAACAGCTCGACACCCTGGTGAAGAATGCCAAGGTGCGCATCCGCAGTTATCTGGTCATGTCGGCCACCTCCCAGCGACGGGTGATGCAGGAGGCGGTGGATCACTTCCGGCGCATTCCGCTCTCTGGCTGCATTCTGACCAAGCTCGACGAGAGCCTGAATCTGGGTGAAGTGATCAACGTGTGCATTCAAAACGCCCTGCCCATCAGTTACATCACCGACGGGCAACGGGTGCCGGAAGATATTCAAGTTGCCAACGCGGCGCTGCTGGTCGGTGCCGCCATGGGGTCGCTGGAACGGGAAGCAGAAGATCCCTATTTCTGGGGATCGGGTTTTGGCGAATCCGAAGATTCGGAGTTTTATGAGTAACATGTATATGGATCAGGCGAGTGGTCTGCGCAAAATGCGTCAAAACAATCGAGTGAAAGTGATCGCCGTGTCCGGAGGCAAGGGGGGCGTCGGCAAGACCAACGTGACCCTGAACGTGGCGGGAGCCATGGCCGCCCAGGGCAAGCGGGTGTTGGTGCTGGACGCCGACCTTGGCTTGGCCAACGTCGACGTCATGCTGGGGCTGAGGGTGCATCGCAACCTCTCCCATGTGCTGGCCGGGGAGTGCACCATAGACGACATCATCGTCGAGGGGCCCTACGGCATGATGATAGTGCCGGCCACCTCGGGCACCCAGTCCATGGTCGAGCTCTCCCCCGTGCAGCATGCCGAGCTCATCCGCGCCTTCAGCGAGATGAAGACCCAGGTGGACGTGTTGCTGGTGGACACGGCGGCGGGGATTTCCGACATGGTGCTGAGTTTCACCCGTGCCGCCCAGGACATCATGGTGGTGGTGTGCGACGAACCCACCTCCATCACGGATGCCTACGCGCTCATCAAGATCCTCTCCAAGGATCACGGTGTGTTCCGCTTCAAGGTGGTGGCCAACATGGTCCGCTCCCTGCGCGAGGGGCAGGAGCTGTTCGCCAAGCTGACCCGGGTCACCGACCGCTTCCTGGATACCTCCCTGGAGCTGGTGGCCTGCGTGCCTTACGACACCAACCTGCGGGCCGCGGTGCGCAAGCAGAAACTGATAGTTGAGGCGTTTCCAAAATCCCCTGCCGCCCTGGCATTTCGTGCCCTGGCGAACAAGGCGGCGAGCTGGCCCATCCCGAATCAGCCGGGCGGCCACCTCGAATTTTTCCTGGAAAACTTGTTGCAAAAGCCGGTCATAACACAGGAAGACTCCCGTGAATAAAGCCCAAGCATACTTGCGTCATCAGGATTCCTACGTGCTGGTTGAGCGACACGCTCCGCTGGTCAAGCGGATTGCCCAGCATTTATTGGCTCGCCTGCCAAGCAGTGTCTTGCTGGATGACCTGATCCAGGCAGGTATGATTGGGCTGCTCGAAGCTTCCCGCAACTTTGACGGCAGCAAGGGCGCCAGCTTTGAAACCTATGCCGGCATCCGCATCCGTGGTGCCATGCTCGACGAGATCCGCCGTGGGGACTGGGTGCCCCGCTCGGTGCACCGCAACAGCCGTGCCATCGCAGAAGCGATCGAGAACGTGGAGCAGGCCCATGGCCGGGATGCCAGAGACACCGAGGTGGCCGCCAATATGGGGGTCTCCCTCGGGGAGTACCATGCCATGCTGCAGGATGTCTCCTGCGGCAAGATCATCGGCATCGAGGATCTGGGCGTCAGCGAAGATGTCATCGGTCATCCCGATGACGGCAACGGTCAGGGAGGATTCGACGATCTGGCGGCCGAGCGCTTCCAGGGCGCCCTGGCGGAGCACATCGCCCGCCTGCCGGAGCGGGAGGCGCTGGTGCTGTCCCTTTATTACGATGAAGAGTTGAATCTGCGCGAGATCGGTGAAGTATTGAGTGTGAGTGAGTCTCGCGTGAGCCAGATTCATAGTCAGGCCATGCACAGGTTGCGCGCCCGTTTGCGAGATTGGAATTTATAAGTGGTTGTACTGGCTACACTGGAGCACAACTCTAAGGCATAATCCGCACCATAAAACCTGCGATCTGCATCATGTAAGTGAGCCGTCTTGGCGGCTATTTAGGAGGAACTTTGGACAAGAACATGAAAATCCTCATCGTCGATGACTTTTCAACGATGCGCCGGATTATCAAGAACTTGCTGCGTGACCTGGGATACAACAATACCCATGAAGCAGACGATGGCAACACGGCGTTGCCGATGCTGAAAAATGGCGACTTCCAGTTCGTGGTCACCGACTGGAACATGCCCGGCATGCAGGGCATCGACCTGCTCAAGGCGATTCGCCTCGACGACAAGCTCAAGCACCTGCCGGTTCTGATGGTGACTGCCGAAGCCAAACGCGAGCAGATCATCGAAGCCGCCCAGGCCGGGGTCAATGGCTATATCGTCAAGCCGTTCACCGCTGCCACCCTCAAAGAGAAGCTCGACAAAATCTTTGAACGTATCGGCTAAGGAGCGGCAGGGATGAAGGCCAAAACGAGTGCCATGATCTCGCTTGACCAGGCAAGGATGCTGGTTGCCCACCTGGAGCGGGAAGAGTTTGAACAGGCCGATACCATCCTCGCCGATGTGTGCGCCCCCAATGCGGCGGCCCTGTTTGACAAGGTGGGGCAGCTGACCCGCCAATTGCACAACTCATTGCAGGATTTTCGCCTGGATCCCAGGATCCCCGACCTGGCCACCCATGAGATCCCGGATGCCCGGGAGCGTTTGAGCTATGTCATCGACATGACGGACAAGGCGGCCAATCGCACCATGGATGCGGTCGAGGCAAGCCTTCCCATCGCCGATCGACTCAACGACAACATTCAGCTGGTCATGCCCAACTGGAATGCCCTGATGAGCCGGGATCTCGAGCTGGGTCAATTCAAGGCGCTGTGCCATCAACTGAATGATTTTATTAAGGCTTCTGAGACGGATGCCGATAAGTTACGTCAACTGCTGACGGAAATTCTGATGGCTCAGGATTTCCAGGACCTGACCGGTCAGATGATCCGCAAGGTGATCAAACTGGTGCAGGAAGTTGAAACGAAGTTGATAGAGATGCTGACCATGTTCGGTGAGGGCGTTAGCGACAATTCGGCACGTAGCCTGCCAGTGAGCGGCATCGAGGCGGAAGGCCCCATCATGAACCCGCAGACCCGCTCAGATGTGGTCAATGGTCAAGATGATGTGGACGATCTGCTGTCTAGCCTGGGATTCTAATGGAGTGACGCATGGCCTTCGAAGTTGATGAAGACATACTGCAAGACTTTTTGGTCGAAGCATCAGAAATATTGGAACAGTTGTCTGAACAACTGGTCGACTTGGAAAAGCGGCCCGATGACAAGAACCTGTTGAACGCCATCTTCCGCGGTTTCCACACCGTCAAGGGGGGAGCGGGCTTCCTCTCCCTCACCGAACTGGTGGATGTCTGTCACGGTGCCGAGAACCTGTTCGACATGCTGCGCAACGGCAAGCGGACCCTCAGTGCCGAGCTGATGGATGTCATCTTGCAGGCGCTGGATGCCATCAACGTCATGTTTGCCCAGGTCCAGAACCGCGAAGAGATAAGCCCCGCTTCTCCCGATCTGCTGCACGATCTGCACGAGCTGTGCAAGCCGGAAGGGCAGGAGCAGCTGCGTACCGCCAGCGTGGCGACCCAGCCAGAACCCGAACCTGAGCCCGAACCCGCACCAGAACCCGAGGTCATCGCCGAGGTGGCGCCTGTCGCCGTCAATGGCGGTGGCTCCATCGACGAGATCTCCGCCGACGAATTTGAACGCCTGCTCGATGAGCTGCACGGTGTCGGCAAAGCGCCGACGGTCTCTGCCGCCCCCGTGCTGAGCGGTTCAGGTGACATCACAGACGACGAATTCGAGGCTCTGCTCGACCAGCTCCATGGTCAGGGCCAGCACGGTGGTGCCCCCGATCTGGCCCCCCTGCAGTCGGTCCAGAAAGAGGTGGACGAGCTCATCGACGACGACGAGTTCGAGCGCCTGCTGGATGAACTGCACGGCCGTGGCCAGGCGCCCCAGCACAGTCTGGCACCTGCGCCCGCTCCCGAACCCAAGGCCCCGGCACCCGCTGCCCCCGCAGCCCCGGTGACGCCGCCCAAGGCGCCAGTGGCCGCCAAACCCGCGCCGGTAGAGCCCCCAGCGCCAGCCAAGGCCGCCCCTGCCAAGCAGGCCGCTCCCGCCGAGAGCAGCGCGGTACAGAGCGATACCACGGTGCGGGTGGATACCAAGACCCTGGACGTCATCATGAACATGGTGGGCGAACTGGTGCTGGTGAGAAACCGCCTGGTGAGCCTCGGCATCGCCAGCAATGACGAAGAGATGTCCAAGGCTGTCGCGAACCTCGACGTCGTGACCGCCGATCTGCAGGGCGCGGTCATGAAGACCCGCATGCAGCCTATCAAGAAAGTATTCGGCCGCTTCCCGCGCGTGGTGCGCGACCTGGCTCGTACCCTCAAGAAGGAGATCGAGCTGGTGATGGTGGGTGAGGACACGGATCTGGACAAGAACCTGGTGGAGGCCCTGGCCGACCCCCTGGTTCACCTGGTGCGCAACTCCTGCGACCATGGTGTCGAGATGCCGGATGTGCGCGAGAAAGCGGGCAAACCCCGTCAGGGTACCATCACCCTGAGCGCCTCCCAGCAAGGAGACCACATTCTGCTCTGCATCGAGGATGACGGCGCAGGGATGGACCCGGAGAAGCTCAAGTCCATCGCCATCAGCCGTGGCGTGCTCGATGCTGACAGCGCGGCGCGCATGAGCGACAACGATGCCTACAACCTGATCTTCGCCCCCGGCTTCTCCACCAAGTCGGAGATCTCCGACATCTCCGGCCGTGGAGTGGGCATGGACGTGGTGAAGACCAGCATCGTCAGCCTCAATGGCTCGGTACACATCGATTCCACCTGGGGCAAGGGCACCCGTCTCGAAATCAAGGTTCCCCTGACCCTGGCCATTCTGCCGACCCTGATGGTGGAGGTGGGTCAGCAGACCTTCGCCCTGCCCCTCGGTTGCGTGAATGAAATTTTCCACCTGGATCTGAAAAAGGCCAACGTGGTGGATGGCCAGCTCACCATCATCGTCCGTGACAAGGCGATTCCGCTGTTCTACCTGCACAAGTGGCTGGTACGCGGTGCCGGCAAGACGGCCCGCCAGGACCAGGGTCACGTGGTCATCGTCCAGATAGGGACCCAGCAGGTGGGCTTCGTGGTAGACAACCTCATCGGTCAGGAAGAGGTGGTGATAAAGCCCCTGGACAACCTGCTGCAAGGTACCCCCGGCATGGCCGGCGCCACGATTACCAGCGACGGCGGCATCGCCCTCATTCTGGATGTGCCCAGCCTGCTCAAGGCCTATGCCCGTCGCCACTGAGCGCCAGGCTCAAGGAGTTAAAAGAATAACAATGGCAGTCAAGGTATTAGTGGTCGACGATTCGAGTTTCTTCCGCCGTCGGGTCAGCGAAATCATCAATCAGGATCCCCTGATGACGGTGATCGACACGGCCCAGAACGGGCGGGAGGCGGTAGACAAGGCGCAGCAGTTGCGGCCCGACGTCATTACCATGGACATTGAAATGCCGGTGCTCGACGGCATCAGCGCCGTGCGCGAGATCATGGCCAAGTGTCCGACCCCCATCCTGATGTTCTCCTCCCTGACCCACGAGGGAGCCAAGGCAACTCTGGATGCGCTGGATGCGGGCGCCCTCGATTTTCTGCCCAAGAAGTTTGAAGACATCGCCCGGGACAAGGACGAAGCCGTCAACCTGCTGCAGCAGCGGGTCAAGGAGATCGCTCGCAAACGCTTCCTGATGGCGACCCGGCCCCGTGCCCCCGAGCCTGCCGTCCGGCCCGCCGTCACGGGGACCCTGAATCGTCCCTTGGCCGAACGCCAGCCCGAGCCTGCGCGGGCAGCGGCGGCTCCCGCCGCGTTCAAGCGCAGTGGCAAGAGTTACCAGCTGGTTGCCATCGGTACCTCCACCGGCGGGCCGGTGGCACTGCAGAACGTGCTGACCAAGCTGCCGGGAGATTTCCCTCATCCCATCCTGCTGATCCAGCACATGCCGGCCACCTTCACCGCTGCCTTTGCCGCCCGCCTCAACGGGCTGTGCCAGATAGGCGTCAAGGAGGCGCAGGATGGCGACGTGCTCAAGCCGGGTCAGGCCTATCTTGCCCCCGGTGGCAAGCAGATGTTGCTGGAAGGGCGCGGGCCCGGTGCCCGTCTTCGCATCATCGATGGCAATGACAAGGTCAACTACAAACCCTGCGTGGACATCACCTTCGCCTCCGCTGCCAAGACCTATGGCGACAAGGTGCTGGCCATCGTCCTGACCGGCATGGGTGCGGATGGCCGCGACGGTGCCCGTCTGCTCAAGGAGCAGGGGGCGACCATCTGGGCGCAGGATGAAGCCTCCTGCGTGGTCTATGGCATGCCCCAGGCCGTTGCCAAGGCGGGCATAGCAAGCGAATCCCTGCCGCTGGATCGGGTGGCCCAGCGCATTCTGGTCGAGTTGGGTCGCTGACCATGGGCATGCTCGGCCTGGTGCTGGCGCTGGGGGCCGTCGCCATCGCCCAGTGGTGGCATGGCGGCAGCCTGCTGACCCTGCTGGATGGCCCGGCCTTTGTCATCGTCGTCGGGGGAACCTGGGGGGCGGTGATCTTGCAGACTCCCCGCAAGTACCTGCTCAGTGCCCTGAGGCAGGCAACCTGGATGCTGTTTCCGCCGCAGCTGGATCTTGCGGAGCAGGCCGAGCGCCTGAAGGCGTGGGCCCAGTTCGCCCGCCAGCAAGGCTTGCTGGCGCTGGAAAACCAGGCCGAGGCCGAGCCCGATCCCTTCACCCACCAGGGGCTTTCCATGATTGTGGATGGCGTCTCCATCGAGGATATCCGCAGCTTGCTGGAGGCGGACATCGACATCGAGCAGGAGCGCAACGAGCACTCGGCCAGGGTGTTCGAGTCCATGGGGGGGTACAGTCCCACCATCGGCATCATCGGGGCCGTGATTGGCCTCATCCAGGCCATGTTTCATCTGGAGGAGCCAGGCACCCTGGGGGCGGGCATTGCCGTGGCCTTCGTCGCCACCATCTACGGGGTGGGCTTTGCCAACTTGCTCTATCTGCCGATTGCGAATCGGCTGCGCGCCTTCCACTACCATTACGGCCTCTATCAGGAGATGACCCTGGAGGGGCTTCTGGCCATCGCCCACGGGGAGAACGGCCCGCAGGTTGAAAGGCGGTTACGGGCTTATCTGAAAGGGGAGTAGCCATGCGCAAGCGCTATCGTTTGCACCTGCAAGGGCGAGAGCATCTCGATCGCTGGCTGGTCTCCTATGCCGATTACATGACGCTCATCTTCGCCCTTTTCGTGGTGCTCTACTCCGTTGCCATCGTCAACAAGGAGGAGTACCGCGCCGTCATCGAGGGCATGACCCAGGCCTTCAACCAGGCGCCGCGCAGCGATGGCCTGCTGGAAGGGCGGGGTAATTCCTTGCTGGACAACTCGGTCTCGGCCGCCCCCAGCCTGCTGGAGAGCCAGGCCTCTGCGTCCCCCTCGCGTGCCCCCATCACGGGTACGCCCGTCTCGCAAGATGGCACGGCTCTTGCGCAGATCGACATGCAGATCCAGGAGTCCATGGGCGCCCTGGTCGATGCGGGGGTGGTGAAGCTTGCGCAGGATGACAACTGGCTGACGGTGGAGCTGAGTTCAGGTCTCCTGTTCAACAGTGGCAGCGCTTTTCTGGGTAACAATGCCGCCCCTGTGCTCGATACGCTTTCAGGTATTCTCAAACCGGTCGATAACTATGTCAGGGTGCGGGGCTACACGGATAACCAACCGATAAACAACGAAATTTTCCGCTCCAACTGGACATTGTCAGCGGCCCGCGCCGAGGCAGTGCTCAATGCCCTGGTGGGCAAGGGGGTGGCTCCCGGTCGGCTCGCCTACGAGGCGTACGGAGAGTTTTCCCCCTTCGTCGACAATGGCACCGAGCAGGGACGATTACAGAATCGCAAGGTGGTGGTCGCCATATCCAGGTTCGCCTGGGTGCCACCAGCCCCCGTCAAACCGCTGACGGTGGCACCGGTGCAGGACGCACCGCAGAGTGTCGACAGTGAAAAGATCAGGGTGATCGCGCTGCCCGGTGGGGGCATACGCATAACAACAAGGCAGGATTGATACAGTGATTGTTTGGACGGTTGCCAATCAGAAAGGTGGAGTCGGTAAAACCACCACGGTCGTCTCCCTGGCGGGCATTCTGGCCCAGCGTGGCCAGCGGGTACTGCTGATCGACACCGACCCCCACGCCTCCCTGACCTCCTATCTCGATTTCGACTCGGACAGGCTGGAAGGCACCCTGTACGAGTTGTTCCAGGCGGCCAAACCCAGCGCCGAGCTGGTCAACCGGATGACCCTCAAGACCCGATTCGAGAACATCAGCCTGCTGCCCGCCTCGATTACCCTGGCCACGCTGGATCGGGTGATGGGCAACCGGGAAGGGATGGGGCTGGTGCTCAAGCGCGCTCTGCTGCGGGTGCAGGATCAGTTCGACTACGTGCTCATCGACTGTCCGCCGGTGCTGGGGGTCATGATGGTGAACGCGCTGGCGGCCTGCGATCGCATCCTGGTGCCGGTACAGACCGAATTCCTGGCCCTCAAGGGGCTGGAGCGGATGATGAAGACCTTCGAGATCATGCAGCGCTCCAAGCGGGAGAAGTTCCGCTACACCATCATTCCGACCATGTTTGACAAGCGTACCCGCGCCTCCCTGATGACATTGCAGTCCATCAAGGAGCAGTATGGGGAGGCGGTGTGGAATGCGGTCATTCCCATCGACACCAAATTCAGGGATGCCAGTCTGGTGCACATTCCTCCCTCCATCTATGCACCGGGCAGCCGGGGCACCTATGCCTATGAGACCCTGCTCAACCATCTCGACGCGCTGGAGCGTCAACGGACCCAGGAGGTGATGCCGTGAGAGAGACCACCCAGGTTCGGGCCATGGACGACTATTTCCACTCCCTGCTGCTGGACGATGCCCTGCTGCGGGAAGATCCCGAAGACGAAGCACCGGCCCCTGCGTTGCAACGTCAGACCGTCGCCGTGCCGGAGGTGGCTGCCACCCCCTATCTTGAAGCCGATACCCGACTGGCCCAGCTGAGCGAGCTGCTTGCCCAGGTGGGACAGGTCCAGTTCGAGATGGATGCCCTGAGCCACGAAGAGGTGCATGTCGAGCCATTCCAGCTCGAGGCGGAGGTGGTTGACAGTGAGCCTCTGGTCGCCCTGGCAGAGCCGGTGGTGGAAGCCGTGGTGGAGGAGGTCGAGCCCGTCGCCCTCGCGGTGGCGGAACCCGCGCCCGCCCTCGAAGCGGCGCCCGCACCGTCGACCTGGGAGAACCTGGATACCGGCAACGAGTTTCAGGCGCTCTTCTTCGACGTGGCCGGGGTGACGTTTGCGGTGCCTCTGACCGAGTTGGGGGGCATCCATCAACTGGGGGAGGTGACCTCTCTCTTCGGCCAGCCGGGCTGGTACAAGGGGATCATGACCTCCCGCGAGCAGAAGATGAACGTGGTGGACACGGCCCAGTGGGTCATGCCGGGCCAGCATCTGGAGATGGACGATTACAAATATCTGATTATGCTGGGAGAATCACCCTGGGGATTGGCCTGTCACCAGTTGAAGGGCACAGAACTGCTGCACCGGGACCAGGTGAAGTGGCGCCATCAGGAGGGCAAGCGCCCCTGGTTGGCCGGCATGGTCAAGGAGAAGATGTGTGCCCTGCTGCACGTCAGGGAGCTCTTGCTGCTGCTTGGCCGGGGCGTGAACATCGAAGGCCGCTGACAACATCGGCATCGCCATGGTTTTATTGCTAATTTTACCCGTTGACGGGTTCATACAAGGATCAAGAAGATGACAGAGAAGCGCAATATTGCACAGAATCTGGCCGAAGACGAAGTGCTGCAGTGGGTGACCTTCCAGTTGGAAAACGAGACCTATGGCATCAACGTGATGCAGGTTCAGGAAGTGTTGCGCTACACCGAGATCGCTCCGGTCCCGGGTGCACCTGACTACGTGCTGGGTATCATCAACCTGCGTGGCAACGTGGTGACCGTCATCGATACCCGCTCCCGTTTCGGCCTGCCGGCCGGGGACGTGAGCGAGAACTCCCGCATCGTCATCATCGAGGCGGAGAAGCAGGTGATCGGCATCATGGTGGACAGCGTGGCCGAGGTGGTCTATCTGCGCTCCTCCGAGATCGATGCCGCCCCGGCGGTAGGCACCGAGGAGAGCGCCAAGTTCATCCAGGGCGTCAGCAACCGTGACGGCCAACTGCTGATCCTGGTGGATCTCAACAAGCTGCTCTCCGACGAAGAGTGGGAAGACATTGGTTCCCTGTAACAGGGACGGGAACGTGCGGACGGGGGCGATGGCACCTGTCCGCCTCCCTGTGACGGTAAGGTGATGGTTTGATGATTGAATTTGCAGCCTTGGGGTTGTCCTTGCTCGCACTGGTGCTGGCCCTTTACGGGATCCTGGGGCACCGTCGTCGCCAGCGAGAGTCCGAGGCCAGGGTGGAAGCGCTGCAGGGGCAGCTCGAGAGTCTGCGCAAGCAGATGATGGAGTTGCACACGGGCGCCATCGGCATGGGTCAGCGTCTGCAAGCCGCAGAAGGGGCCATGCAGAAGATCCACGACAGCCAGCAGGAGCTGACGTTGCAGGATCCGGAGCGCCGCCTCTACAGCCGCGCCGCCAAGATGGTGGAGCTTGGTGCCGATCTGGACGAGGTGATGAGCGAGTGCGAGTTGCCCCAGGCGGAAGCGGAGCTGCTTATTTCCTTGCGAAAGGGACGCAGCTGACGGATGTGTCGCGGGGAGGCCGGTGCCTCCCCGCTTTCTGTTCGGCCCGTGGCCGCCTCTTTCATGATGCCGGGACGGTGGATAATCCTTTGGCATCAATCTCTTTGGTGGGGGCGCGATCTTCCCCACAAATCCTGTTGATTATTGGCATCTTTGAAAAGACGCCTCCGGATCCTGTGTTAAGATGCAGGCCGCCTCATTTTCAACGATTACATCCCCATGCTGCTTCAAGCGAACAATCTGAGCTGCGTGCGTGAAGATCGCACCCTGTTTGAACATCTCTCCTTCGCGGTGCGTGCCGGGGATTTGATGCAGATTGAGGGTCCCAACGGGGTGGGCAAGACCAGCCTGTTGCGCCTGCTCACCGGCCTCTCCCAGCCCTTTGCTGGCGAGGTGTGCTGGAATGGGGAGAATATCCGCCATTGCCGGGATGAATACCACGCCAACCTGCTTTACCTGGGCCATCAGCCCGGCGTCAAGGCGACCCTGACCCCCCTTGAGAATCTCTCCTTCTACCAGAAGCTCCATGGCCCTGCCGGAGACGGCGTGGATCTCTGGCGGGTGCTGGCCCAGGTCGGCCTCGCCGGTTTCGAAGACTATCCCGCGGGGCAGCTCTCCGCCGGGCAGCAGCGACGGGTGGCGCTGGCCAGGCTGTGGCTGAGCGAGCGACCGGCGCTCTGGATCCTGGACGAGCCCTTCACCGCCATCGACAAGCAGGGGGTCAGGGTGCTGGAGCAGTTGTTCCTCGCCCACGCGGACAGGGGGGGCATGGTGGTCCTTACGACCCACCAGGATCTGACCCTGATGCAGGGACGGCTCAAGACCCTCTCTCTGACCTCGCTGTTGCAGGAGTAGCCCATGCTGCGCGCCGTCATACACCTTATTCACCGCGAGTTGCTGATGGCCCTGCGCCAGCGCGCCGACATCTTCAACCCGCTCTGGTTCTTCCTCATCGTCATCACCCTGTTTCCATTGGGGATCGGGCCCGAGCCCCAGTTGCTGGCCCGCATCGCTCCCGGCATCATCTGGGTGGCGGCCCTGCTGGCGGCCATGCTCTCCCTGGAGCGGCTGTTTCGTGACGACTTCAGTGACGGCGCCCTGGAGCAGATGATGCTGATGCCCCATCCCCTGGGGTTGCTGGCCCTGGCCAAAGTGATCGCTCACTGGCTGCTGACCGGTCTGCCGCTGTTGCTGGTCTCCCCCTTGCTCGCCATCCTGCTCTCCCTGGAGCTGAAGACCTATCTGGCCGTGGTGGCCACCCTGGCGCTCGGTACGCCGGTGCTGAGCCTGCTCGGTGCGGTCGGAGTGGCGCTGACCGCAGGGCTGCGCAAGGGGGGCGTGCTGCTCAGCCTGCTGCTGCTGCCGCTCTATATTCCGGTGCTTATCTTCGCCACGTCCGCCATCGACGCGGCGAGCATGGGACTGCCCTATGCCGGTCAGCTCGCCATCCTGGGGGCCATGCTGGTGGGGGCATTGACCCTGACGCCCCTGGCCATCTCGGCGGCGCTGCGGGTGAGTGTCAACTGATTGATTTGGTGAAAAGATTTTCGTTTGAAGCCTTGTTAGGGGCGAGATAGTTGAGATAGATCAAGGGGATGGCTGCTTATTGCTTTCGGGGGATATGATGTTTTTCCCCCATGGGTATGGTAGCCCTCGCCACTTAAAAATTAATAACTGAAAGGTTTCGTGAGCTATGTGGAAATGGTTGCACCCTTATGCCAAACCCGAGCGCGCCTATGGGCTGGCCGGCACCCTGCTGCCCTGGTTTGCCGTGACAAGCCTGCTCGCCTTCATCATCGGCACCGTCTGGGGGCTGGCTTTCGCACCCGCCGATTACCAGCAGGGCGACTCTTTCAGGATCATCTATATCCATGTGCCCTCCGCCATCCTCTCCATGGGCGCCTACTCCACCATGGCGGTGGCCGCCTTCATTGGCCTGGTGTGGCAACTGCGCATGGCAGACATGACGGTGGCGGCCATCGCCCCGGTGGGGGCCGTCTTCACCTTCATTGCCCTCTTCACCGGCGCTGCCTGGGGCAAACCCATGTGGGGCACCTGGTGGGTGTGGGATGCCCGGCTCACCTCCGAGCTCATCCTGCTGTTCCTCTATCTGGGTGTCATCGCCCTCTACAACGCCTTCAGCGACAAGGTGGTGGCGGGCCGCGCCGCCGGCATCCTGGCGCTGGTCGGGGTGATCAACCTGCCCATCATCCACTACTCGGTGGAGTGGTGGAACACCCTGCACCAGGGGGCCACCATCACCAAGTTTGACAAACCCTCCATCTCCCCGGAGATGCTGTGGCCGCTGCTCATCATGATCCTGGCGTTCGCCGCGTTTCTCGGTGCCCTGACCCTGATGCGTTTTCGCAATGAGCTGCTGATGCGGGAGTGGCACCGCCCCTGGGTCGCCGACATCGCCAGGCAGGAGAAGTAAGCATGCACTTTGCCTCGTTCAGTGATTTCATGGCCATGGGAGGCTATGCCTTCTACGTCTGGCTCTCCTTCGGTCTGACCCTGCTCTGCCTGGTCGGCATCGTCATTTCCACCCGGTTGAAGACCCGCAGCCTGCTTGGCGAACTGCGCAACAAGCAGGCTCGGGAGGCACGCCGCAAGGCGGCCCAGCAGATGGAGAACACCCTATGAACCCGCGCCGCAAGAAACGCCTCACCATCATCCTGGCCATCAGCCTGGGCCTTGCCAGCGTGACTGGCCTGGTGCTCTATGCCCTGAGCCAGAACATCGACCTCTTCTACACCCCGAGCGAGCTGGTGGAAGGGAAGGGGCCGGAGAAGGTCAAGCCCGAGGAGGGGCAGCGCCTGCGCATCGGTGGCCTGGTGGTGCCGGGATCTGTGGTGCGGGATCCCCAGAGCCTCAAGGTAGCCTTCAAGCTGGTGGACAACGGCGGCCATCTGGTGACGGTGGAGTTTGACGGCATTCTGCCGGACCTGTTCCGCGAGGGGCAGGGCATTGTCGCTCAGGGCACCCTCAAGGATGCCACCACGGTCGCCGCCTTCGAGGTGCTGGCAAAGCACGACGAGAACTACATGCCGCCGGAAGTGGCCGACGCCACCAACGGCATGCACTTCAAGCCCGAATACACAGAGGCGCAGTTGCAGGGAGCCAAGCAATGATGCCGGTATGCGCCAAGAATTCACTTCTTTATACCGCCAAATCGGCAGGTTTCTCCGTGCAATCGAGAGGGAATAGTCAATGATCCCGGAATTAGGGCAGTTCTCACTGATCCTGGCCTTCGCCACCGCCCTGCTGCTGGGCAGTTACCCGCTGATCGGGGCCCATCTCGGTCGTCTTGGCATGATGTCGGCGGCCCGCCCGCTCGCCTACAGCCAGTTCCTGCTGCTGCTGCTGTCGTTTCTCTGCCTCACCTGGGCCTTTATCGACAACGACTTCACCGTGCAGTACGTGGCCACCAACTCCAACAGCCTGCTGCCCCTGCAATACCGCATCTCGGCGGTGTGGGGAGCCCATGAAGGCTCGCTGCTGCTCTGGGTGCTGACCCTGGGGGGCTGGACGGCGGCGGTGGCCCTCTTCAGTCGCCGTCTGCCGCTCGATGCGGTGGCGCGGGTACTCGGGGTGCTCGGCCTTATCTCGGTGGGCTTCACCGCCTTCGTGCTGTTCACCTCGGATCCTTTCACCCGCACCCTGCCGTATTTCCCGGTGGACGGGCGGGATCTCAATCCGCTGCTGCAGGATCCCGGTCTCATCTTCCACCCCCCCATGCTCTACATGGGCTACGTGGGCTTCTCGGTGGCCTTCGCCTTCGCCATCGCCTCCCTGATGACGGGGCGTCTGGACGCCACCTGGGCGCGCTGGTCCCGTCCCTGGACCATGGCGGCCTGGGTCTTCCTGACGCTGGGCATCGTGCTCGGTTCCTGGTGGGCCTATTACGAACTCGGCTGGGGCGGCTGGTGGTTCTGGGACCCGGTGGAAAACGCCTCCTTCATGCCCTGGCTGGCGGGCACGGCCCTGCTCCACTCCCTCGCGGTGAGCGAGAAGCGCGCCACCTTCAAGGCCTGGACCGTGCTGCTGGCGCTCTCGGCCTTCTCCCTGAGCCTGCTAGGCACCTTCCTGGTGCGTTCCGGCGTGCTGGTGTCGGTCCATGCGTTTGCCTCGGACCCGACCCGGGGTCTGTTCATCCTGGGCTTCCTGCTGGCGGTGATAGGCAGCTCCCTGCTGCTGTTCGCCTTCAAGGGCTCCCAGGTGAAGAGCCACGGCAAGCATGAGCTGTGGAGCCGCGAGACCCTGCTCCTTGGCAACAACATCCTGCTGGTGGCGGGCCTGCTCACCGTGCTGCTCGGCACCCTGTTGCCCCTGGTGCACAAGGAGCTGGGGCTTGGCAGCATCTCCATCGGCACCCCCTTCTTCAACCACATCTACAGCTGGCTCATCATCCCCTTCGCCCTGCTGCTGGGGGTGGGCCCCCTGTTCCGCTGGCGCCGCCAGGATCTCGGTGAGCTCAAGGTCAAGGTGATGCTCGCCCTGGTGCTGAGCCTGGCCGCGGCTCTGCTGTTGCCCAAACTCTTTGCCGAGGCGTTCAAACCCTGGGCTGCGCTCGGTATTGGGCTTGGCGTCTGGATCATCGTCACCAGCGTGCAGGAGACCTGGGCGCGGGCCACCCACAAACACGGTTTTGCCACCGGCGTGCGCAAGCTTGGCAACAGCCACTGGGCCATGATCCTGGGGCACGTGGGGCTTGCGGTGAGCATCATCGGCATCGCCTGCACCCAGAACTACAGCATCGAGAAGGACCTGCGGATGCAGGCCGGTGATCGCGTCCAGTTCGCCGATTACGAGTTCGTCTTCACCGGGATCAAGGAGAAGAACGGCCCCAACTACGACGGTTTCAAGGGCGTGCTGGAAGTGCACCGGGATGGCAAGCAGGTTGCCCTGCTCAAACCCGAGAAGCGGATGTACACCGTGAGCCGCATGCCGATGACCGAGGCGGCTATCGATGCGGGGGTTACCCGGGATCTCTATGCGGCGCTCGGCGAGCAGCTCGACAACGGCGCCTGGGCGGTACGGATCTACTACAAGCCCTTCGTGCGCTGGATCTGGTTTGGTGGCGTCTTCATGGCCCTCGGCGGCGTGCTGGCCATGCTGGACAAGCGCTACCGCTTCGGACGTCGTGACGAGGAGGCCAAGGCATGAGCAAGAAGACCTGGCTCTATCTGCTGCCCTTCATCATCTTCCTGATGGGGGCCGTGTTTCTGTTCAAGGGGCTCTACTCCGATCCCACCAAGCTCGAATCCGTGATGGTGGACAAGGAGGTGCCCGTGTTCACCTTGCAGGACATCTATGATCTGGGCAAGCAGCACGACAGGAGCATCCTCAAGGGGCGCCCCATGCTGCTCAACGTCTGGGCCACCTGGTGCCCGACCTGTTACGGAGAACACACCTACCTCAAGGAGCTGGCGGGGCAGGGGATCTACATCGTCGGCATGAACTACAAGGACGAGCGTGACAAGGCCATCAAGTGGCTGGCGGAGCTTGGCAATCCCTACCAGGTCAACCTCTATGATCCGGACGGCATGCTGGGGCTGGATCTCGGTGTCTATGGCGCGCCCGAGACCTTCTTCATCGACAGCCAGGGCATCATCCGCTATCGCCACGTGGGGGACATCAACCCAGACGTCTGGGCCAGTACCCTCAAACCCATCTTCGATGCCATGAAGTGAGGCCTCCCCGATGAAAACACTGATTGCATCCCTGTTGCTGCTGGCCGGTCTCGTCTGCGCCGGACAGGCCCGCGCCGCCATCGATGTCTACACCTTCGAGAGCGACGCCCAGGAGCAGACCTTTCGCGAGCTGACTAAGGAGCTGCGCTGCCCCAAGTGCCAGAACCAGGATATCGCGGACTCCAACGCCGGGCTCGCCAAGGATCTGCGGGACAAGACCTACCAGATGGTGCGCGAGGGCAAGGAGAAGCAGGAAGTGGTGGACTACATGGTGGCCCGCTACGGCAACTTCATTCTCTATGATCCCCCCCTGATGGCCTCGACCCTGATCCTCTGGCTTGGCCCCTTGCTGGTCATCGTGATTGGCGTCGTCACCGTGGTGGTGCGAAGCCGCCGCCATGCCCCTGCTCCCTTGCAACAGCCTGAAGGTACCCTGAGTGCAGAAGAGCAGGCCAGGCTGTCCGCCCTGCTCAAAGAGGAAGAGAAACCATGACCCCATTCTGGATACTGGGTGCGGCCCTGCTGGTGCTGGCGAGCCTGGCGCTGATCGTGCCGCTGTGGCGCGGCGAGGGCCGGCAGAGCATCAGTCGCTCGGCCCTCAACAAGCAGCTCTATCGCCAGCGCCTGCTGGAGATAGGGGAGGAGCGGGAGCAGGGGATACTGGCGGAGGAGCCGGAATCCCTGGTGGAGCTGCAGCGCAGCCTCCTGGACGACATTCCCGACGTGGAGCAGACCGCCCGTGGCGGCAAGAGCCTGATCTGGATCCCCGGTGTGCTGGTGCTGGCGGTGGTGAGCATCAGCCTGTACGCCAAGCTCGGCGCCTGGCAGGAGGTGAGCCGCTGGCAAGATGCCAGCAGCCGGTTGGGGGAGCTCAGCAACCGCATCCTGGTGGAGCGCGATACCCGGGTGACCGAGCAGGATCTGCTGGACTTCACCCTGGCCCTGCGAACCCGGCTGAAAGAAGAACCGAACGACTATCGCGGCTGGCTGCTGCTGGGGCGCCTGACCCTGGATGGCAATGATCCCGAGATGGCCCGCGAGGCGCTGGAGCGTGCCTACGCCCTCGCGCCCCAGAAGGCCATGGTGGCGGTGCCCTATGCCCAGGCCCTGATGATGACGGGGGAGGAAGCCCGTGCGGATCAGCTGTTGCAGGCGGTCATTGCCGAGGACCCGGCCAACATCGAGGCCCGCTCCGTCCACGCCTTCATGGCCCTGCAAAAAGAGGATTTCCAGACCGCCCTCGACCGCTGGCAGGGGATGTTGCCGCTGCTGGAGCCGGGCTCGGCCCGCTACACCATGGTGGAGCGCTCCATGGAGTACGCCAGGCAGCAGCTTGGCCAGCGTGGCATCGCCGTGACCACCCCGTCTGCCGAAGGCCAGGCACAAGCCGAGGTGCTGGCGGTGAAAGAGGGGGAGTTCCCCCTGCACATCACCCTGGCGCCGGGCATCAAGATGCCGGAAGATGCCCATCTGTTCGTGTTTGCGGTGATCCCCAACGGTCCGCCCATGCCCATCGCGGTCAAGCGCATTGCAGACCCGCATCTCCCGCTCACCCTCTCCCTGGGGGACGGGGATGCCATGATGGAGGGGAGCAAGCTGGCGGCCCATGCCGAGCTGCAGTTCAAGGCGCGCCTCTCCCGAGGTGGCAACGTCATGAACAAGGAAGGCGCCTTTGAAGGGGTTTCGGTCACCGTGCCGACCAGCACCATCCCCACAGCGCCGATTGACATCCGCATCGATCACGCCCTCTAATACGCTTTTGGCCCACCCCTTGGGGTGGGCCCCCTGTATAATTCATATCAATACCCAAAAAAATCTTAGGACTTTCATATGTATCTGCGTTCAGGAGCATTGGCGGTGGCATTGCTGCTCGCGGGCTGTGCGGGCGGCCCTCCCAAGCCGGGCCCGGAGAGCCTGGATCTCGGCGAGACCCCGAGCCGCCCCGGGGCATCCAGCACGGCCAGCGATCCTCGCGACCCCTTCCAGGGGCCCAACCGTGCCATGTGGGCCGTCAACTATGACGTGCTGGAGCCCTATGTGGCGCGCCCCGTGGTACACGGCTATGCCCGCTATGTTCCGCAAGGGGTGAGGGACAGCATCGAGAATTTCGTGGACAACTTCGACGAGCCGAGCAGCATGGTAAACCACCTGCTGGTGGGTGATCTGAAAGGGGCCGGTACCAACCTGGGCCGCTTCACCCTCAACACCACTGTGGGCCTGCTCGGTCTGTTCGACGTGGCCAAGCATGCGGGCCTGGCTCGCAACACGCTGGAGATGGACACCGTGCTCGGCAAGGCCGACATCGGGGATGGCGCCTATCTGATGGTGCCGGTCTACGGTCCCACCACCACCCGGCAACTGGTTGGGGATACCATCGATACCATCTACTTCCCCTATGCCCTGCTGACCTTCCCGCTGAAGGTGGTGCACTGGGCGCTGGATGGCCTCGGTACCCGCTCCAAGCTGATCGATCAGGAGCGCATCATCGACAACGCGCTGGATCCTTACGCCCTGACCAAGGACTTCTACTTGCAGTACAACGATGGCAAGGTGACGGGCCGCAAACCCGAGCTCCAGGAGCAGAAGCCAGAGGCGGCGGATGATGACAACCTCGACGATTACATGGACGAGATAGACCAGTAAGCACGGTCATCTTCCACAAGGCGCCTGCGGGCGCCTTTGTTGTCGATGGCAGGTATTCGACCATAAAAAAACGCCCCGCAAGTGCGGGGCGTTTTGGCAAGAAAGGCTTATCAGGCAGCCAGGTTCTTGGCCACGAATTCCCAGTTGACCAGGGCCCAGAAGGTTTCCATGTACTTCGGACGCAGGTTGCGGAAATCGATGTAGTAGGCGTGTTCCCACAGGTCGACGGTCAGCAGCGGGGTGGTACCGGCTTCGGTCAGCGGGCAACCGGCGTTGGAGGTGTTGACGATGGCCAGGGAGCCGTCAGCCTTTTTCACCAGCCAGGTCCAGCTGGAACCGAAGTTGCCGATGGCAGACTTGGTGAACGCATCCTTGAACTCGGCGAAGGAGCCGAAGGCCTTGGTGATGGCATCGGCCAGGGCGCCAGTGGGCTCGCCACCGCCGTTCGGGGAGAGGCAGTGCCAGTAGAAGGTGTGGTTCCAGATCTGGGCAGCGTTGTTGAAGACGCCACCAGTGGAGGTCTTGATGATCTCTTCCAGAGACTTGCCTTCAAACTCGGTACCCGGCACCAGGTTGTTCAGGTTGACCACGTAGGTGTTGTGGTGCTTGCCATGGTGGTATTCCAGGGTTTCCTGGGAGATGTGCGGTTCCAGAGCATTGATTGCATAGGGCAGAGCGGGAAGTTCGAAAGCCATTTTCTACTCTCCATTGGCTGGTCCGTGCGAAGGCGACGGTTGCAAGACATTGCGTACTCTTTTCTATCTTGAAAAGAATTGTTCTTGAAATGAGGGGGCCAGACGGCCCAAAGCCCGTCGATTGTAGCAGTATCAAAGATGGGCGAACAACCCTTGATTCTTGCCATGATCCGGATCAAGCTGCGGCGTATTGATGCATGACTTCTTTCATTCGCAACGGTTTGCCAGTTTGTGGTCTGCCCGGATTGCAGTAGAATGGCCGCCGAAATCGCTCCAGTGAGGCATTTATGGAAACTATTGAAAAGATCAAACAGCAGTTGGCTGAGAATCCCATCATCCTCTACATGAAGGGATCCCCCAAGCTGCCCAGCTGCGGTTTCTCTGCCCAGGCCTCCCAGGCCCTGATGTCCTGCGGCGAGCCTTTCGCCTATGTCGACATCCTGCAGAACCCGGACATCCGCGCCGAGCTGCCGAAATTCGCCAACTGGCCCACCTTCCCGCAACTGTGGGTCGAGGGCGAGCTGGTCGGTGGTTGCGACATCATGATCGAGATGTTCCAGGCCGGCGAGCTGCAGACCCTGATCAAGGAAACTGCCGCCAAGCACAAGCAGGATGACGCTGCCGCCGAATAAGGCCGCATCCATACCATGCAAAAAGGGGAGCCACTGGCTCCCCTTTTCTTTGTGCCCACGACAGACATCAGGCGATGCGTTCGAGGCGCGCCATGTAGAAGCCGTCGAAGCCGGTCTCGGCCGGGCTGACGTTGTGATCGCCGATCAGGCGGAAGTGCTCGTTGGCGGCGAGGAACTTGTCCACCTGCTGGCGGTTCTCCTCGGGCAGGATGGAGCAGGTGGCGTAGACCAGCAGGCCGCCCACCTTCACCATCTGGCTGTAGCGCTGCAGGATCTCCTCTTGCAGGGCGACCAGCACCGGCAGGCGCTCGGCGGTGTCGCGCCACTTGGCATCCGGGTTGCGCTTGAGCACGCCAAGGCCGGAGCAGGGGACGTCCAGCAGCACGCGATCGGCGCTTTCTTTCAGGCGCTTGACGGTCTTGCTGCTGGTGATGACCCGGGTCTCCACGTTGTGGGCACCGGCGCGGCGGGCGCGCTGCTTGAGGTTCTCCAGTTTCCACTCTTCCACGTCCATGGCCAGCAGACGGCCCTTGCCCTGCATCATGGCGGCCAGGTGCAGGGTCTTGCCGCCGGCACCGGCACAGGCGTCGATGACCCGCATGCCGGGCTTGACGTCGAGGGCCGCGGCCACCAGCTGGGAGCCGGCATCCTGCTGCTCGAAGCAGCCATCGGCAAAGGCCTGGGTACGGAACAGGGCGGCGTCCGAGGTCACTTGCAAGGCAGTCTCCACTCCGTCGACGGGCACTGTGGTGACATGCTCTTTGGCCAGCATGGCTTGCAGCTCGTCCCGGGTGCACTTGAGGGTGTTGACCCGCAGGTAACGCTTGGGCATCCAGGCCAGGGCGGCACGCTCGGCCGGCCAGGCGTCGCCCAGTTGCTCGCTGCCGAGTTTTTCCAGCCAGGCAGGGCAGCCGTCCATCAGCACCGGGTTCTTCTTGGCCTCGGTCAGGCGGCGGCGGAACGCCTCCTCGTTGAAGCGATCCAGGGTCGGGTGGTTGGGCTGATCTATCTTGTGGAAGGCGTGCCAGCTGTGCAGCAGCGGCCAGACATTCTTCTCCGCCTGACGGACCTGGATGCCGGTGAGGAAGCAGTAGAGGCTGAGGCGGCGCAGCAGATCGCCGGTGACCAGGGCAATCCTTGCCTGTTCTTGCGGTTTGAGTTCGATGCCGGAGAAGTGACGTGCATAGGCGCGGTCGAGGGTAAGACCCTGACCCAGCACATCGTCAACGATGGCAACGACCAGATCCCCGAAACGGGGCAACAGTGGGGACTTGAGCATGAGATTAACCTTGGCCAAAGAAAGAGTGAACCGGCCCCGTCGAAGAGGGGTTCTGGAACGGACAAATCCGCGCCATGATAGGGGCTAGTCTGCATTGGTGCAACCTTCCCCATTCGGGGAATGTACAGAGGATGTTGCTGGACTAATCGGACCAGCGGGCAAATGATGCCGTGGCAGTTCAGGTGAATCCGTTTAAAAAGGAATTAAAAAGATGCAGTTGATGAAATATTCTCCGCTGGCGGTGCTGGTGGCGGGTCTGATGACGTCCGGCAACCTGATGGCCGGCGAGTGGCATACGGTCACGGCGCGGGCCACCGCCGCCGATGGGTACGAGGTGAGGGCCAGCCAGTATCGCATCGTCACCGTCTCCACCGATTACCTGGCTGCCCTGAAGGGGGGCGAGCGCCGCTTGACCCTGCCCCTGCCGGATGGCAGGGAGGTGACCTTCAGCCTGCAACCCTATGATCTGCTGCCGGTGGATCTGGCCGCCAAATATCCCGATATCCTGGCCTTCAAGGGGCATAACGAAGCGGCGCCGGGCGAGACCGGGCGCTTCGATCTCGGTCCCCAGGGATTCCACGCCATGTTCAGCCATGAAGGGAAAATGGTGTTCGTCGATCCCCTTCGCAATGGGGAAGGCTATGCCGTCTATTACCAGCAGGATGCCCACAGCCGGCTGGAAGAGGAGGCGGACAAGGTGATCGGGGGCGAGGCCAAAAAGCTGGCCCGCCAGGTGCTGGTGGATGGCAACGAGCGCAAGCGCTATGTCATCGCCATCTCGGCGGCGGGGGAGTACACCCAGTATCACGGCGGCACCGTGGAGGCGGGTCTTGGCGCCATCACCACCCTGCTCAACCGGGTCAACGAGGTCTACCAGCGTGACGTGGCGGCCGAATTCCAGCTCGCCAGCGGCAACGACACCATCATCTTCACCGACGTGGCGAACGATCCCTTCAACAATGATGACGGCGATATCGATGCCAACATGCAGGTGCAGGCCGATGCCCTGACCAAGGGGCTGGGGGCCTTCGACATCGGCCATGTGGTCAACACCGGTGGCGGCGGCCTGGCGGGACTGGGCGTACTCTGCACCCCTGACAAATCGGCGGGGATGACGGGCTCCTCCGAGCCGGTGGGGGATGCTTTCTTCATCGACTACGTAGCCCACGAGATCGGTCACCAGTTCGGAGCAGACCACACCTTCAACGGCACCACAGGCAGCTGTGGTGGCGGCAACCGGGAGGCAAGCCAGGCCTGGGAGCCGGGCAGCGGCAGCTCCATCATGGCCTATGCGGGGATCTGCGGAGACGAAGATCTGCAGCCCCACAGCGAGCCCTATTTCCACAGCAAGTCCATCGAGCAGATGCGGGCCCACATGGCCACGGTGCCAAATTGCGGCACCCCGTTGGCGCTGGTCAACAATGCGCCCCAGGTGGCGGCAGGCAATGACTACGTCATCCCCGCCAACACCCCCTTCGTGCTCAAGGGCGCCGGGGCGGATCTGGATAACGACGCCCTGAGTTACACCTGGGAGCAGATCGATCTGGGGACGGAGTCGAGCAGCCCGGCCACCATGGTGGACGACGGCAGCCGCCCGCTGTTCCGTTTCGTGGCGCCGACCAGCGTGCCGGAGCGCACCCTGCCGAGTCTCACCTCCCTGCTCACCAACACCCTGGCGATAGGGGAGGCCTGGCCTGCCACCAACCGGGACCTGAACTTCCGCCTCACTGCGCGGGACGGCAAGGGCGGTGTCGCCAGCGATGACATGAAGATCCAGGTGGTCAACACCGGCAAGGCCTTTGCCCTGACCAGCCCGGTGGTGACCCCCCTGGGGGCGGGCAAGACGCAGACAATCAGTTGGGAAGTGGCCGGCACCAATGCCGCCCCCATCAACTGCAGCAAGGTGGATCTTTTCATGACCCGGGACGAGGGGGCAAACTGGACTTCCCTTGCCAGCGGCAAACCCAACTCGGGCTCGGCGAGCGTCACCATTCCGGCGGGCCAGGATGGCACTGCCCGTTTGAAGGTGGCGTGCAGCGATAACATCTTCTTCGCCATCAGTCCCCTCAAGCTCTCGGTCACCCAGCGCGGTGAAGAGGGGGGAAGCGGTGGCGGCGGTGCCCTCGGCGTCTGGACCCTGGCCCTGGCGTTGCTGGGCTGGCAGCGGAGGCGGGCATGAGACTTGCCGGGGTGCTGCTGCTCACCCTGCTCGGCGGTTGTCAGGCCGATGCTGACACCCTGGATCAGGCGGTCAGCGCCAGCCTTGCCAGGCAGGATTACCGGCTGATCGTGCGGGCCGGGCGCGGCGAGGTGGCGCCCGGGATCGCGGCGGATCAGCAGGCGGCGGCCAAGGCGCGCTGCGGCGTGCGCTATCTCGATGGATTCGGGGATGTCATCAAGCCGGATCAGAAGGAGGCCCACGCCAGGCTGAGCGCCTATGCGGCGGACTACAACCGGCGCATGCTGGCCCATTGCCCGCCGATTGACGGCAAGCAGTAGGCTGACGGTCATCGGCATAAAGAGGGAGGCATGAGCCTCCCTCTCTTTTTGCTCCGCCATTTGGCCGCCCCGAGGCTTGTACCCATGGCGCGCTCGTCGCACAATGCCTGCACCCATCGCCGCACGGGCGGCAGAGAAAGAGAGAAGGAAAATCAAGATGATGGATGTGGCTGATCTGCGTCGCGAATACACCAGGGGTGGACTGCACCGGGCCGATCTGCCGGCCGAGCCCCTCACCCTGTTCGAGAAGTGGCTGGCCCAGGCGTGCGAGGCCAAACTGACCGATCCCACCGCCATGGTGGTGGGCACCGTGGATGCCGATGGTCAGCCCTGGCAGCGCACCGTGCTGCTCAAGCACTACGATGCCGACGGCATGGTGTTCTACACCAACATGGGCAGCCGCAAGGCGCATCAGCTGGAGGGCAACCCCCGTATCAGCCTGCTCTTCCCCTGGCATACCCTGGACAGACAGGTGCACGTGACCGGTCGGGTGGAGAAGATGAGCGCCTTCGAGGTGATGAAGTATTTCCACAGCCGTCCCAAGGACAGCCAGATCGCCGCCTGGGTCTCCAAACAGTCGACCCGCATCTCGGCCCGTGGCGTGCTGGAGGCCAAGTTCCTCGAACTCAAGCAGAAGTTTGCCAATGGCGAGGTGCCGCTGCCGAGCTTCTGGGGTGGTTTCCGGGTGCGCATCGACACCGTCGAGTTCTGGCAGGGCGGGGAGCATCGTCTGCACGATCGCTTCTATTACACCCGCGAGGGGGACGGCTGGCACATCGAGCGCCTGGCGCCCTGATGAACATCGCCCGGCTCAAGAACTTCACCGAGATAGTGAAGAACAACTTCAACATCTCGGCGACGGCGGAGAAGCTCTATACCTCCCAGCCGACCCTCAGCAAGCAGATGAAGATGCTGGAAGAGGAGCTGGGGCTGGCGCTGTTTACCCGCAAGGGCAAGAACCTGGCGGGCCTGACCCCCATGGGGGAGCAGGTGATGGAGCTGGCCAGGGGAGTGGTGGCCCAGGTGGAGCAGATTGGCCAGCTTTCCCTCGGGGATCAGCTGGCCACCAGCGGGGTGCTGCGCATCGCCACCACCCACACCATGGCCCGCTACAAGCTGCCGGCGGTCATTACCGAATTCTCCCGCCGCTACCCCGAGGTGAGCATCCAGCTGCATCAGGGAGCCCCTGCCCAACTGGCGCAGATGGCGCAAAACGGGGATGTGGAGATGGCCATCGCCACCGAGTCCATGCACCTGTTCGACGAGCTGGCGACCGTGCCCTGCTATCGCTGGGGGCGCAGCGTGGTGGTGCCCCACGGCCATCCGCTGCTGGACTGCCAGCCGCTGGCCATGGCGGATCTGGCCCGGTATCCCCTCATCACCTATGTGTTCGGTTTCACCGGCCGCTCCAAGATGGACAAGGCGTTCGGACGCCATGGCCTCAGCCCCCGCATCGTGCTGACGGCCACCGACAGCGACATCATCAAGCACTATGTGCGCCTGGGGATGGGTGTCGGGGTGATCGCCACCTCGGCGTTCGACGAAGGGGACAGGGAGAGCCTGGTCTGCCTCAACATCGATCATCTGATCGCCTCGAGCGTGGCCCATGTGTGCCTGCGCAGGCACGCCCACCTGCGGGACTACATGTACGACTTCATCCACCTCTATGCCCCCCATGTGAGCCGGGAGACGGTGCAGCTGGCGCTGCTCAACCAGGGAACGCCCGCCCCGTCTGCGACCCTGCCCTGGCTCTGAAGGCCGTCAGGGGGAGTCAGATGTGCTGCATAGAGGCAAAAAAGAGAGGCCAATGGCCTCTCTTTTTTGTGATAAGTGGTGTCCTGCGCTGCCTTTTCCCGGTGATCCCTCTCTCCCGGCTGTCGTGGTCACCAGATTGACGGCGCTCCGGGTGCAGAGCCGCAGATCGCCATCATCCAGCAGGGCTTCGGGGTGCGGCAGCCCCCTTGCAGCTTAGGGGGTTCGGGTCGCCAGATTGACGAAGATCTGGGCACCGATCAGCAGGCAGTCGTCGTCCAGGTAATAGGGGTTCGCGTGCAGGTAGTTGCAGATCCCCTTGGCCTGATTGCCGCTGCCGAGGAAGAACATGGCCCCCATGCGGCTTGGCGTGGCGTTGATCATGTAGCTGAAGTCCTCGCTGCCGGTCATGGGCTGGCCCTTTGCGTTGATCCCGTCGCTGGACAACACATCCGAGGCGGCTTGTTGCAGGCGCTCGCAGGCCTGGGGGTGGTTCTCCACTGCCGGGTAGCCGGCATGGACCATGGTGGTCTTGAAGCCGCGCAGCTCGCTCTGGGCGATGATGTCCCTGAAGCTGTTTTTCAGGATCTGGTCGGTTTCGGCGTCCATGGCGCGGATGGTGCCACGGGCCTGCACATGATCGGCGATGGCGTTGGGAATGGTGCCGCCGTTGATCATGCCGCAACCAAAGACCGCCGGGCTGAACGGGCTGGTGCGCTTGGCGACGATGTAGTCCATGTCCTCGATGATCCGCACCGCCTCCCGGATGGCATCCAGCCCCTTGTGGGGGGTGGAGCCGTGGGCGGAGATGCCGTGCACATCGAGCGTCCAGGCAGACCCCCAGGAGGACATGACCCCCTGGTTGAACTTGATAGTGCCCGTCTCCATGGCGCCGTCGTTGTGCAGGGCATAGACCTCGTCCACCCCCTTCATGCAGCCAAGCTCCACCATCTTTTCGGCCCCGGGGACACGCATGTCCTCTTCCGCCATCTGGAAGATGAAGCGGACGTTGTACCGCAGGCGCTCGCGGTTGGCGGCCAGAAACCTGGCGGCGGTCAGAGCGATCGCCATGTGGGAGTCGTGGCCGCAGTTGTGGGCCATCCCCTCATGGGTGGATTTGAACGCCACCTCGCTCATGTCGTGCATCTCCAGGCCATCCATGTCGGCACGAAAGGCAATGGTGGGCAGGGCAGGGTCGACCGCCAGATCCCCGTGAAAACCGGTGAAACCGGGATACAGGGTGATCCTGTAGCCGAACTCTTCCATCAACCCACGGCAGTAGGCAGAGGTCTTGAACTCGGCCCCGGAGTATTCCGGGATGCGGTGCAGGTGGTGGCGCACTTCGTAGCTGAAGTCGCGCAGAGCCAACAGGTCAGGTTCGATATGGTAGTGGTTCATCAGATGATCCCTTGAATGGAGAAACCGAGCTGGGCAACCAGGGAGGCGCCAAAGAAGCAGCAGGTGGAGACGATCATGAAGATGAGGATCACCTTCCACGACATCTTCTTGAGCTCCTCCAGCTGACCGCCCACCGAGAGGCCGGCGAAGGCCAGGAGCGGCACGCAGCAGGAGAGGAAGGAGATCTTGGCCACGGCGTCGATGAAGAGGCCGCGCACCGGGGTCTCGGGCAGGCAGATGAGAATGCCGATGATGGTGGCATAGGCAAAGGCCGGCAGGGAGGAGGGCAGGTAGCGCTTGGTCACCAGGGAGGCAAACACCACCAGGGACATGGCGATGAAGCTGTCCCCCATCTGCCACAGCGGCAGGCCCGAGGTCAGGGTCTGGGTGAACATGGCCAGCAGGATCGCCAGGAAGACGAAGCGCATATCCATCACGATGCTTTTCATGCTTTCTCTCCTTTGGCTGTCAGGGCATAGATTTTTTCAGCGAGCGGCAGACCCAGATAGGTGAGGGAGAGCGCTCCCAGGGCCGACGAGAGCAGGTTCGAGGCGGCGGCGATGCTGAGCACCTGCTGGGCCATCGCCTCGTCGAGGCCGTTGATGAGGGCACCGGAGGCGGCGCTCAGCATGGAGCCGGATCCCACGCCGGAACCGGCGGCCAGGGCCAGAGGATGCAGTCCGGTGAGGGGGGCGATGCTGCCGAGCACGCTGAACCAGAGGGTGCCGATGACGGAGCCGCACAGGTAGATGGCGAGCACGCCGATGTACTCCTGGGAGCCGGTGCCGAACTTGCCCTGGATCACCGCGACCGAGGGTTCACGGCTGATGGAGGAGCAGGCCCCGATGGCGCGGCGGCCAAAGCCGAACTTCACCGCCAGCGGAATGGCGATGAGGATGGGCAGGAGGTTGCCTATTTCCTGCAGGAAGAGCGGTACGCCGACGCTCAGGATCATCTTGAGGTTGGGGATGATCATCCCCGCATACTGGGTCCCGAGGATCAGCAGGCTGAAACCCACCATCTTGCCGCAGAAGCCCTCTTCTCGCTCGGTGAAGAGTCTCTTCCAGCCGGGAATGCGATCCTTGACGGGCTTGGCGGAGACGATCATGCCGATGATGACGGCAAAGAGCATGGGCAGGATGGGGATGATGGCGATGCCGAGTCTGATCTCCTGCTTCCCGATGAGGGATTGGGCCACGAAGATCAGCAGGGCGGTCGCCAGGGTACTGACTACTACCGTTTTGAGTGGGCTGGTTGGCTGCATAGTGTGTTCTCTTGTTATCCGTTGTCCTTCATGGGCGTCTTTGGTCGCGCCATGATGGGGGCATGATAGGAAGCGAGGAGGGGAAGGAATGTGACCGCCATCAAGTCAGCCATATGGCATTTTTTCATGGGGTATGCCGTTTAACCATGGTAAACATATGGTTTAACAACTCATTGGTAGCTGCTTATGCTGCCTCAGACAGTAGTGTGGTGCCGCCCGGGCACCCGGTGCCTGATCCGGGGGGGGATGTGGGGGAAGGAATGGATCTGTTGATCGAGGGTGCGCTCTGGCGCCCCTCCTGGCAAGCGGCGTTGCAGGCCTGGCAGCACCGGGGAAACCGCTGGTGGCTGCTGCTTGGCAAAGGGGAGGCGAGGGAGATGGCACCCTGGTCGGTCAGCCCGCCAGATGGCATTCTCCGTGCCCGCGACCTGCTTGCCGCCTGGCTGGGTGAGGCCGCCTCCCCGCTGATGGCGACACAGCCGGACCGGCAGATCCTGATCGCTGCCTCCGGCTCCCTGCTGACCCTGGCCAGAGAGAGCGGCCTGCTCACCCTGGGGCCCGCGGGGGCGGATCATCGCCTCGGTGCCGATGACGACCTCGGGGTTGCCCTGCAACGCCTGCTTGCCCGCCTCCTGATGACCCCGGTGCTGCGCGAGCCTGGCGGGCAGGACGCGCTGGTGCTGCGCCCCCTGCTGCCCGGCGATGAGAGCGCCATCCTGCGTTATTGTTCGGATGCGGCGCTCGCCCGTTATACCCTCAACATCCCCCACCCCTATTCGCCGGAGGCGGCGCGGGACTGGCTTGCCCTGAGCGGGCGCAAGGCTGCTCTCGGGCTGGGATGCACCTGGGCCCTGACTCTGCCCCAGGGGCGTGAAGACGAGCCCGCTCCCCTGGTCGGCTCCCTCTCCCTGCACTGGCACGGGGAGCTGGCATGGTGGGTCGGCGTGCCCTGGCAGAACAGGGGGCTGGCCACCCGGGCCGCGAGCCTGGTCAGGGCGTTTGCCTTCGAGCAGTGGCACCTGCCTGCCCTCACCGCTCGCCACATGCCGGGCAACCTCGCCTCAGGCCGGGTGATGGAAAAGACTGGCATGCACCATGACGGGCGTCGGCCAGATCCGGCCGATGGCGCCCTCGAGCTCGATCACTGGCGGCTGGATCGCCCGGCGCGCCTGACAGATGCACGCAAAGAGGCGCTGGCCCCCTGGCTGGATGACGAGGAAGTGGTTGTGGCCATACTGCACGATGAGGGGGTGGCGCTCTTCATGGCGGGGGAGGCGACAGAGGGCGAGCAGACACTCAGCGGGCTGACGGTGCGGCGCTATCCCCTGGCCATGCTGGCGCCAGAGGCACCCGGGGTGCAGGCCCATGGTGGTGGCGCCCTGCTCAAGGAGTGCGGGGATCTGGGCCTCGCCTATCTGCGGCGATTGCGACAGCCTGACGACGGACGCTGATGACTTGCGCAAGGGAGCTGATCGCGAAGCCTGGTACGGGGTCTGTCAGGCGTTTTCCTGAGTCCGCCCTCCCATTTTCAGACAAAGGCAGTGAAGAGGCGCACCACTTCTGTGGAATAATGGCCGCCCTGCTGTACGAGGAGTAACGCTGTATGTTGAGAACCGAGCGTCCCGGCGACATGCTGCCAGTCTATGAGCTGGTGAGTGCCGCCTTTGGTCGTCCCGACGAGGCCGAACTGGTCAACCGCCTGCGAGAATGTGGGGCCGCCGTGGTCACCATGGTCGAGGAGGAAGAGTACGAGTTCATGGGGCACCTGATGCTGAGCCCGATCACCATTGAGGGACAGGAAGGGCCCTGGCTGGGACTGGCACCCGTGGCCGTGCATCCCGACTGGCAGGGGCAGGGCATTGGCTCGGATCTGGTGCGGGAAGGGCTGGACACGGCACTGGAGATGGACTGGAAGGCGGTGGTGGTGCTCGGGGATCCCGCCTACTACGCCCGTTTCGGCTTTCGGCCTGCCAGCGACTTCGGCCTGCACTGCATCTACGAGGTGCCGACGGAGTGTTTCATGGCGATGGAGTTGCAACCCGGCGGGCTCGACGGGGTAAGGGGCGAGGTGCTCTATCACCCCCTGTTCGATGAAGAGCCGGTGGAGTGACCGCCTGCCTATCCATGAAAAAGGACCCTGAGCGGGTCCTTTTTCGTGCCATGCCCATCGCTTGAATGGACGTCACTGGGCCAGGGATTTCAGCTGCTGCTTGCCCGGCGGGTTGTTCCAGTCGATGGGGCCGTGGGTGAAACGGTACTGAAGCCTCGGCAGACTCAGTTCCAGCCACTCCTCCCGGAAGTAGGCATAGCCCTGGTCCCAGTCCGGATCCTGCGCCCAGCCGGTTTGCAGGAAGTGGAGCCGGGTGCCCTGGCCCTCCGGCACGAAGCGCAGGCTGACCTGGGTCTTCTGCTGACGAATGTGGGGAAACTGGGGAGGGAAATTCCAGCTGAAGCTGAGCAGATCATGGGGCATGACCGCCATCACCCGGCACCCTTCGCTGCCACGCTCGCCGAGGGGAGCATCGGGTCTGAAATAGATCTCGAACGGTCCGTTGGGTTCCGGGACCATGAGGCACTCCGGCGCCAGAAAACTGCGCAGCCCGCTCTCCGTGGTCCAGGCCCGCCAGACGTCGTCAATGTGGGCGGGTACCAGAATACTGCCTTCAATTTGCTTGTTATCCATAAATCAGTGAACCTCAAACCAGTCATGGACGGGACCTCGGCAGTATAGCCTCTGAGGCGATAAAATAGGCAGCCCTGTGTCACACGGTTACGTATTCAAGAGGGTCCACATTGCCGATTTGACAGCACGACGGGATCCATCGAGAGTGGGAAGCGACAAGCACGCAACGCAAGGATGGTGTCATGATCAGAATGATGACGGAAGCTGACGAGCCCATGCTGGCGCAGCTCTTCCTCAAGGGAAGGCGCCAGGCTTTCCATTGGGTTGATCCCGCCCTGTTCCGGCTCGAGGATTTTGCCGAGCAGACCCGGGGCGAGGAGATCTGGGTGGCGGAGAAAGGGGGCAGCCCGTGCGGATTCGTCTCCATCTGGGGGGCCGAGAGCTTTGTGCATCATCTCTACGTGGTGGCGGACTGGCACGGGCAGGGCATGGGGCGGGCCTTGCTTGCCGCCGGCTTGGCCGGATACCCCTCCCCGGCATCCCTCAAGGTGGCCATGCGCAACACCACGGCGATGGCTTTCTATCATCGCTTGGGCTGGGAGAACACCGAAGAGACGGGTCATTGCGACATCACGGGGCCCTGGCGCAGGCTGGTGTTGACGCCTGATGACGCAGGGGAATAAGCCGCTGGCAGACTGCTGCAACCGCACCGCACATTGATCTCCAGCCCTTGCAGGGCATAAAAAAGCCACTTCGCGGGAAGTGGCTCTTCAACACATCCGGGGGAGGGCAGACCTTCCCACGCTCAACCGATGATCACAGGGCCGCCACGGCCTCTCTTACCAGGGCGGCCAGCTCTTCCCATCTGCCCTCGTCGATGAGCTTGGCCGGCACCATCCAGGTGCCGCCGCAGGCGATCACGGCATTCAGCCCCAGATACTCCTTCAGATTGGCCGGCGTCACGCCGCCGGTGGGCATGAAGCGCACCGGATAGACGGCGCCCAGGGCCTTGAGCATGGCGGTGCCGCCAGACTGCTCGGCCGGGAAGAACTTGAGGTGGCGAAGCCCCATCTCCATGGCCTGCTCCACCAGGCTGGGGTTGTTGACCCCGGGGATGATGGTGACGTCCTTGTCCAGACAGTACTGCACCGTGGTCGGGTTGAAGCCGGGGCTGACGATGAAGTCGGCGCCCGCCGCAACGGCCGCATCCACCTGCTCGCGGTTGAGCACGGTGCCGGCCCCGATCAGCAGATCCGGGTAGGCCGCGCGCATCTGGCGGATGGCCTCGGCGGCGGCGGGGGTGCGGAAGGTCACCTCGGCGGCGGGCAGGCCATTTTCCACCAGCACCCGGGCGAGAGGGACGGCCTGGGCAGCATCTTTCAGCGCGATGACGGGGATCACCTTGAGGGCTTCGAGGCGGGCGATGAGATCAGACATGGTGCGTTTCCTTGAGTGATGGCATGTGGGAGGGGGGAATGATGGCCCCCGGATACTGGATGACGGCCGCCGCCAGGCGGTGGCCTGCCCGGGCGGCGTCGGTGACGTCGGCCCCTTGCAGGCGTGCGGCGAGATAACCGGCGCTGAAGGAGTCGCCCGCCGCCGTGGTGTCGATCACCTGTTCGGCGGACAACCGCAGGGCGGCGATTTCGATCCGCTGCGCTGCCGTGACCACCAGGCAAGGCTCAGAGCCGCGCTTGACGACGATCTCGCCCACCCCGAAGCCCTGGCTGCGGGCGAGGCAGGTTTCGACCTCCGCGTCGCCCCAGAGTGCCTGCTCGTCATCCAGGGTCAGCAGGGCGATGTCCGCCAGGCGCAGGATGGCGGTGTAGGCCTCTTTGGCGGTCTCCTTGTCTTGCCAGAGGCGGGGGCGGTAGTTGTTGTCAAAGGCAATTCTGGCCCCCCGGGCGCGGGCTGCGGCGAGTCCTTCCAGCAGGCGCTGGCGCGAGGCGGGCGGCAGTATGGCCAGGCTGATGCCGCTCACGTAGACAAGATCGCACTGGCTCAGGGCGGCGAGAATGGCCTCGCCCTCGGGTTGCGCCAGCCAGTAGCGGGCGGCGGCGTCGCTGCGCCAGTAGGTGAACGAGCGCTCGCCGTCGGCCGCGGTGTCGATGAGATAGAGACCAGGGGCCTTGTCTGCCAGGCGCTGCACCCAGTCGGTATGGATGCCCTCTTGCTGCCAGGCGGCCAGCATCTGGCTGCTGAACCCGTCCTGGCCGAGGGCCGTGACGTAGTGCACCGCGAACGCCTGGCTCCCCAGGCGGGCGAGATAGAGGGCGGTGTTGAGGGTGTCGCCCCCGAAACCTTGTGCCAGCAGGCCTTGCCCGGCTCGGCGCAGCTCCACCATGCATTCGCCGATGACGGCTATCTGTCGGGTCATGGTTTCGACTCCTTGCAATCGTTACAGGGGGTTCGCCAGGGGATGACGCCACATGCGATACATGGTGTGGCAGTTGACGAACAGGAAGGTGGTCTCAATCAGGCTGCCGCCGATGGAGCCGATCAGTATGTTGTGGCTGGTCCAGCACAGGCCGCCCGCCAGCATGCACAGCCGCAGCGCCAGCCCGCGGGCCCGGAACAGGCCCCAGGTGCCGATGGTGGTGCCGATGATGGGGAGCCACTGCACCGCACTGGTGATCCCGGGGATGCCCAGTACCCACACCAGCACGAGGAAGAAGAGCATCACCCAGGGGTTGCGGGTGCGCCCCGAGGCGATGGTGCGACCACAGCTGAGGGCGGCGCTGAGAGCCGCCGTGCTGGCACCCATTAGCAGGAAGTGGACCGCGATGGCTCCCTGGTAGAGACACAGCCGCCAGCGAAAGCGGCTGTCATCCCGTTGCAGGAAGGCGCTCACCCCGACCAGCATGGCGGCAAGGCCGATGCCTTGCGCCAGGGGCTGCTGTTCAATCAGGGTCCAGACCGGTTGCAGCCAGCCAAGCTCGAGACTCACAGGGTGACACCACTCTTGAAGATGGCCAGCTCCCGGAAGTCGTTGCGCTCGTTGCAGGTCGGCTTGCCGTTGGCGATATCGACGATGAGGTCGATGAACTGGGCGAGCAGACTGCTCATGGGAGTGCCCTCAATCAGGGTGCCGGCGTTGAAGTCGATCCAGTGTGGCTTGCGCCTGGCCAGATCGCTGTTGGTGGCAAGCTTGACCGTGGGGGCCGGGCCACCGTAAGGAGTGCCGCGCCCGGTACTGAACAGCACCATGTGGCAGCCTGCGCCGGCCAGGGCGCTGGTGGCGACGGCGTCGTTGCCCGGGGCGCTCAGCAGGTTCAGCCCGGGGCGCTGCAAGCGGGCGCCGTAGGGCAGCACGTCCACCACCTGGCTGTGCCCCGCCTTCTGGGTGCAGCCGAGGGACTTCTCCTCCAGGGTCGAGATGCCGCCCGCCTTGTTGCCGGGGGAGGGGTTCTCGTAGATGGGTTGCTGGTGGTCGATGAAGTACTGCTTGAAGTCGTTGACCATCTGCACTGTCTTGTCGAAGGTCTGCTCGTCCTGGCAGCGGGACATCAGGATGCGCTCGGCGCCAAACATCTCCGGCACCTCGGTCAGCACCGAGCTGCCCCCGTGCTGGATCACGTAGTCGGAGAAGCAGCCGAGCAGCGGATTGGCGGTGATGCCGGAGAGGCCGTCCGAGCCGCCGCACTCCAGCCCGAATTTGAGCTCGCCGAGCCGACCGGGTTGGCGCCTGTCTTGCTGCATCTGCGCGAGCAGCTCGCGCAGCAGTCCCAGCCCGTGCTCCACCTCGTCATCGTGCTGCTGGCACACCATGAAGCGCACCCGGGCGGCATCGATCGGGCCCAGGGTCTCCCTGAAGGCGGCGATCTGGTTGTTCTCGCAGCCCAGCCCCACCACCAGAACCCCCCCCGAGTTGGGGTGGTGCACCAGGTTTTGCAGCAGGGTGCGGGTGTTGAGGTGATCCTGACCGAGTTGGGAGCAGCCGTACTGGTGGCTGAACAGATGCACCCCGTCAATGGCGCCGAGATCGGTGTCGCGCTCGAGCTGTTGCTTCATCTGTTTGGCGAGGGCGTTGACGCAGCCCACGGTGGGCAGGATCCACAGCTCGTTGCGAATGCCGACCTGGCCGTCGTGGCGGCGGTAGACCTGGATCTCCCGGTCCGGCAGCGCGGTGCTGACGTCGATGAGCTCCGGCTGGTAGCTGTACTCGTCGAGATCGCTGAGGTTGGTGGCGAGATTGTGGTGATGGATATGTTCTCCCGCCGCGATGGCGCGGGTGGCGTGGCCGATGGGCAGACCGTACTTGATGATCTGATCCCCTTCAAAGAGGGCCACCAGCGCCAGCTTGTGGCCGCGGGGGAGGGGGTCGCTCAGGGTGAAGGAAACACCTTCGTGCGCTATCTGCTCGCCAGCGGCGAGCTCTCTCAGGGTCACCAGCACATTGTCGGTGGGGTGGATGCGAATCACGGCTTGCATGGTCACTCCTTAGCAGCAGGCGGCCAGCGCCGCGCGCAGGCCCTGCTCGCGGATCCGGGTCAGACAGGCATCGACTCGCTCGACCAGGCCGGGCACCTCGCACAGGGACTGGCCCCAGTGGGCCTCCTGGCCGAGCACCTCTTGCACCAGGGCGCGCTGGGGGATCTCGCCGCGCTCCACCGCAGGCCAGAGGCGGGCGTAGGCGTCGAGCCAGGGTTGATCGTCCTGCAGCGGATAGGCGTGTCCGTTGCGCTCCCCGCGATAGAAGGCGAGCAGGGCGGCGAGGGCAAAGCTCAGGCGCGGCGCCAGGGTGCCCTGCTGCTGTTGATAGGTCAGCAACTGCGGCAGCAAACGGGTGCGGAACTTGGTCATGCCGTTCAGGGCGATGGAGAGCAACTGGTGCTTGATGAAGGGGTTGCGAAAGCGCCCCTGCACGTCGCGGGCGAAGGAGAGCAGCTCTTCTTGCGGCAGGCTCAAGGTCGGCACTATCTCATCGCGCATGATGCGCTCGACGAACTCGCCAATTTCCTCGTCGGCCATGGCCTCGCCCACCGTGTCGAGCCCGGCCAGGAAGGCGACCGGCACCAGGGCGGTGTGGGCGCCGTTGAGGATGGCGACCTTGCGCTCCTTGTAGGGCTTGATGTCGTCGACGATGAGGATGTTGAGTGCCTGCCCGGCGGGCAGCTGATCGAGGCAGAGGGCGCTCGCCAGCCATGCAGGCCCCTGGATCACCAGCAGGTAGAAGTGCTCGGCGGTGACCACGAACTGATCCTGATAGCCAAATTGCGCCTGCAGCTCGGCGTGCTCGTCCCGGGGGAAGCCGGTGACGATGCGATCCACCAGGGTGGAGCAGAAGGTGTTGTGTTCGCGCAGCCAGGTCTGGAAGGCGTCTGGCAGCTGCCACTGGGCGGCGTAGCGCAGCACCAGCTCGCGCAGGGCGTCGCCGTTGTAGTCGATGAGCTCGCACGGCAGCAGCACCCAGCCCTTGTCGGCGGCGCCGTCAAAGTGACTGAAGCGCTCGAACAGCAAGCGGGTCAGCTTGGCCGGGAAGCTCGCGGGCGGAGTGTCGTCGAACTGGTCGTCGGCGTGATAGCTGATCCCGGCTTCCGTGGTGTTGGAGAAGAGGAAGCGGATATCCGGGTTGCGCGCCAGTGCCAGCACCTCGTCGAACTGGCGATAGCAGCTCAGTTCGCGGTTGACGCTGCGGATCAGGCGCTGGGTGCTGATGGCCTTGCCGGACTCGTCCAGCCCGCGGATGACGGTGGTGTAGAGGCCGTCCTGAGTGCTCAGGCTGGGGGGAAAGTCGCTGTCGATGGGGCGCACTATGACCACGCCGGCGTCGAGGCGGGTGTGCTCGTTGAGCAGGTCCAGCTGCCAGTCGATGAAGGCGCGCAGGAAATTCCCCTCGCCAAACTGGATCACGCGGTCCGGATATTGGGCCCCCGGGAAGGCATCACGATTCAGGCGTTGCATCTTGTTGTGGTCCTCATGGGGCTGTGCCCCTGTGGCGGATATGGATGATGGGCGCGGTTTGACCCATGGAATGGTCCGCTCCGGCGGCGGGACATGCCCGCCGCCTCATTTTTTATTTCTGGTCAGTTCAGCTCGATGGCGAAGTAGTCGCGGGCGTTGTGGAAGCAGATGTTCTCCACCATCTGGCCCAGCAGCGCGAGATCGGCCGGGGCCTCACCGTCCGCGACCCAGTGCCCGATCATGCGGCACAGGATGCGGCGGAAGTATTCGTGACGGGTGTAGGAGAGGAAGCTGCGGCTGTCGGTCAGCATGCCGACGAAGCGACTGAGCAGGCCGAGCTGGGCGAGCTGGGTCATCTGGCGCTCCATGCCATCCTTCTGATCGTTGAACCACCAGCCCGAACCGAACTGCATCTTGCCGGGAAGGTTGTCCCCCTGGAAGTTGCCGATCATGGTGCCGAGCACCTCGTTGTCCCTCGGGTTCAGGCAGTAGAGGATGGTCTTGGGCAGCGTCCCTTGCGCGTCCTGGGCGTCGAGCAGGCGGGAGAGCGCCTTGGCCACGGGAGCGTCGTGGATGGAGTCAAAGCCGGTGTCCGGCCCCAGGGTCAGCAGGCGGCGGCTGTTGTTGTTGCGCAGCGCCCCGATGTGGTACTGCTGCACCCAGCCGCGCCTGTGGTATTCGCCCGCCAGATAGAGCAGCACGGCGGTCTTGAAGGCGGCCACATCGGCGCTCTCCAGTACGGCGCCCCCCAGACGTCGAGTCAGCATGGCGTCGAGAGCCTGTTCGCCGGCCTGGCCGAAGGGCACTTCGTCCAGGGCATGGTCGGCAATCTTGCAGCCGTGTGCGGCGAAGTGATCCAGCCGCACGCCGAGGGCCCGGGTCAGATCGGCAAAGGTGCGGATCTGGATGTCGCTGACCCGGCCGAGTTCGGCCAGATAGTCCGCAAAGCCATGGGCGTCGATGTTGAACGCCTTGTCCGGACGCCAGCTCGGCAGCACCTTGATGTCGAAGCCGCCGTCGGCCGCGATGGCGGCGTGGTGGCGCAGATCGTCGACGGGATCGTCCGTGGTGCCCACCATCTTGACGTTCATCTGTTTCATGATGCCGCGGGCCGAGAAGTCGGGCTGGGCCAGCTTGTCGTTGCACTGGTGCCAGATGGCCTGTGCGGTCTGCGGCCCCAGCAGCTGGCCCGTGATGCCAAAGGGCCGCTTGAGCTCGAGATGGGTCCAGTGATAGAGGGGGTTGCCGATGGTGTGGGGCACGGTGCGGGCCCAGGCCTCGAACTTGGCGTAGTCGTCGGCATCCCCGGTGCAGAAGCGTTCATCCACTCCGTTTGAGCGCATGGCGCGCCACTTGTAGTGATCCCCCTTGAGCCAGATCTCATACAGGTTGGCGAAGCGGTGATCCTCGGCAATCAGCTGGGGCGGCAGGTGGCAGTGATAGTCGAAGATGGGCTGTCCGGCGGCGAAGCCGTGATAAAGCTGGCGCGAGAATTCGGTATCCAGCAGAAAGTCATCGGTCATGAAGGCGGTCATTCGCTTGCTCCCTACGAGAGTGCTCGGTGAAGTGGAGATAGTTGTTGGACCAATTATTCTTATTGCCAGACATCTCGTCCAGTCACCATATTGAAAAAACACCGGTCGGCTCACAAAATCGTCGAATTAAACCATTTTGAGTCTCAAAGAGGGCCTTCAATGGTGCCTAACAGGGTGAGAAAGAGCGGGAAAGAGGATGAAGAGGCTGGATGAGAGGTTTGTATGACACCTTTTTACTCTTGTGGATCGGGAAAATGTGACCTGCGTTGGGTTTATCACAGCCCATTTGTGGGGGTATGCCGTTTTTGTGATGGTTCTCAACATTCATAGATGTTCTACCAATTACAGTGTGCATCACAAAGATGTAGGACATTAAGACTGACTCCTCAGGGAAGAGGTCTAGCAGATAAACGCACACACTTGAGGTCCCGCTCCAATGAAAATGAAAACCATCGCCGTCGCCATCCTGATGGCCGCCCCCCTGGCCCTGACAGCCTTCTCTTCCCATGCCATGGAGAGAGTGACGCTGAAGCTGGCCCATAACCTGGACACCAACCATGTGGTACACCAGGCGTTGGCCCAGATGGCCAAGGAGATCAGCACCGCCTCCGACGGCAAGATGAAGCTGCGCATCTACCCGGGTGGCCAGATGGGCGGTCCCCGTGAGACCCTGGAGTTGCTGCAAAACGGCGCCCTGGACATGACCAAGGCCAGTGCCAGCGAGATGGAACCCTTCTCGCCCGCCTTCTCCATCTTCAGCCTGCCTTACCTGTTCAAGGATCAGGCCCACTTCAACAAAGTCATTTACGGCCCCGTGGGCGAATCCATGATGGCCCAGACCCGTGATAAGGGCTTCGTCTCCATCGCCGCCTACGTGGCGGGGACCCGCAGCTTCTACGCCAACAAGCCTATTCACACCCCGGCCGACATGAAGGGGATGAAGATCCGGGTGGTCGCCACCCCCACCACCATCAAGCTGATCGAACTGCTGGGTGCGGCCCCGGCCCCGATCCCCTTCGGTGAGGTCTACACCGCACTGCAGCAAGGGGTCATCGACGGCGCCGAGAACAACGAGCCCTCCTACGTGCAGACTCGTCATGTCGAGGTAGCCAAGTTCTACGCCGAAGATCAGCACACTTCTGTGCCCGATTTCCTGGTGATCTCGAGCAAGGTGCTGGACAAGCTTTCCGACGAACAGAAGGCCATCCTCACCACTGCCGCCAAGCACTCGGAAACCTACGAACAGGAGCTGTGGGACAAGGAGGTCGCGGCATCTCGCAAGCAGGCGACCGACGCGGGGGCAACCTTCATCCAGGTCGACAAGGAGGCTTTCCGCACTGCGCTGGCCCCCCTGTATGACGATTTCCGCAAGGATCCGATACGCGGTGAGTGGCTCACCAAGATCGAGAATGAAGCCGGTCAGTAATCATGAGGGGAGGGCGACGAGATCGCCCTCCCGGGAGAACCGCAATGCGTCTTGAAAAGTTCAAGCAACCCATCGACAGGTTGCTCGCCGGGTTTACCGTCGCCGTGATGGCCATGCTGGTGGTCTGCGTGGTCTGGCAGGTGTTCAGCCGCTACGTGCTGGCACAGCCGAGCACCATGACCGACGAGATAGCCCGCTTCAGCATGATCTGGGTGGGATTGCTGGGAGCGGCCTACGCCACCGGCAAGCGTCGCCACCTCAGCATCGACCTGTTCGTTTCCGACCTCAAGGGAGGGCGCAAGCTCGCCAACCAGCTGTTCGTGGATCTCTGCGTGCTGCTGTTTTCCAGCGGCGCCATGGTGTGGGGCGGCCTGACCCTGGTGACCAAGGTCTACAGCACCGGCCAGGTCTCCCCGGCCATGCAGTTGCCGATGGCCTATGTCTACGCCGTGCTGCCCCTGAGCGGCCTCATCATCAGTTATTATTGTGTGCTCTTCATGCTGGAGACCCTGCTCGACAGTCTGGCGCCCACCCCCGATCTTGCCCCCTCAGAGGAGAACATCTGATGGATTGGACCATAGCCCTGGTCATGTTCGGCTCCTTCTTCGTGTTGGTGTTCGCGGGCGTGCCCATCTCTTTCTCCATCGGCCTGGCGACCCTGGCCTCCGGCATGATGATGCTGCCGATGGAAACCATCCTTGCGGTGGTCGGCCAGAAGATGGCCACCGGCCTCGACAGCTTCTCCCTGCTGGCGATCCCCTTCTTCATCCTGGCGGGGACCCTGATGAACTGCGGCGGCATCGCCCAGCGGCTCATCAATTTCTCCCAGGTGCTGGTGGGCCGCATGCCGGGCTCGCTCGGCCACGTGAACGTCATGGCCAACATGCTGTTCGGCTCCATCTCGGGATCGGCGGTGGCAGCCGCGGCCGCGGTGGGTGGCACCATGGCCCCCATGCAGAAGAAGTCCGGCTATGATCCGGCCTATTCGGCGGCCATCAACGTGACCTCCTGCATCACGGGTCTGCTGATCCCGCCCTCCAACGTGCTCATCATCTATGCCCTGACCGCCGGCGGCATCTCGGTGGCCACCCTGTTCATGGCCGGTTACGTCCCCGGCATCCTGATGGGGCTCAGCATCATGGCCGTGGGAGCCATCATCGCCAAGCGCCGTGGCTACCCGGTTGCGGAGCGACCCTCCTTTGCCATGGTGATGCGCGCCTTCTGGGATGCCATCCCCAGCCTGCTGCTGGTGGTGGTGGTCATGGGCGGGATCCTGGGGGGCATCTTCACCGCCACCGAAGCCTCCGCCATCGCCGTGGTCTACACCTTCGTACTCTCGGTGCTCATCTACCGCGAAGTGAAGTTCAAGGATCTGCCGGCCATCATGCTGGACTCGGTCATCACTACCGCCATCGTGCTGCTGCTGATCGGCATCTCGGTGGGCATGTCCTGGGCCATGACCAATGCGGATATCCCCTACACCATCAGTGACGCCTTGATGAATGTCTCCGATAACCCTCTGGTCATCCTGCTCATCATCAACGTGATCCTGCTCATCGTGGGCGTCTTCATGGACATGACCCCGGCGGTGCTGATCTTCACCCCGATCTTCCTGCCCATCGTCACCGAGCTCGGCATGGATCCGGTCCACTTCGGCATCATGATGATCTTCAACCTCTGCATCGGGCTCTGTACACCGCCGGTGGGCAGTGCGTTGTTTGTGGGGTGTTCGGTCTCGGGGGTCAAGCTGCAGGCCCTGATCCGGCCCATGCTGCCCTTCTTCTTCGTCTTGCTGCTGAGCCTGATGGCGGTGACCTACATACCGTCACTCAGCCTCTTCCTGCCGGGACTGTTTGGCATGCATTGAGTCATGAGAGAGCAAGTGAGCCCAGGGCTCACTTGTTCATTTTCATGTAAATTGGTATAACAAGTTACCGTATCCGGGGGACAGTCCCGGCACTTGAATAGTATGAGGCTGGGGTGTGAGTGAGATGAATATGGACTTGGTTGAATCAAAGCGTCTCTATCAGAAAGTCGCCGCCGAGCTGAAACAACGCATTGCCAGCCAGCGTTATCAAGTTGGCGAGCGTCTGCCGGCCGAGCGGCTGATTGCCGAGGAGATGGACGTGAGTCGCACCGTGGTGCGCGAAGCCATCATCATGCTGGAAGTGGAAGGGCTGGTGGCGGTGCAGAAAGGGTCCGGGATCCACGTGATCGCCCGGGAGAGCCAGTATGCCGAAGCGACGCCCACCCTGGATGACGCCCTATTGACGGCGGGCCCCTTCGAGCTGCTGCAAGCCAGGCAACTGCTGGAGAGCAATATCGCCGAGTTTGCCGCGACCCAGGTGACCAAGCAGGACATCATGGAGCTGCTGAAGATCCAGGCCCTGGCCCGCAAGGAGGATCGTGCCCGCGATTCGGAGTGGGACAAGCAGTTCCATATCCAGGTGGCCAAGGCGACCCAGAACTCCGTGCTGGTGATCCTGACCGAGCAGCTCTGGCTGCATCGCGAGCGCAACCCCTACTGGCGCAAGCTCCACGAGCATATCGACGACAAGGCCATCTCCAGCTGGTGCGACGATCACGACCAGATCCTCAAGGCCTTGATGCGCAAGGATCCGCAGGCGGCCAAGCTGGCCATGTGGCAGCACCTGGAGAACACCAAGCAGATGCTCTTCCAGGCCACCATCTTCGATGACGAAATGGAGGATGACCGCTACCTCTTCTCCGAAAATCCCGTCGTTCATCTGACCCAGCATTCCACTGCCAACGGCTAGTGGAAGGTTCTCGGGGGCGAATCCTCGAGGCTGTTTCAACCCCATGGAGGCGCTGGGCTGATGGCGTAGCCCAGAGCTCCCGGGCAAATTGCCGCTCCACTCGCCGGTTTTTGCTGGCGACGCCACCTGGAGCTGGCCCATGTCAAATGCAGCCACCCCTCGCAGAGCCTTTGGCCTGATCTGGAGATGTGCTGCGCTCGTGGGGCGGTTACATCCTCTGAAAGCCAGAAAAATGATACAAAAAGGGCCACTTCTTGCGAAGTGGCCCTTTCCAAACGTTTGGTGGAGCTGGGGGGATTTGAACCCCCGTCCAAAATTACTACATCCTCGGTACTACATGCTTAGTCACTCTTTACATTCGCCAACACGCTGCGGAGAGACACGCCACGCATTGACTAGCTCGATTGGTTTTAATGCTTCCGCCCCGAGCAGGACTTCCACACGATCCTGTGAAGGATGACCTTCCATTTCCCTAGGACACAGGCAAGCTAGGGGAGAAGGGCTCAGCGCAGGTTATTAAGCTGCGAGTGCGTAGTTTTCGTCGTTTGCGACTATTTTTTTGCGGTTTATTAACGAGGCCTACCGCACCTCGGCATGCACCTTGGGTTTCGTGAATCTTGTCGAATCCAGAATCAGCCCCAAGTTGTCAAAAGGGATTGTACGCAAAAATCCTGTCATGGCAAGGCGTTGATGGCAATCGACCGGCCTTGGCCGGTCGATTGCTGGTTTATTGGACGCCTTGCCATGGCGGGTGGCGCACAATCAACCGCGGTGTTTGTTTTTCATGATGCGGGCTTTTTCCCGATCCCATTCCCGGGCCTTGGTGTCTTCCCGCTTGTCGTGTTCTTTCTTGCCCTTCACCAGGCCGATCTCGACCTTGACCCAGCACGCTTTCCAGTAGAGAGCCAGCGGCACTATGGTGTAGCCCTGACGAGCGGTCAGGCTCTCGAGCTTGTCGAGTTCACGGCGACTGAGCAGCAATTTGCGGGTGCGGGTCGGATCGCATACCACGTGGCTGGAGGCGGCGTTCAGCGGCAGGAAGCTGGAGCCGAACAGGAAGGCTTCCCCCTGCATGAAGATGACATAGGCTTCGCTGATGTTGGCCTTGCCCGCCCGCAGGGACTTCACTTCCCACCCTTGCAGGGACAGGCCGGCTTCCACGCGCTCTTCGATGAAGTACTCGTGACGGGCGGTTCTGTTGAGTGCAATGGTGCTGGACCCGGCTTTGTTTTTACTGTTCTTTTTGCTCATGACGGGGGCCTTAGGCAATGTTTAGGAAGGAGCATTATACGTGGGTGGCGGCGGCTGTAAAACGCACAGCGCTCCGAGTGGCGGCTTTGTGAGCAGTTCGATGACGATTTTGAGGGAAGGGCGGGGCGAGAGCAGACCACACTGGCCGGAAAGTGTGCGATTGCCCTGCTTGGTGACCCGCGAACAGTTTCGGCGGTGATTTTGGCTGACAAGGTGATAAAATCGGGCCGATTGGATGAGGAAAACCCATGCCCCGTATTACTCGCAGTGCCCTGGTGATGTTCAGCGCGGAACAGATGTTCCGGCTGGTCAATGATGTTGATGCCTATCCTGAGTTCCTGCCCGGCTGTGTCGGCAGCCGTGTTCACGAGTCAGGTGAAGACTACATGATGGCCTCGGTCGATGTGGCCAAGGCGGGTATCGCCAAGACCTTTACCACGCGCAACCAGCTCGATGCCAATCGCACCATCAAGATGGAGCTGGTGGAGGGGCCTTTCAGCAAGCTGGCGGGATGGTGGACCTTCACGCCCCTGGACGTTGATGCCTGCAAGGTGGAGTTCGATCTCGACTTCGAGTTCACCTCCAAGCTCATTGAGCTGGCCTTTGGCCAGATCTTCCGCGAGCTGGTGAGCTCCATGGTGCTTGCCTTCTCCAATCGTGCCAAGGTGGTTTACGGTGTCTGAGCTCCTCAATATCGAAGTGGCCTATGCCCTGCCCGAGCGGCAGACGGTGCTGTGCATCCGGGTCGCGCCCGAGACCAGCGTGCTGGCGGCCATCGAACAGTCCGGCATCCTGCAAAAGCACCCGGAGATCGACCTGTCGGTCAACAAGTTCGGTATCTACAGCCGTCCGGTGAAGGGCACAGAGTCGGTGCAGGAGGGGGATCGCATCGAGATCTACCGCCCTCTCATCGCCGATCCCAAGGAGATGCGCAAGAAGCGTGCGGAAAAAGCCAAGGAAGAGGGGCGTGCCGATGTGGTCACCGGCGGGCGGCCCGATGTGCACCGCAAGCGAGACGATGCCGGCACCTGACGGGTGATGGGTTGTGACAAGGGGCGCCGTGGCGCCCCTTTGTGATCGTCTCGCCCGGCACGGGGCATCACAGGATGAGCAGGCGCTCGTTTTCCACCGTCTCTATCCCGCTCTCCTGGATGGCAAGGCGCGCCATGGCGTGCGCCACCTGACTGGCCTCGATGGCACGCCAGCGGCGCAGCGACCCGCGCAGCAGGGGCTTTACCAGCGGATAGATGGCCTGGATGATCTGCTCCGAACGGCGCGCAGGTTCGCGATGGCCGAGCAGCATGGCCGGGCGCAGGATGACGAGCCGCTGCCACTCCTGGGCCAGCAGGGCCTGCTCCATCTCGCCCTTGGTGCGGGGATAGAGGGCAGGGGAACCCGGATTGGCGCCCAGACTGGAGACCACCAGCAGGCGGCGGCAGCCGTGGCGACGGGCGAGCGCGGCAAAGGCCAGCACATAGTCGAGATCGACCCGGCGAAATGCCTCGGCCGAGCCGGCATCCTTGCGGGTGGTGCCAAGGCAGCAGAAGGCAAGGTCCACAGGGGAGGGCAGCGTCAATCTGTCCAGCGCGTCGAACGAGGTGGGCAGCCAGGTGCGTCCCGGAGCGGGGTCGCCCGGTTTGCGGCAGAGCAGGAGGAGGTCGTGCTCCGTCCCCAGCTCGCGCAGCAAGGCTTTGCCAATCAGACCGGTGGCGCCGGCAATCAGGAATCGACTCATGATGATCTCCTCGGGGCAATGAGGCGTCCAGAGTGTGGCCCGGCGACATCACCGGTGCCAGAGAGAACAAAACCGGCAGAAGCCGGTTTTGTGATGTCATCTAGAGCGGTGTGGTGAAGGCGGCAGGGAGAGGGAAATCACCGGTCACGGTGGCCAGTCTGTCACCCACGAAGTTGAGGGTCAGCTCCTTGCGCTCCTTGTCGCCCCGACCGGGCTGGAACTCATAGAGGTAGTACCAGGTGTTGGGGTCAAAGCTGTCGCGCAACATGGGAGAACCCAGCACGAACTCGACCTGTTCGCGGGTCATGCCCTGGCGCAGCTTGTCGACCTGCTTTTGTTCCACATAGTTGCCCTGGGGAATATCGATGCGATAGACCAGGCTGCAACCGGACAGGGTGAGGGCGGTCAGGGCCGCGGCAATCAGGTGTTTCATCCGCATATCGGGTTCAGATCATCCATACAGTCTTTTTAGCTCGGCAAATCATACCCACTCCCCGTGCGGAAGTAAAAAGCCATTGATCCATCAGCCAATAAAAAGGGCCGCGTGGCGGCCCTGGCAGATCTTGCCCCCTTACATGGCGGCGCGGAAGATGGCGACGATCTCCGCGTGAGTCGCCTGCCTGGGGTTGGTGAGACCACAGGCATCCTTGAGCGCATTGGTGGCCAGCACGTCGAGGTCGTCGGCCCTGACCCCGAGCTGCTCCAGACCGGCGGGGATCTTGACGTCGCGAGCCAGTTGCCGGATGGCGTCAATGGCTGCCGCCGCACCCTGCTCATCGCTCATGGCGCTCACATCCACCCCCATATGACGGGCTACATCCTTGAGCCGGCCGGCGCACACCCGGGCGTTGTAGGCCTGGACATGGGGCAGCAGCACCGCATTGCACACCCCGTGGGGCAGGTCGTAGAAGCCCCCGAGCTGGTGAGCCATGGCGTGCACATAGCCCAGGCTTGCGTTGTTGAAGGCCATGCCGGCCAGGAACTGGGCATAGGCCATCTGCTCACGGGCATGGAGATCCTCCCCCTGATGCACGGCGGTGCGAAGGTGTTCGGCAATCAGTGCGATGGCCATCACGGCGCTGGCATCGGTGACCGGGGTAGCGGCGGTGGAGACATAGGCCTCGATGGCGTGGGTCAGGGCATCCATGCCGGTGGCTGCGGTGAGGCCGGCGGGCTTGGCCAGCATCAGTTCCGGGTCGTTGACCGACATCAGCGGCGTGACGTGCTTGTCGATAATGGCCATTTTCACCTGACGGGATTCGTCGGTAATGATGCAAAAACGGGTCATCTCGGAGGCGGTACCGGCGGTGGTATTGATGGCGATGAGCGGCAACTGCGGCTTGGCGGAGCGATCCACCCCCTCGTAATCCTTGATGCTGCCCCCATTGGCGGCCACCAGGGCGATGCCCTTGGCGCAGTCGTGGGGTGAGCCGCCGCCGAGCGAAATGACGCAGTCACAGCCGTGGGCCCGGATCATCGCAAGACCCGCCTCGACGTTGGCCACGGTGGGATTGGGTCTGGTCTCGTCGAACACCACGGCATCGATGCCGTGCTCGGCCAGGAGGGTGGCGAGCCGGCCCACCACGCCAATCTGGCCCAGGATCTTGTCGGTGACGATGAGCGCCTTGCTGTAACCAGTCACCAAGAGTGAGAAAACCGGGAGCAGCCGAAAGCAAGTGGGATCTCGTGGGACAAACTCAAGGCTGATAAGGCTTAGAGGGGGATCGGGAGGTTCTAGGCGCGGGCGGCGCCAAAATGAAAGTTCATGGACGGTCTTCGGGGGCGTTGCGCCAAAAATGAAAACCCAGGGCGGGTGGTCGGCAATGTAGTTTGGGGTTTAACTCGGCGTTTAAACCCCATTTTGAAGCGGCCCAGGTTAAAAAAAATCGTGTCCTAGCCAGACTACCTTGCCGATGATGCTCAATGACTCCAGCTCGTTGGGGAGCACGGAAAGCGTCTCATACCCTGCCTTGTTATCGCTGATGATATTTACCCCACCATCGACCCGCTTCTGCAACCGCTTGGCATAGAGCTCATCCCCCAGGCGCAGCACGAACAGGCCTCCGTCCTGGATCTGGTTGCGGCTCAGATCTACCAGGATGGAATCGCCAGAATGAATAGTTGGCTCCATGCTGTCACCCTTGGCGAAGACGACGGCCAGGTTGTCCGGGTTGAGCTGGCGGAACTTGAGCCACTTGCGGCGAAAGGCCAGCTTGCGTTTAACCTCATGCTGGTCATTGAACGTTCCGTGCCCGGCACTGACTGCGATGTGGTAGCCATCGATCAGCGCATATTCCTCTTCAAACAGAGCCTTATCCAACCCATCAGGGTTGAGGCTCTCATCTTGTACGTCTTCCTTTGGGCCACGGCCAGTTGCGAGCCAGTCAATTCTAACCCCTGCGGTGTCTGCGATCTTGATGAGCTGGCTCATGTTTGGCTCAGAACGACCATTCAGATACTGGCGCAAAGTGGTATCAGCCATCCCTGCCCTCAACGCAAATGAGCGCGCGCTTTCCGTCCCGATAATCGATTCAAGTCTGTTCTTGAATTCACTTTCCATAAAAGCCCTCAAGAAGGAAAGCGTGCTTTCTTTTGGCGAGAGCACTTTCCATTGTTTAACTCATTGATTCATGAGGAAAAAAACAAAAAACCTCAAATGAGTGAATGCGTGAAAAGAAAAGAGTGAATCTTTCCATTGCAAGAGTTTTTGAGTTGATCAATACTCTCAATTGTTCGCGCAATGCGCGAAAGATTTCTCAAATTGTATCACGGTGACCCCATGAGCATAAGTACAGCCAACCACATCTACGGAGAGCTTAGGAAGCGTGGTTACTCCGTAAGGAACTGGGCCATTGAACGTGGTTTCAGCCCCCGCACCGTACAGGAGTGTATTCACACTTATGCCCCTTGCAAGCACCGGCAGCCAGCCGATGGCACTGTCTCATCGAGGATCATGGCGGGATTGAGTGAAACCCTTGGCGTAGCTCTGTATGGAGATGGCAAATGAAAGAGTGGTTCACATCCATGGAACTTGTCAGTTTGCCGGGCATGCCAACTACGGTACAGGGAGTTCGATACCGCGCAAGATCTGAGCAGTTCAGTTCACGCAAATGTTCGGATGGTAAAGGCAGTGAGTACCACATCAGCTCGCTGCCCGCAGAAACCCGGCGCTACCTGGCAGAGCAGGCTGTTGCCTTGCAGGGACAAACGGTGACCGATCATGCTGCCGGTGGCAAGGCGATGGCCAAGCTGCTTGCCCGCGAGGTGCCAGTGAAGCCGGATGCGGGGCGCAAATTGCTGACCCTGGGTGCCGCCGCCCGTAAGAAGGTAGATGCCCGGTTGTTGATCCTGCAGGCCGCCGATCTCTTCCTAGCACCTTATCAAGCCTGCCAGCAAGGGGAGGTGGGGCGTCGCGCTTTTATCGAGGCATACCGCACCCGCAGCCTGTCACTCCCTGCGAGCGTCTATGAGCAACAAAAGCCGTTCAGCCTGATCACCTTGCGGCGCTGGCAAGGCACCCTGGCGGATGCCGGTCCAGCTGCGCTGGCGGGCAATTACCAGCGGGAGCGGCCATCCAGCGTTGAGCAAAGCCCGGATCTGGCCCGATTCCTCACGGCATTGATCACTGCCAAACCGCACTTGGCCAACAAGTGGGGGGCGCTGCATGAGTTGGCGACCCAGTACAGCGAGATGAACCAGCTTGGCTGGCAGATCCCGAGCCAGTCCTCCTTGCGTCGCTGGCTGGTCAAGTGGTTGGCAGAGAACAAGGTGGCCTTTACCTATGCCACCAACCCCGACGCTTACAACAACAAGTACCGCACTGCCATCGAAGAGATGTACCCCTGGATGGGCCAGCCCAACGACGTCTGGGAGTTCGACAGTACCCCTGTCGATGCCATGTTGGTGGATGGTCGCCACAGCATCATCGCGGTGATCGATGTGTTCACCCGTCGGGTGCGGTTGTTGGTGGCCAAAACCTCGTCGAGCGAGGGGATCTGCCTGCTGCTGCGTAAGACCCTGCTGGCCTGGGGCACCCTCAACGACAACGGGGTGATGCGTACCGACAACGGCTCCGATTACGTGAGCCAGCGAGTCATGTCCATCTGCACCCTGCTCGGTATGAACGTCAGCCGATCCAACGTCTATTCAGGATGGGAGAAGCCGCATATCGAACGCTTCTTCCGCACTCTCTCTCACGGCCTGATCGAGTTGCTGCCTGCCTTTGTCGGGCACTGCGTGGCCGACCGTCAGGTGATCGAAGCTCGCAAGAGCTTTGCCGAACGACTGGAGGAGAAGCGCAAGCCCAATGCAGAGAAGGAGATCTACGAGCTGGCCATGACGGCGGCCGAGCTGCAGATCTTGCTCGATGACTGGCTCGATGCCCGTTACCACAACCGCAAACACAGCTCACTCGGGATGACTCCCAACGAGAAGTATCAAAGCGCCCGCTACCAACGCCGCGCCATTGTCGATGAGTCGGCGCTGGATCTGCTGCTCAACCATATCGGTGAGGCCACCGTTTCCAAGGGCTTTATCAAGGCCGGTGGCCTCAAGTACAGCGCCCCGGAGCTGCTGGAGAACAGTTGGAAGAGCCAGCGGGTCAGCGTGTTCCTCGACCCGAGCGACGTGGGCCGGGCCATCTTGTACCGCACCGGCGACTGGAACGAGCGGATCGAGGCCGTGAACCTCGATTTGTTGGGGAACGGGGTGAGCCCGGATGCCTTCCGCGCCGCCAAGCGTGCCGATGCCAAGGCTCTGGCGAGTTTCCGCCGTGAGATGCGCAGCCTCGCCAAGACCTTCGGCATCAACGAATTGCATCAGGATGTGGTGCGCCATTTCGTTGACCAGGCCCGTGATGTTGCTCAGTTCCAGCGCAGTGATCTTGGGCTCGATAACCCGGCATTGGCGGCGCTTTCAGGCATTGCCTCACCCAGTGAACCGGCCCAATTCAGCGCGGCAGAGCTGGCTGCGATAGAAGCACGCCGCGAAGAAAAAGCGGCCCGTGCCCAGTCGACGGCCGGGCAGGAATCCAGGGCGCTCAAAACCGAATACGAACAGGCCATCTATCTGGCTGAGAAGGAGTTGGATGCCCCGCTGACCGAGCGGGAGAAGGAGTGGCTGACCAAGTACCTCTACAGCCACAAGCTGATGGCGAAACGGATTATCCGCCATCTGGAAAGTATCAGGGCCACTCGTAACACCCAGGCAAAAGGTTAACGAGCGGCCCTGTAGAACCATGAACATAAGGACAAGAAGACTATGAAACACAAGATCGTCGAAGTCAAAAACATGATCAAGACCGAGCAACTGCTCGACAACCTGCTCAACCGCTCCAGCATCGTGCCGGGCATCGGTTTGATCCACGGCCCATCGGGTTTTGGTAAGACCACAGCCGTGGAGTGGCTGTTCAACCAGGACGAGGTGAACGGCATCTATGTGCGCTGTTACAAGGCCGACACGGTGACGAGTTTGCTGGAGCAGATCGCCAAGGAGATCGGCATTCCCCAGCGCCACAACCTGCGGGCCCAGGTCGATGGCATCGTCGAAGCGGTACGGGCGGAGGAGTTGGCCATCTTCGTGGATGAGGCGGATTACGTGGTCGGCAATGCCCGCATCATGGAGACCCTGCGCGATATCTACGACGCCACCGAACAGCCGTTGATCCTGGTTGGGATGGAAGAGATTGCCCGACGCATCAGTCAGCGCAAGCAATTGTTTAACCGGATTTCCCAGTGGATCGAGTTCAAACCGGCCGACCTGGAAGACGTCTCCCTGATTGCCAGCGAAATGCTGGAAGTAGATGTGGAGATCGACGACGCACTGCTGGACCTCATCCGCAAGCGCTCCAACGGGGTGGTGCGCACCATCGTCTCGGCCCTGGACAAGATCGAGAAGATGGCCATGGCCTCTGATGCCCGGATTATCCGGCTGGAGGACGTGGACGCCAGCGAACTGCTGCATGACGTGCGCCGCAGCCGGTAGCCCAGCAAATAACAACAAAGCACGGGAGGGATACCAGTGGTTGATATCAACGATAAGTCCAAGACGGAAGAGGCTTGGCTGTGGATGTGCAAACAGGACTCGTTCGATATGAGTGAGTTACTCGCAGCGACAGACGTTAAGCAAGCAAATTTATATGCGCTGATGCGTCGTTGGTTAGCGAGCGGCCACCTCAGTTGTGTTGTTGAAGGGGCATTGCGTCAGAGAGAGGTGTTCGGCTGCAACCGGTATCAAGTTTCGAATGTGAATGAACCACCCAAATTTGGCACCAATCAAGGAAATTGCATCTCTCGGAAAAAGCGGAAAAGCAGGCGCAAGACCAGCCAACAAAAGATGTGGAACACCATGAAAATCAGTCGGGTGTTCACGTTGACGGAATTGGCGATGACCTCGAATTCAACCAGTAACCATGCCGGCGTTTATGCAAAGGCGTTGGCCAAGGCTGGTTACGTAAAAGTTCAGGCCAAAGCCATGCCACATCGTGGAGAGGTCGCCAAGTACCAGTTGCTGAGAGATACAGGTCGCTTTGCCCCCATTGTTCGCAAAAACGGCTGTTGGGATCAAAACCAACAGCGGCTCTATCCGTTCCTGGTTGAGGAGGAGAAACATGGACACGTGGCTTGAGGTTCTGCAAGCCGAAGTCGGGGCCAGTTCGTTGTCCGTGGTGGCTGAAAAACTGGGTCTGTCCCGCACCACGATCAGCCAGGTCTGCAACGAGAAGTACCCAGGAGATCTGGCCCGGGTGCAGAAGCTGGTGGAGGGGAACCTGATGGGACACAAGGTGACCTGCCCCATTTTGGGGGAGATCCCGGTGCATCAATGCCTGGCCCATCAGCGGCGGCGGGCGGACGAGGTTGGGACCAGACCGATGGACATCAAGCTCTGGAAGGCCTGCCACAGTGGCTGCCCCCATAGCCAGCTCAGTGAAGATCAGCAACTGCGTCGGCCGATGCGTCTGGCCGTCGAACAGGTTGGCAGAGGCGTGGAGAAGGGTGCCCGCTATGACGCCGAGGTGACTCTCTCCAGGTTACGCCGCCAAGCGAAAAGCGATGGCGAGAACGCCAGCAGCAGCTTGCGCATCTTGGCTGAGCTGTTGGCCGAGGAGCTCAAGATCCTGGGCATCAAATACAACCGGCTGCTCGACAAGGTTGAGAAGCACGGCCAGTAAACCAGCGGGCTCGGGGTGTGCAGTGGGCCCAGTGATTTACATCACAAGGAGAACGGGATGAACAGAAATCTGCAGAAGACCGCCGAGCAGTTGCGGATCTGGCTGACGGCGAAGGGGTGCAAAGTGAGTACCAGCCGGGTGTGCCACACCCCCTTGCTGGCGGTGACTGGCCCCTTGCCCGAAGCGATGACCAAGCGGGCAGTGTGGGGGCGGGAGTGCCTCGCGGGTGTGGTGCGGGATGTCGCCATCGTGCGTTTCGGTGGCTGCCTGCTGCACTGGCGTCAGTAAGCGACCACCGAACCACAATGGGATAAATCAAGGAGAGCCTTATGCAAGAAGCACAGACCAAAGACACGACCCCGATGCGGCAGAACGCCCAGGGTCACTGGGTACCGGAGAACCTGATCTCCCCTGCTGACAAGCTGCGCGATGAGGTGGTGATGGGCATCATCGCGGCTGCCAAGGAAGAGCGCTCACGCCTGGCTGCTTTCAAGATCGGCGCCATGCAGCAGATCACCGATTTTGTGGACCTCTCGGCCGAGCGATACGGGGTGGCCTGGGGCGGTACCAAGGGCAATGTGACCCTGCTCAGTTTCGACGGTCGTTACAAGCTGATCCGGGCGGTGGGGGAGCACCGCAAATTTGATGAACGGATCCAGGCGGCCAAGGTACTGATCGACCAGTGCATCGCCCGCTGGAGTGATGGCGCCAGCCCCGAGATCCGCGCCTTGGTGGACCACGCTTTTCGGGTTTCCAAGGCCGGTCATATCGACGTCAACCAGGTGCTCTCCCTGCGTCAGCTCAATATCGACGACGCCGACTGGGAGCAGGCCATGCAGGCGATCGCCGACGCCATCCAGGTGACCGGTACCAGCCAATATTTGCGGCTCTACGAGCGTGACGGCCAGGGGCGTTACGTCCAGATGAGCCTGGATCTGGCGAAGTTGTAAGGGAGGAGTGCGCGATGGATATCAACGTAGAACAGGCAGAAGAGCAGCTGCAGCTCTGTGAACAGATCAGCGAGACCGAAGGCACCTGCTATCCCGATGACACCTATGAGGATGGCATCAAGGCCGCTTTGTTATGGGTGCTGGGGCTGGGCCCGGCGCCGCTGAGCGAAGAGGAGTACCAGGATCTGATGCCGCTGCAGTTCGAGCAGTAACGATGCGAAACAGGGCGGCCGCGCCGCCCTGTCTGCCCGGCGTGGTGGCCGGGTACTGATGAGTAGCCGGAGGACGGATGGATAACGTGAAAGCACTTCTGAACACCAGCGTGGCCGATGCGAAAAGCTCCCTGGAGTGCCTGCTGATGAGCAATCCGCAGCAGGCTCTGGACGATGCGCAACTGGCCGTTGATTTCATCAATCAGTACGGTCAGGCCATCAATCAGAAGTCCAGGATGGCCATGCTGGACACCATTGTGAGCAAGGCACGAAAGCGCCTGCTCAAGTAAGCGAAACGGGGGGCGTTCCCCCGTCTGCCTGGCGTGGTGGCCAGGCACTGATGAGCAGCCGACCTGGGCCCAGGTCTTCACCGCCTCGAACAAGGAGCACGGCGATGACCAAAACAGAGATGGATATTCGGCTTACCAAGATATTCAGCGCGGCCGCCATTGCACAGGCGACCCCTGATAAACGGGCTGTGTGCAGACAGCTCAAGCAGTTTGATAGAGAGGCTCGTGCCCAAGGGCTGTTTGCCCTGGCTGGGGAGGCCAGCCAGATGCGCTGGCAACTCGTGGCAGAGCTGCAGCAAGCCAGAGCAGCAGAGGTCAGTCATGGCGGCGTCTAATTGGCAGGCCCTGCTGGCCTATGTGATGAAGTTTGGCCCCTTGAACCAGCAAGGTGCCGAGCAGTGGCTCGATAGTCATTGCCCTGAGTGGCGCAATGGAAACGATGTGCCTGCCGGTCAAATCTGGGTGGCAAAAGTGGGGAGAAGTCATGACAGCAAGCAATGAACGCACCCGCTTGATCCGGCTGGTGCAGGTGGGCCGCCGCTCCCTGGGGCTGGATGACGAAACCTATCGTGAGCTGCTGACCCAGCAGAGTGGCAAACGCTCGGCGGCAGAACTGACGCTCCAGGAGCTGGACAAGGTGCTGCTGGCAATGAAGGGGGCAGGGTTTAAACCGACTGTTAAACGTGGCGTAAAAGGAGGCAAGCAGAAGCGTTTAAGCCCGGTCAGCGGTACCCCGGTTCGGACTGCTGAGATAGGGGTGATTCGGGCCATCTGGATCACCATGGCCAAGCACGGCCTGCTGCGCGATGGCAGCGAAACGGCGCTCGATCACTATGTGGAACGCCAGACAGTACGGCTCAACAAGGGGGTCGGGGTGACCAGGGTGGCCTGGCTCGATGGTGTACTCGCTTACTCGGTGCTGGAGTCCCTCAAGCACTGGCACAAGCGGGAGATGATCAAGGCCCTGTTGGCGGCCAAGAAGCCGGCCCCCATCAATGAGAAAACCGGGCGGGTGGCGGGCTATCAGGCCGTTATAGCGGCCTTCGAGCAGATGCAGGCGGAGGTGCAACATGGATAGCAGCCAAGAGAATCTGGACCTGTTCGCCGATGACCATGAATCCTTGGGTCAGTTGGTGGACCGGCTGGATCAGATCCCGGCGGCCGAGCTGACCGCCAAGTGGCCCAAGGCGCTGGCCGAGCTGGTCGATGTGCTCGCCTGTGAGCTGGGGCGCGGTGGGATGGCGGCGGATAAGGCCTTGGCCCAGGCCCGCAAGCTGGCATTGGTGCAGGCCCACTATATGGGGGGCCGCGCCTACTACATCCCCACCGGTGATCATCTCAAGGCGGCGCTGCGGGACCGAGCCATTTGGGATGAGTTCAATGGCCGCAACATCGACCAACTGGCTCGCAAGCACGGTCTCTCGGTACCGCAGATCTATGCGGTGGTGGCAGAGCAACGGCAACTGTATAGAGACCGGGTACAGCTAAGGCTGTTTAACGGCTAGATCATTATAATTAAAAACGATATTTAATGTGAATATGTCGTTTCAGTAAGAAGGCTGTTCTCGACAGTATCAATAAGCTTAATTAGTCTATGGGCTTTCATTAACAGACAGAGGATAAATTTATGGGTAGTGCAAAGAGATTTATGGAAAAACAGGAAGACCAATTTCGTGTTGCTACTGAGATTGCTATTGAGGCGGGAGTTCTCCAACGTTGTGAGCATTGCGATTCCACCGTTTTTCAAGGTGATGAAGATGTGACCGAGGCGTACAAGCTTGGGAACAGCAAATTCTCACGTGATGAAGTTACTACGGTATTCGCCACTCGTGCTGAGATGACGGATGCAATTAAAAGTGCATGCGAGTCAGGTGATCATGCTGGGGAGTGTTGCTTCCATTGTGACGAAAAAATCTTTGGGGATGATTAGGGTTAAAGCAAATTAAGCTTCTTTTTGACCTATCAGGTCTTAACTAACCCACCATAAACCCGTCCCATTAAGGCCCCTCGGTACGCTGCGATAACGCAGTTAATCGAGGGGCCTTTTATGTTGCCTGATACCTATCCCATAGCGCTTGCCTGGTTGCTCCGTCCCGATGTGGAAGGGGGCGAGGTCAACCACCCGGCCGACCGTGGCGGCCACACCAAGTTCGGCATGGCCGATGCCGCCGACGGCAAGAAAGACGGCATGCTCGATCTCGATCGCGATGGCAGGCCGGACATTGCCGTCGGCGATGCGACCCCTGCCCACGCCCAGTTGTTTTACCGAGCGAACTACTGGTTGCCCGCCCGTTGCGACCGGGTTGATAGCGTCTGCCCGCTGATTGCCATCGCCCTGTTCGACGGAGCCGTGCATCACGGCCCTGGCCGTTCGGTGCGCCAGTTGCAGCAGGCGCTCGGTGTCATGGTCGATGGGGTGCTGGGCTCGCAAACCTTGCGGGTGCTGGCCGCCAAGACGGGGCGGGACGGTGGTCGGGCCCTGCTGCTCACGCTGCTTGAGATCCGCGCCGGCTTCATGCTCGGCATCGTGCGCAAAGACCCGAGCCAGTGGGCCAATGCCCACGGCTGGATCAACCGCCTGCTGCGCCTGCAGAGCTACCTGCTCTCTACCCGGTTCGGGGAGGGGGCGGCATGAGCAAACCCAGCCTCATCAACAAGCGCCGCCAGGCGTTGCAGGGGATCCAGGCCGCTGGCTATTTCGGCATCCCCGAACTCAAGAACCCCCGTTACCTCGCCTGCTTCAAGGATGGGCGCCGCGCCCATCTGAAGGCCTATCTGGCCGAACCCGCCTCCATGGACCTGGAGACGATCCCGCTCTACAGCCATCACGCCACTCGCCAATCCCTGTACGAGCAGGGCTGGCGGTCGGTAGGGGAGCTGGATCGCCTGCGGGCCCGTGCCCGTCTTACCCCAACCCAACCTAAGGAAGCCCATCATGCCTGATTCCCTGTTACCCCAAGCCAAGCCTGCGCTCCAAAGCCGCACCGTCATCGGCGGCGTCATCGCCGTGGGGGCCGGTATCGCCGGCCTGTTCGGCGTGCCGGTCGATGTCGGTACCCAAACCAGCCTGGTCTCCACCGCCGTGGATCTGGCCAGTGCCATCGGCGGCCTGCTGGCCATCTGGGGGCGCCTCAAGGCGACCCACGTCATCAAATAAGCCATCAAGCAGGGCAGGAGACACCCTTGAGCGACCCCATAGACCGCGCCCAGCAGCTCGACGCCGAGCGGACCGGGCGCCTTATTGACGCCCACCGGGCAAGGCCCAAACCCCGTGGCGATGGCATCTGTTGCGATTGTGATGAGCCCATCCCGATTGCGCGGCTGCATGCCGAACCCGATGCGCCGCGCTGCATCGAGTGCCAGACCCTATTCGAGCGCAAGGAGGCAATCCGTGTGGGATTTCATCGTTAAGAACTGGGGGCCCCTGTACGCCCTGGCCAGTCTGGTGGGGTTGATTGTCATCATCCTGCTCTCCAAGACCTATGCCAAACGGGAGGATGTCACCGGCCTGGCCGCCAGGGTGGCCAGGGTCGAGCAGCAACTTTCGGATCTGCCGACCGAGAAGGAGCTGCACACCCTGCAACTGGAGATCAGCGAATTGCGTGGCGAGCTGCGGGCACTGGCGCCGGAGCTGCGCCAGGCTCGCCGCCTGGCCGACCTGCTGCTGGAAAATGAACTCAAGGAGAGACCATGAGCATTCAAGGAATATTGGACGCCCAGCAACGCCTGGTGATCTTGCGATCCTTGCTCGATATCGGTGGGGCCGCCAACGAGTCGATCCTCAATGACTGCCTCGACCAGCTGGGTACCGGCCGGGTGTCCCGGGATCGGGTCAAGACCCTGCTGGCCTGGCTGGATGAGCAGGGGCTGGTGCGCATCGAGAAATTGGCCCAGGTGCAGGTGGCCCACCTCACCGGTCGGGGTCAGGATGTGGCCGAAGGGCGATCCAGCGTGCCTGGCGTCAAGAAGCCCCGTGCCGAAGATTGAGGGAGGATGACCATGGCCGAGAAACCGACCCGGGGCCGGGCCAGCAAGGTGTGGCTGCTGCCCGAAGCTATCCGCAACGCCCTCAACGAGATGTTGCGCGACAAGGCCAACAGCCAGGCCGCCATCCTGGACGAGATCAATGGCCTTATCGAAGGTGCTGGGCTGCCCGATGCTCTCAAGCTCTCCCGCTCTGGGCTCAGCAGGCACGCCAGCCAGGTGGAGCTGGTGGGCCAGCACCTGCGCGACTTGCGGGAGACCACGGCGGCCTTGACGGCCCAGCTCGGCGACAAGCCGATGGGGGAGACCACCAAGCTCATCCTGGAACTCGGCCGCTCCCAGCTGTTCAAGGCGATGCTGGCCCAGGTGCAGAACCCGGAGGAGGCGGTGGATATCGACATGCTGAAAAACGCCATGCTGGCGGCCCAGCGCCTCGAATCCACGGCCATGCAGAGCCATAAACGGGAGAAAGAGATCCGCCAGGCCTTTGCCGAGGAGGTGGCCGCCAAGACCGAGGCCATCGTCACCCAGGCGGGCCTGAGCGGTGAGGCCGCCGCCGCCATTCGCCGCGAAATCCTGGGGATTGCCTGATGACCACGATCGTCCAACAACTTGCCCAGACCCTCGGTACCGAATACAGCCCCGATGAGGTGCTGCTGCCGTACCAGAAGATTTGGATTGCTGACGAGAGCCCGCTCAAAATCGCTGAAAAATCTCGCCGTACCGGGATTACCTGGGCGGAGGCGGCCGACGCCGCCCTGACGGCCTCCAAGACTAAAACGGCCGGGGGTTGTCACCACTTCTATGTGGGCAGCAACAAGGAGATGGCGCGAGAGTTTATCGATGCCGTGGCCATGTGGGCCAAGGCGTACAACAAGGCGGCCGGCGAGATCCAGGAGGAGGTGTTCACCGACGACGAGGACAAGGCGATCCTCACCTTCGTGGTCTATTTCGCCTCGGGCTTCAAGGTGCAGGCCCTCTCCAGCAACCCCTCCAACCTGCGGGGGATGCAGGGGAATGTCACCATCGACGAGGCGGCGTTCCACGACCGGCTGGCCGAGGTACTCAAGGCTGCGATGGCGCTGACCATGTGGGGGGCCAAGGTGCGGCTTATCAGCACCCACAACGGCGTCGATAACCTGTTTAACCAGCTGATAAATGACAGCCGGGCGGGTCGTAAAGACTATTCCATTCACACCATCAGCCTGGACGACGCCTGCCGTCAGGGGCTCTATCGTCGCATCTGCCAGGTCAAGGGCACGCCCTGGACGTCGGAGGCCGAGGAGAGCTGGAAGGCAGGGCTGCTCAAGGCTACCGCCACCGAAGAGGATGCTCTTGAGGAGTATTTCTGCGTGCCCAAACAGAGCAGTGGCGTCTACATCAAGCGCACCCTGATCGAGCGGGCCATGCAGCCGGATATCCCCATCCTGCGTTTCACCGCGCCTGCGGACTTCGAGCTGCAAAGCGAGGAGACCCGCAAGGCGGTGGCGGAGATCTGGTGTGAGGAGAACCTCAAGCCCTGCCTGGAAGCGCTCGATCACTCCTGCCGCCATGTACTGGGGGAGGACTTCGCCCGCAAAGGGGATCTCTCGGTGTTCGTCCCGCTTTCCATCGCGACCAGCCTGCGCAAGACCGTGCCCTTCGTGGTGGAACTGGTCAACGCTCCCTATGAGACCCAGCGCCAGATCCTGTTCTACCTGCTGCAGGGGCTACACCGCTTCACGGCGGCCGCCTTCGATGCCACCGGTAACGGCGGTTATCTGGCAGAAGCTGCTCGGCTGCGCTGGGGCGCCAGCATGATCGAGTGCGTGATGCTCAATGACCCCTGGTACCGGGAGTGGATGCCCAAGCTCAAGGCTGAGTTCGAAGACGACAACCTGGTGATCCCGCGCCATGCAGACGTGCAGGACGACCTCGGCAAAATCCAGGTCATCAACGGTATTCCCAAGATCGACAAGGGCAAGAACACCGGCCAGGGCGGCCAGCAGCGCCACGGCGACTTTGCGGTGGCCCTGGCCATGGCGGTGCGGGCCAGCTGGATGGAGGGGGGCGCCATCGAGTTCACCCCCTTACCTGGTAAACACGGGCGCGACAGCAACGACGACTATCACCGATATGAGAGAGGGGGTTGGTAATGGCCGGACTCATCGACATTCATGGCAACTCGCTGCGCCTGCAGAAGGAGCCGCAAACCGAAAACGACGCCAAGCTGGCCCAACTGCGCCGCCACTACAGCGAACACCCCACGGTGGGGCTCACCCCGGGCAAGGCGGCCGCTGCGCTCAAAGAGGCGGAGGAGGGGAGCCTCATCGCCCAGTGCGAGCTGGCCGAAGACATGGAAGAGAAGGATGCCCATCTGCAGAGCGAGCTTGGCAAGCGGCGCCGCTCCCTGCTCGGGGTGAGCTGGACCATAGAGCCGCCCCGCAATGCCACCCCCGCCGAGCAGCGCGACTGCGAGATGATCCGGGAACTCTTGGAGGACTTCACCTGGTTGGATGATGCCATCTTTGACGCCACCGATGCGGTGCTCAAGGGATTCAGTGCCCAGGAGTTCAGTGGCTGGGAAATGGTGGAGGGACTGCAGCTCCCCAAGGGTATCGTCTGGCGCGATCCCGCCTGGTTCCAGACCCACCCGGATGACTGGAACCAGTTGCGACTGCGGGACGGCAGCAAGGAGGGGGCGGCCCTCAATCCGTTCGGCTGGGTCATGCACAAGGCCAAGTCGAAGTCGGGGTATCTTGCCCGCACCGGCCTTATCCGCACCCTGGTCTGGCCCTTCCTGTTCAAGAACTACAGCGTGCGGGATCTCGCCGAGTTTCTGGAGATCTATGGCCTGCCGGTGCGCCTGGGAAAATACCCGGAAGGGGCGACTGAGAAGGAGAAGGCGACCCTGCTGCAGGCGGTGCTCTCCATCGGCCATAACGCTGGCGGCATCATCCCCCGGGGGATGGAGATCGAGTTCCAGAATGCGGCCAACGGTCAAGCCGATCCCTTCGGGGTGATGATGGACTGGTGTGAGCGCTCCATGAGCAAAGCCATCCTGGGCGGCACCTTGACCAGCCAGGCCGACGGCAAGAGCTCGACCCATGCGCTCGGCAACGTCCACAACGAGGTGCGCCAGGAGGTACGGGATGCAGACCTTCGCCAGCTCGCCGCGACCCTGACCCGGGATCTGGTCTATCCGCTGTTTGCCCTGAACGGCAAGAGCTTCCAGGGGCCGCGCCGCTGCCCGCGCCTGGAATTCGACGTGACCGAGCCGGAGGACATGCGCGATCTGGCCTATCCACTGCGGGCCCTGGTGGGCATGGGGATGCAGATCCCGGCGCAGTGGGTGCGCGACAAGCTGCAGATCCCGGCGCCCAAGGAAGGGGAAGAGGTGCTGGTCATCGTCGATAAGCAGGCAGGGGCCGGGGAGGCGGCTCTCAGGGCACAAGGGTTGGCGGCCTTGGCGGCAAAGAATCCTGTTCAGGGTGATAACAACGACGCCCAACTGGCGAGGCTGCAGGCGGAGGTCGCCCCCTTGCTGGCGGGCATGACCGATGCCGTCCAGGCACTGGTGATGCAGGCCACCACCCTGGAGGAGATCCGGGATGGCTTGCTGGCGCTGGAGCCCAACCTCAGTCATGACGAACTGGGGGCCCTGCTGGCCCAGGCCATCGCCGCCAGCGAACTGCTCGGCATGCTGGAGATGGAGGAGGGCAACTGATGCCCGTTCGTTACGGCAGTCTGCCGTTTGAGGAGGCGATCGCCTTCTTTCGCCAGAAGCTGAATATGCCGAGCGAGCGTTGGGCCGATGTGTGGCGGGATGCCCATAACCGCGCCTTTATGGTGGCGGGGGCGACCAAGACGGACTTGCTGGCGGACCTGCGCGGGGCGGTGGACAAGGCGATAAGCGAAGGGCAATCCCTCGGTTCGTTCCAGAAAGCGTTCAAGGAAATCGTGGCTCTCCACGGTTGGGAGCATACCGGTCCGGCGTCCTGGCGCTCTCGCGTCATCTTCGAGACCAACCTGCGCCAGAGCTATAACGCCGGGCGTGATGACCAGATTGAGCGCATCAAGCACAAGCGCCCCTATGCGCTCTATCGCCACGGCGACTCCGAGCACCCCAGGGAGCTGCACCTCAAGTGGAACAACCTGGTGCTGCCGGTGGACCATCCCTGGTGGGATACTCACAGCCCCAGCAACGGCTATGGCTGCAAGTGCAAGAAGTTCCTGCTCTCCGAGGCGGATCTCAAGCGTCGGGGGTTGACGGTGGGCCAGGCACCGGATGACGGCAATTATGAGTGGGTGGACAAGGCCACCGGGGAGATACACCGGCTCCCTCGTGGCATCGATCCGGGTTTTGATTACCGGCCAAAGACGCCCGCCGCCCTGACCGAGGCGATGGCCAAGCGGGAGGCGGCGAAACCCGCGCTGGCCGAGCGCTTGCCGCAGCGGTTGGTGGAGAGCGCCTTTTCGACGGCCAAGGGGGTAACGGCGCAGGGGGTCAGCGATCTGCTGGCCCAGCTACCCGCACCCCAGCGTGAGCCCTTGGCGGCCTTCCTCAAGGCGCACCCAATCAAGACCCTGTTTATCAAGCAGACCGAGATGGGCAAGGGGGCGGCAGGGCTCAAGGTTGCGCCGGCTATTGCCGAGTACCTGGGCACAGACCCTTACCTGGTGCGGTCCCTCTATTACACGCGCCGGGCCAGCGCGACCAACGGCTTTACGGCCAAAAGCTGGGGCCATCTGGTTATCAAAGTTAAGGCGGGTGATACACTCAAAGCAGTGGACATGCAGGCGGTGCAAGCGGCGGCGGCCGAGGTGGTGACCGATGCCCATGGCAACACCGGGCCCCGTCACTGGTTGCAAAGGGGGACCAGTGGCGAGACATTGCGCCGTCACTGGAGCATCTCCGCCAACGTCGGCGGTAAGCAGGGGGAATCAGCCCAGCGGCTCTCAACCTGGTTGCACGAACTCGGTCACCAGGTTCACTTCTGGGCCGGGGAGCCTGACCTGACGGGAGTGGGGCTGCTGACGGAGTATGCCGGCAAGACCAGGATGGAAGCCGCCGCCGAGGCGTTTGCCGCCTGGATCTTGGCGAGGGATGCCATGGTGGCGCATTTCCCCGAACTGGCCAAACGGGTGGAGGCCATGCTGGCCCAGGCCACGACCGCCAGCCGCAAAGGAGAGAAAGGATGACCCTGTTGGAGCAAGCCAGCGCCCTGCTGGCAGAAGATGGCCCCTTTACCCTGGCACAGGCCAAGGCGCTGGATGCCTTGTGCGAGAAAGCCCGGGGCGAAGAGGCGGATATGTTGGGGGATCTCTGGGCTGCCGCCATGGCTGCGGCCGATGAGGAGGCCCTGCACTTTATGACCACCTTCGAGGATGAGATCTGATGGCGGGCAGCTTTATCGCCATCAGCCACCACGGGGTGGCCGATGCCCATGAGTTGTTGGCCCGGCTCTATCAGCGCACCGGCGATTTGAGTGAGCCTCTGGCGGATATCGGCGAGGGGCTGGCGCTTTCCCACCGGGATCGCTGGGATGCGCAGGAGACCCCGGAAGGGGAGCCCTGGGCCCCCCTCTCGGACAAGTACCGCGCCCGCAAGCCACGCCATGCCGACGAGGTGCTGCGCCTCAACGACGATCTGCGCGACACCCTCAACTATCAGGCAGATCCCCAGACCCTCTACTTCGGCACCCCGCTGGAATACGGCGCCGCTCACCAGTTCGGCCGCCCAGAGATCAACCTGCCCGAGCGCCCCTATCTGGGGTTGTCGGAAGCAGACCAGCAGAGCGTGCTGGAGACGCTAGAGGACTACTTGACGCCAAATCGCATGTGATGCGTTTTAGGAAGATTGGTGCTTTGTTGGCAGTAAAGGGTAGGATTAGTTCGTGACGTGGGTCTAAGAGTGGTTTAAACAGGCTTAAACACCGAGAAATTGTGTGTGTGAAGCGTTAGGATGTGTTTCAGTCGAGACAAGCTGGAACTATTGTATCTATGCAGCACCAAAACTTGAAAGTGAAGCTACATGTCTACTCTATTGAGCGCTGGGGGATCTACGGAACCGAGAAAAATCAAGCAGCTCCTAAGTGCTGTGGAGTAGATGAGACATTAGAGGCTTTGCATCAATGGGCAATTTTGAGTAGTGCTCCGTTAAGCGAGACCAAAACATATGATGGGAACGATCAGATTTTGCCTTCTTATGCTTGGGGGATGAGTAAGGGGGCACACGGTGACTGGCTTGTGTCACTATGGAACGAAGTCGAAAACTACGAAGGTAAGGTTCGATATGCTCCTTCTACCCAGCCTGTAGATGCTGCGCAAGCTACAACCCATAACCCTGGTGCCAATATGATCCCGGGCTTTCCATCACTATTTTGGGTTTTGCCTAAATTAAATATCTTGATTGCTGTTGTTCCCGATACACAAAAGAGCTCTGGGGTGAGGCAGTTTGGTGAGTATGTGAGGGGCTTTATTGGGTTTTTCTCTGAATATGTCGTGAAAGATGAAAAAGACCCAAAGATTAGGGTCGGTTTGACGACTGCCAAGAGGCCTCAAGGAAAGGATGAACGAGCCGTCGACTCAAAACTTCACGTATCTTACTATGCTCATATTAAACGTAAGCCAGGACATTTTGATAAAATATTGGATTCTGTGGCTGATATTAGAAAAATAGTGAAAAAGGTAGATATGAAAACATTGACTGGCAGACCTAAGTTTTGGCGGGGGATTTATTTTTTTGCTAGACACCTAGGTCTTCAGAATGAAAATGTATCATATCTTCCAAGGAAAACATTTAAGGTTGAGATACCAGTTACTCTTGAAAGAGAAGATGTCAAAAGAGCTATCAAGGAATATCTTGATAATGATGGTAGTCCAAGCTTTGATGTAGGGTACATTTTAAAAGGTGATATGCAGCCTATTTATTTGAGCGGTAGCAGACTAATCGAGGAATGTGAAGTCTCATATCAAGTTAGAGCTGATGGAACAGCAGATTTGACAGCCTTAATGTCTGAGCTACATCGACATAGAGATGATGTGAAAAGATGGATTTCATGATTATCTCCTTTGGTAAAGAGAGGGGTTTATAATGCTGGCTCACATCAAAAAGAGAGTGAGTGAAATATTGGATAGACACATAAAGACTATGTTGTTTTATATCAGATGTTTCTTTTTGCTCCTAATCGGATTGCTAGCATATTATACATCTCCACTTATAGATAGATCTTCCATATCTGGACTTTTGGATGCATTGCTGACTGTATCTAGTCTTTTATTTGCGGTGTTCGGTGCTTGGCTGTCTTTACTCGCTAGCAATATGCTATCTGTTGTCAATTCAAATCACTCGAGTCGAGCGGATAGAGATAATGAAGTAGACAAAGCAGAGTTGTTGGTTGCACCAATGACCGCTGCTGCAGTCATGGTTGTAATTGGGATTGTGGCTAAGTTCGGCATCGTATTTACGACAGCAATGACAGTGCCACCATGTATTGCCTTTGGGTTGAAAATGGAGCTTGTTTTTATTATGACCACATCAGCATTTTATCAAGTGTGGTACATCATTGGAGCAGTAAAAGTAGGTATTCAGTTTGTCTTATCTCTGGAGCGATTATCTTGTGATAAATCCTCTGATAATAGATAGTATTAACCCACCATAAACCCCTTCCTTCCTCATGCCGCCGCACAATGGCGGCATGAACATATCCAAGACCCCATACTCAGCGCCCATCGTGGCCATCCTCCATACCCACCCCGCAAGCGGGGAGCGGCTGGCGGTCCTCGATGCGCAGCTCACCCCCCAAGGCGATGGCTGGTATCAGCTGCTGCCGGTCGGCCCCTTCAAAGCCCGTGACGGTCGCCCCTTCGATGTGCCTGGTGGCCACTGGCAGCTCGACAAGACCATCGCCACTACCCTGATCAATCGTGCCAAGGCGCTCGGCCAAGACATCCTCATCGACTACGACCACCAGACCCTCAAGGTGGATCAGAACGGCCAGCCAGCCCCGGCGGCCGGTTGGTACAACGGCGACGAAATTGAGTGGCGCGAGGGCCAGGGCCTCTTTATCAAACCCCGCTGGACCGAGCGGGCCGCCGCCCTGGTCGCTGCCAAAGAGTATCGCTTCCTCTCTGCCGTCTTCCCCTATGACGCTCAGGGCCGCCCCCTGGAGCTGCGCATGACTGCCATCACTAACGACCCCGGGGTGGTGGGTATGCAGGCGCTGGCGTCGCTCAGTGCGCTACCCGCTTCCCAACCCGGCCAGCCGGCCACCCCCGCCCATGCGGTACACAAGGAGACTCCCATGAATGAACTGCTGAAAAAGCTGCTGGCCAAGCTCGGCATCGAGCTGACCGGTGACCCGACCGACGAGCAACTGCAGAAGGCGCTTACCGAGCTCGACAGCCTGCAGGCCAGTGCCAAGAAGACACCGGAGCTGGAGGCCGCGCTCTCGGCCGAGAAAACCGCTCTGGCCGCCCTCAAGGCACAGACGATGTCAGTAGAACAAGGAGGCCAGGTTGACCTGGCGCAATTCGTGCCGGTGGCGACCTACAACGCCCTGGTCACCCAGGTGGCGGCCCTGACCGCCCAGGTGGACACCACCGACGCCGCGACCCTCATCAAGGAGGCCCGCACCGCAGGCAAGGTGGTGGCGGCCGAAGAGGAGTACCTGACCGCCTACGCCGCCCAGAAGGGGGTGGCCGCCCTCAAGGCGCTGCTGGAGCCGCGCCCGGCCATCGCTGCGCTCACGGCGAGCCAGACCGCCGCCGTCACCCTGCCGGAGAAGAAGGGCGAGGCCGTGCTCTCGGCCGAAGACAAGTACGCCGCCGACCAGCTCGGCATCAGCCACGAGGACTTTGCGAAGGCCAAGGCCTGAGCAAGCCCCGTTTCACGCGAAGGCAGTTCCGTTTAACCAGAGAAGGAATAGACCATGGCCATGATTACACCCGCGCTGCTGCAGTCCCTCTTCACCGGCTTCAAGAAGAACTTTGAAGACGCCAAGAGCGAGGCGCCGACCCAGTACACCAAGATCGCCACCGTGATCAAATCGACCACCAAGTCCAACACCTATGGCTGGCTCGGCAAGTTCCCGTCCCTGCGCAAGTGGGTCGGGGATCGGGTGATTGAGTCGATGAAGACCCACGGTTACCAGATCGTCAACGAAGACTTCGAAGCCACCGTGGCCGTCGATCGCAACGATATCGCGGACGATGAGCTGGGCATCTATGCCCCGCTGTTCGCCGAGATGGGGCGCTCGGCCGGGGTACATCCCGACGAGCTCTGTTTCGGTTTGCTGGGCGCCGGTTTCACCACCCCCTGCTACGACGCCCAGTATTTCTTCGACACCGATCACCCGGTCTATCCCAAGGTCGATGGCACCGGCACCCCGGCGCTGGTGGCCAACCTGGTGGTGGATGGCGCCTATACCGGTGAGCCCTGGTTCCTGCTCGATACCAGCCGCGCCCTCAAGCCGATCATCTTCCAGGATCGCAAGTCCCCCGAGCTCATCGCCATGACCAAGATCGACGACGAGGCGGTGTTCACCCGCAAGGAGTTCCGCTACGGGGTGGACTGCCGCGACGCCGCCGGTTTTGGCTTCTGGCAGCTGGCGTTCGCCAACAGGCGGGCGCTGACCCCCGACAACCTGTGGGATGCCTACAGCCGGATGCGGGAGTTCCAGGCGGACGGCGGCCGCAAGCTCGGCATCAAGCCGACCCTGCTGGTGGTGCCAGCCTCCCTGGAAAAGCTGGCGACCCAGATGCTGGAGCGTGAGCTCTCCGAGAGCTCCAGCAACGAGCTCAAGGGCAAGCTGGAGCTGGTGGTGGCTGACTACCTGTAAGTGACACCGAGCTGTTTAACGGTGGGGTTAAGCGAGTGCAGTGCGGGCGTTTAACCCCCGTTTAAACCGGATCCTGGATTGAACGAGACAGAGGGAAACATGAGATGGAACACGAGATGGAACAGGCTATTCGCGTTGGCATCACATCAACGGTTCGTCAGATCTATTTTCGCGCGGGCTTGGCGATTGCACCTGGCAAGTCTGAGCGGGTTGTGTCGCCTGTGCAGTGCGAGGCCCTGGAGGCCGATCCGCGCCTGGTGGTCACCCGCCTGGGTCAAGACGTCGCCCCTGCGACGGCTGATGCACCGCAGACGGACGGGGATCTGGACGCAGCAGTGGGCGGCCTGACTGGCTCGGGCTATCTGGCGGGCGTCGCCACGTTGGATGGCAAGGTCACCCCGTTGGCCGAGATGAAGGTCGATGAGCTGCGCGAACTGGCCGTGGAGATGGCGATCCCGGGCGCCGCCAGCATGAAGAAGGCCGAGCTGGCGGCTGCCATTGCGGCGACCGAGGTGCAATACCCGGTCAAGGACGAGGCTGGCGTCACCACTGAGTCGCCTGCCGACCCCGTGACAGAGGGCGCCTGATATGTACGCCAGTGTCAGCGATATGGTGACCCGCTTTGGCGAGGCGGAGCTGTTGCGCCTCGCCATGACCCCGGCCGGCGAGCTGGATAGCGCGGCCATCACCATCGCCCTGCAGGACGCCAGCGCCCTGATCGACGGCTACCTGGCGGGACGTTACCCGCTGCCGCTTGCCCATGTCCCGAGCGCCCTGGTGCCCATCTGCGCCGACATCGCCCGCCACCGCCTCTATGGCGAGCAGGCGCCGGAGCAGATAGCCAAACGCAATGAGGCGGCCCTGGCCTTCCTCAAATCGGTGGGCAAGGGGGAGCTGGCGCTGGGGCTGGCGGCCGATGGTGAGCAGGTGGAGAGCCAGAATCTGGCCCAGCTGCAGTCTGATGGTCGGGTCTTTGGCCGGGGAAGTGGGGGCTTCCTATGAGTGCCCCCACGCCTGAACTCGACTACCTGGCGGCGGGGGAGCGGTTGCGCGAGCTGCTGCTGCCTTTGAAGACCCGGGGGCTCAAGGAGGTGTTTGTGGCCACCGACCTGGAGGCGGTGGCCAACCTGGGGCAGCACACCCCGGCCATCCATGTGATTTACCAGGGAGAGCGAGAGAGCGAGAGCAGCCAAAGCGGGCGGCAAAGCGCGTTCGATCAGGTTTGGCTGCTGGTATTGGTGCATAGAGCCACCCCCAAGGAGGTCAGCGCCGGGGTGTGGTTGGGGCGCATGTTGCAGGCCGTGGCCGGTCGGGCCTGCGGTGACAGTACCTTTCGGCGTGAAAGCGCACTGGTCAAGCCGAGTTACAAGGGTGGGGTGGTCTATCTGCCCCTTGCCTTCAAGACGACAGTGAAATTCAAGGGAGAACGGTCATGAGCGAAACACTGCACCTGGAAGGGGATCTCTATATCGAGACCTTTACCAACAACGTCTCGAATGGGGTGATTGGCCCGGTGGACGTCAACAGCCTGGAAGTCAAACCGGACAGCGAGAAGATCAGCATCCCGAGCAAGCGCAAGCACAAGCTGGGCCAGGCGCGGGAAAGCTACTTCGTGCCCAAGCCCGCCACGGTCAATATCAAGACCAGCGAGATCCCGCCGGTGCTGCTGGCTGCCGCCTTTATGGGGCTGGAGAGCCCGATCAACCAGGGAGCAGGGACGCTCACTGAACTGCCGGTGACTCTGCCGGCGCACCCCAAGTGGGTAAGCCTGGGCAAGACCAATCTCTCGGCCACCGGCCTGGTGGTGAAGGAGGGGGCCACCGCCTTGGTGCTCGGTACCGATTTTGAGATCAACTATGCCCTGGGGCTGCTGCGGGCCACCAAGGCGGGGGCGGTGGCAGATGGCGGCCCGGTGACCGTCAGCGCCAGCTATAACGCCATCACCGGCACCCGCATCGCCGGCAACGTGCAGCCGGAGGTGAAGGCGAAGCTGACCCTGGATGGGCGCAGCGTCATCAGTGGGGAGGCAATCCTGCTGACGGTGCCCCGCGCCAGCTTGTCCCCCAAGAAGGCGGTAGACTTCCTGAGCGACAAGCCCATCGAAATCGAGCTGGAGGGGGAGCTGTTGGCCCTGGATGGCGAGGACGCACCTTTCTATGTGGATCGGCCGGAGACGGTGTGATTGTTGGGGAATAAGAAACGGCGGGGAGACCCGCCGTTTTCACCAACCCCAACCGTTTGTCTGCATGGAGTCAATTGATGTCTTTAGCTAGATTTTTTAACTCAATTTATAACTCTTTCCTTCAATCAGCCCCCCATATGAGAGTGTGATATCTAACCGTTTAAATAGCGCAAGGAAGTCAGCAATATTCATATCAAGGCAAATTTCTTTGACCTTGATTGGTTCTCCGGAAGATTGAAGCATTTCTGGAATGCTTGTATACCCGTTTAATCCAGTGACTAGGAATGTAACACTCACAGGGTCCCTATGTGTGCCACGGTTTTCCCCCGTCCACATAGAAATACCAACAACAACATGATCATCATTGATATGACCATTATATTTTAGCCATTTTTCCGCGTCAGTCATATCAGCACGATCAGCCGCAGCGCTACCTTTTAGGTGATTGTATTTAACCGATGCTTTGAAAATTTCCATTTGTTATTCTCATCATTAATGGCCCGTGGAGTCAATCATGTACACTGTAGTCGAAAATTTATGCAGCCGGAGGTGAGGGCGAAGCTGACCCTAGATGGGCGCAGTGTGATCGGCGGGGAGTCCATTGTACTGACGGTGTCCCGCGCCAGCCTGGCCCCCAAGAAAGCTGTGGACTTCCTGAGCGCCAATCCCATCGAGATCGAGCTGGAAGGGGAGCTGTTGGCCCAGGATGGCGATAGTGCGCATTTCTATGTGGATCGGCCGGAGACGATGTGATGGTTGGGGAATGAAAACGGCGGGGAGACCCGCCGTTCTGCATGAGTACAGTTCTTTTATAGCCGCTTATTTTATCAATGCTTCGTGAATTAGATGCATGCCAATATGCCAAGCCGACCGGTGATGAGTGATATTGAGGGGCTCATCTTCTGAGGGATCTATTAAGTCAGAATCACCATTTGGTTTAAATGTGAAGCCACCGGTATCCACAGATTTTTCCTCGGGGTATGTTTCTAATGAATAGCAGCGGACTATACCAATAATTCTGTTTGGTTCTTCCTTTCTAATTCCGGTTGAAAACACAAGCCGTAATGAGATACCAACAAAATTGATGTCAACAGTAGCTGTATCAGGAGTACGCTTTACTGACAGTCCTTTCAATTCGGATCTTGGCGATCCAAAAGCATGTTCAAGATTTTCAGCAAACTCAGAATACTTGGCTGTCAGAGTAATGTACTGTCTAGATGTCGTAGTCAGTGCAGTAAGTAGTTCATTTTCAGTCAACATTATTTCGTCCTTAACTTTATATTAATAGTATGACTACTGTTCCCGAGTGCGTGATTCAAGCTGAGTTTTTAGCGATGAGATACTCCCATATGCCCAGACAATGTGCTGGTCGCTTTCATGGCCGTTTGTAGTGTCATAACCGACAGCTGCACAGATGTGTCTGCAAGCTTGAAAAACCTTTTCTAGGGTGTAGCCATCGAAATCCTTTTCGACAGCATCAAACTCTGCTTGGATTGATGATGTAGCAGCATACACAGCAGCTTTTTCAAACTCTGTGTTTGCTTGTGAGGCCAGCTTAGCGAGTTCCTTTAAGCGGCTGGCCAATAACATTGGATCATTCATGTTAAATTCCCTTTTGAGTCTGATTTTAACTGGTTCAGTTTAATCGAACATTATCGTTTGCCTGTGACGCATCTCAGTAATTCACAATAAATCCAACCATTCGACCACCTCTTTACCATAGGGCATATCTGAATCTCTCAGGAATGCCCCATGTCCACCTCTTCCACCCTCAAACTCGCGCTAGAGCTGGCGGCCAAGGTCACCGGCCGCGAGGATCTGGCCGCGCTGGCGGGGCAGGTGCAGGAGTTGGGCCCCCTATCTGACGAGACGGCCGCCGAGACCGAGCTGCTGGCGCAGACGCTGGAAACTCTGGGTCAGCAACAGGACATGATCGCTCAGTTCGAAGCCAGCGGCCGCGCCCTGACCCAGCTCGAACTGGCCACCGTGCTCTCCCGGGACCGCTTGGCCGAACTGCGCCGCGAGCAGCAGGGGGCGGCAGGTAGCGCTCGCCAGCTCACCGACCAGGAACGGCTGCTGGCCTCCGAGGTCAAGCAACTGGAGCGCCAACTTGTCGCCCAGGCTGCCAGCCATAGCCGCCTGCATGCCGGTCTCTCCCAAGCCGGGCTCGATACCCGCAACCTTGCCCAAGAACAAAACAGACTGCAGCGGGAGCTGCGGGGCAGCGCGGCCCAGACCGAACGGCTGGGGCGTTCCCTGGTGCAGGGAGCGCAAGGCGCTGGCGGCTTCCAGGGAGCCATCGGTAGCCTGACCGGCCGCCTGGTGGCCATGGCCGGTACCTGGTTCGGTATCCAGACCCTCACCACCCAACTGATGGCCATGTTCCAAACCGGCGATCAGGCCGAGCGGCTCAGTGTGCAGCTCAAGGCGGTGATGGGGTCGATTGCCGGCGGCAAAGAGGCGTCTGCCTGGATCCAGGACTTCGCCAAGAACACCCCGCTGCAGCTCGACGAGGTGACCCAGGTCTTCGTGCGCCTCAAGGCCTTTGGCATCGACCCCATGAACGGCGCCATGCAGGGCATCGTCGATCAGGCCTACAAGCTCGGCGGCGGCTTTGAGGAGGTGCAGGGTATCTCCCTGGCGCTGGGCCAAGCCTGGGCCAAGCAGAAGCTGCAGGGGGAGGAGATCCTGCAGATGATCGAGCGCGGTGTGCCGGTGTGGCAACTGCTGGAGCAGGTCACCGGCAAGAACACCGCCGAGCTGCAGAAGCTCTCGGAAGCAGGCAAGCTCGGCCGGGACACCATCCAGGCGCTGATGAACGAGATCGCCGCCCAGTCGAGCGGGGCGGCGGCCAACAACATGAGCCTGCTCTCGGGGCTTATCTCCAACGCCCAGGACAACCTGGCCAAGTTCTACCGCATGGTGGCAGAGAACGGGGCGCTGACCTGGCTCAAGAACCAGCTGGCCAGCCTGAACCGTGAATTCGACCAGATGGCCCAGGATGGTCGCCTGCAGGTGTGGGCCCAGCGCCTCTCCGACGGCATCGTCGGGCTTGGGGAGTCCATCAAGGCCTTCATCCAGACCGTCTATGCCTGGCGCGATGCTTTGCTGGTGATGGCTCAGGCCTGGTATGGCCTGAAAATCGCGGGCTGGATTGCCGATCTGCGCGGCCTCTACGGCCAGTTCATCGCCCTACCTGCGGCGACGGCCACGGCGGCGGGGGGCATGACCACGGCAGGGACGGCAGCGGCCGGGGCGGCGATCGGCGTGCGGGCGCTGGGCATGGCCATCAGGGCTGTGCTGGCTGCCGTGACGGTGGAATCCATCATCCAGATTACCCAGTTCGCCAACGCCCTGCGCCAACTGGTGCAGGCCGAGCTGGCGCTGCGAGAAGCGCAGGCCCAGCGCTCGCAAACCCAGGCCCAGCTCAATGGCCAGTTGGCGGCCCTCTCTGCCGAGCTGGGGTTGGCCATCACCAGCATGGCAGACCTCGATCGCCTGGTCGCCGAGGGCAAGGTGCATTACGACGAGGCGACCGGCAGTTGGCGAGCGGGGGCCGCCGCCGTTAAGGCGTTGGGCGATGAAGCCAAGCAGACCCGCGACTATCTTGCCGAAATCAACACGGTGGCCAAGCAGACGGCGGCGGATGGTCCGGCAAAGCTGGCCAAGGCATTTGATGAGCTGGGGCTGGACTTCGAGCGGGCTAATGGTCGTATCGGCGCCAGTTTCCAGAATACGCTCGGCGTCTTGGATACCCTGGTGCAATACACCGGATCTAGTTCGGCAGCCTGTGAAGAAGCCCTGGCGGCGGCGTTCAACCAAGCGAAGAACAAGGCCGAGATCGATGCGGTGATCGAGCGCATGCAGGCGATGGCCAAGCAGGGCCAGCTCACCGGGGATGGCATCACCCGCTCGATGGCCATCGCTGCCGACGCCATGAGCAAGGTGAAGGGGGGCAGCGGCGATGCCAAACAGGCGGTGGCGGCGATCGGCGATGGCTTCGACACGGCCGCCGCCAAGGCCAAGAGTGCCACCGATGCCATGCGATCCAATCTTCGCGGCGTACAGAAAGAGGCAGAGCAGACCGGTAATGCTGTGGCCTCTGCAGGTGGTGGGGGCGGTGCCGGTGGGGGCCGAGGGGACGTCACCCGCACCGTGGGCGCCGGCTCGTTCTTCTACAAGACAGTGGACATCAACAACCTGCGGGGCAATGCCGATGCCCTGGCCAACACCCTCGCAGGCGTGGAAGAGGAGCTGGCCCGCTACAGCCAGAAGGTCAGGGACATCCCGGCCTATAGCGAGTGGAGCAAATGGTACGCAGAGAAGTTCCAGAAGGAGATGGAGGCCATGCGCACCAAGCTCCAGCAGGAACTGAGCAAAGCCCAGGCCAAGGAAGCAGAGAAGGCGCAGACCACCACCTCGGCTGCCAGTCAAGCCGGGCCATCTTCCCAAACCTCGTTCACCCAGGGGCAGCCCCAGCGGATCATCATCGAGCTGAGATCAGGCTCCGCCCGGGCCGAAGTTCAGGCCGATGAGGCCAATGCTGCCGCCCTTATCAACCTCCTTAAACAGCAAGGATTGCGCTCATGAACGTCACCTTAAACGGGCTGTTCCTGCCCGATGATCTCGTTTGGCGCGACGAGTTCGATTGGTCGCCCGTCGAGCAGGTTGTCACGCCGACGCTCTCTGGCGCTCTCCTGGTCGAGGAAACGGCCACGCCGGAGGGGCGCCCCATCACCCTGGTGGGCCATGCCCCCCGCACCACGGTGCTCTTGCTTAAAGCGCTGGAGGCCCAGGTGGCCCAGCTGATGACCCTCACTTTGCTCAATGGGCAGCAGCGGGAGGTGTTCTGGCGTCGGCCCGGCATCGTGGCCACCCCTCTGATCGAGATGGCTGACCCCGAAGCGGGTGAACCCTATGCCCTGACTCTTAACTTCACCGAGGTGATCCGATGACCATTCATTCCGGCGACATCAAACTGATGGCCAGTCAGCGGTTGACTGACACCACGGACGGCGGCGGCCGGGTCACCGGCCACGAAATCGTCAGCGGCGAGCACAACAGTCTGTTTCCCGATGTCAGCGATCTCGACCGCGCCTATGGGGTGGTCAACCTGCGCAAGGCCTTTCTGGCGGTGCAGACCGACGACACCGACACCTACTACGGTGCTAACACCACGGTGCTGCTGCCGCCGAGCGACCCGAACGTGGGCCTGTGCCTGATGAGCACCGAGGACCACCACGACACCCGGGACGCTGCCCGCGACGTGCTGGAGCGCTACCTGGCCCGTGGGCCCAAGTGGCGCGGCTTCCTGTACGACACCCAGCTGGAAGGGCAGCGGGCGATCCGCTTCTTCCAGCGGGTCGAGGTACGCCTGCCGGAAGTGGGGGAGACCCTGGTGCTGGTCGGCAACGAGGGGAAGGCCGGCGAGTTCGAGCAGTATGTTCGGGTGCTGGAAGTGACCCAGCAACTGGCCAAGTTCCAGATCCCCGGGGTGGGCGAGTTCACCCGCAACGTGGTGACCTGCAAGCTGGCGGATCCGCTGCGCTACACCTTCGAGGGGGAGCAGCCGACCCCCTATGATGTGGTGACCAACCTCAAGACCGCCCTGCGCGAGACCGTGGTGGCCGATGCGGCCAACTACTTCGCCACCACCAAGCTCGCGGAAAATGCGGCCTTTGGGGCCATGCAGGTGAAGGCCAAGACCATCTTCACCCAGCTGGTGCCGGCGGCCAGGAGCGAGACCCCGGCGGTGGACCTGACCGCCGCCGGCGAGCTGGCCAGCCTGGTGGATTCCGGCAAGGCCCTGGTCACCTTCTCGACCGTGGCCAGCATCGCCCCGAGTCGGGGTCTGTTCCTCGGGACGGGCGTCAAGCCGGGGACGCTCAGCATCACCATCGGCGCGGCCACCATCACCGACAAGGGGGGCGAGCTGGTTGTCGCCGGGTCTGTGGTGGGAGCCATCGACTACGGTCGGGGCCAGTTGGAGTTCAACGCCCAGTGCCCGAACTACGGCACCGCGAGCAAGAGCGTCAGTTTTTGGCCGGCGGCCCGCCCGTCGCGTATCGCCGACACGGCCCAGATCGAGATCAAGGCCAACAACCGGGGCTATGCCTATACCATCACCCTGCAGCCGACCCCGGCGCCGGGCACCCTGACGGTGTCGTTCATGGCGCAAGGCAAATGGTACGACTTGAAGGACAACGGCCGGGGCGAGCTGTTCGGGGCAGACAGGTCCTACGGGACCGGTATGGCCAACCTGGCCACCGGCTCGGTCATGCTGACCCTGGGGGCGCTGCCGGACGTGGACACTGCGATCTTGTTCAGCTGGGCCACCCCGGTCAACTACACCAACCGCAGCGGCCAGGCCATCAGCATCAGCAAGAGCGCCTGGCAGCTGCCCCACACCGGCATCACCCCCAAGAGCCTGATCCTGACCTGGGGCGCGGGCCTGACCGCCAACGATGCGGTGGGGGATGGGCGGATCCGGGGCGACATCACCGGCACCATCGACTATGCCGAGGGCATCATCGATCTGGAGCACATCACCCTGCCGGCGCTGGGCCAGGAGTACGTGGCCCAGTACCAGTACGGCGAGCCGGTGACCGAGCGCCACATCGAGCCCGGGCGCCTCAGCACCCCCGGCCAGGTGGGGCACCTCTCCATCACCCTAGACGGTGACGGCGGCGGTGCGCTCAACCTCACCCCGGGGTCGGTGCGGGTGAAGTTCAACGCGCTCTACAACATCGTGGCGGCATCTGAGCAGATCCTCTCCATCGAGAAGAAGGACCCCATCATCACGCTGCAGGACGATGGTCAGGGCAACCTGAAAGACGCCAGCGGCAACGTGTTGGGCGCCATCGACTACGGCGCCGGCACCCTGCATTTCATGCCGGACGGCACCGCCCTGCTGCCAGAACCGACCTATGCCTGGGTACCGGCTGGCAGTCACCAGGACCCGGTGACGGGCACCTGGTACACCGACATGCGCTGGACCCTGACCGGCTTCCAGTACATCAACACCGCCTACACCTTCCCCGATGGCGAGGGAGGCTGGGTCGATGTGACCTACCGCAACAACAACAGCGCCCTGGCGCAAAACGCGACCCTGACTGCCCAGGCGCTGCGTATCGACGTGACCCCCGGTTTTGCCGAGGCGATCCTGGAGGGCTCGATGCGCTTCACCTTAGGGGGGAGCACCTACGTGGACCGCCAAGGGCTGCTCTATCGCAACCCGGACCCGGAGACTGGCGCCGGCATTCAAGCGGGCACCATCGACTACAGCAACGGGCTGGCGGTGCTGGCCGATTGGGCAGCAGGGCAGGCGGCCCAGCCGGCGCTGCAATCCCTGGCCACCTCGTTCAGCGCCCAGTCGGTGGATGCGGTGACCTTCCGCACCCCGGGCGCCCCGGTGGCCCCGGGCAGTCTCTACCTTAGCGCCAATACCGTCACTGGGCGGCGCATCGAGGCGACGGCGGACGGCGACGGCTATTTCACCACCACCGACATGGACGGGCGGGTGAACTTCCAGACCGGGGTGGCGACGGTGCGTTTTGGCCGCAAGGTCACGGCCGCCGGCAACGAGGGGGAGCCCTGGTATGACGCCGAGGCGGTGGGGGAGGATGGCAAGATCTGGCGCCCGCTCAGCCTGGTGGCCGACACCATCCGCTTTAACTGCGTGGTGTTCAGCTATCTGCCCCTCGATGCCGACATCATCGGGCTGGATCCGGTGCGGCTGCCGTCCGATGGCCGGGTGCCGTTCATCCGCACCGGCAACATCGTGGTGGTGCACAGCACCCGCAAGGCCGCCTTCCCCCTTGGGGTCAGTGCCGGACAACAGCTCAACACCGGCCGCGAACGGCTGGCTCATGCCCACGTGGAGGACAAGGACGGCAAGCAGCTGGCCCAGGCGCTCTACAGCGTCAACCTGGACAGCGGCGTGGTGACGCTTGCCAGCCCCTTGAACCTGACCGGTTACACCGAACCGCTCTACGTGGTGCACCGCATCGAGGACATGAGCCTGGTCAGCGACGTGGAGATCTCGGGCCGGCTCAGACTGGCCAGGCCCCTGTCCCACGCCTATGACGCCGCCGATACCTTGGTATCGAGTGCGCTCATCATCGGCGACTTGTGGGCGCGCTACACCAACCTGTTCGATCAGAAAACCTGGACCAACAAATGGCAGGACTATGTGGATGGCGACCAGTCCACCGCGCAGTACAACGACACCGACTACCCGATCCAGGTCACCAACCGCGCCACCCTGCAGGAGCGCTGGGCCATCATCTTCTCCTCCAGCACCAATTTTGTGCTGGTCGGGGAGCATGTAGGCCAGATTGCGGCGGGGGACGTGAACACCGACTTGGCCCCCATCAACCCCAACAACGGCCAGCCCTATTTTAGGTTGGACAGGCGGGGATGGGGGGCTGGTTGGGCGGGCGGCAACGTACTGCGCTTCACCACCCAGGCGGCGGCGTACCCGCTCTGGGTGATCCGCACCATCCTGCAGTCGGTGGCGGCGCAGGAGACCGACAAGTTCGAGCTGCAGCTGCGCGGCAACGTCAACCGTTAACCGGGTGGGGCAATCTGCCCCGCCCTGAGCCACCTCACAGGAGAAAACCATGGCCCATCCCGTAAAATGGTTTTGCGAGGCAATGGGGGGCGCCCCCTTGCTGTCAACCGACACCGGCAATGGCACGGCGGGCACCCTGATCTCGGTACTGAAAGCCTGCCTGGTGACCGGGTTCAATATCAACCCCATCCAGTCCATCACTATGAATGGCGGCCTGGCGGTCGTCACCTTCGCCCTGGCCCACGGCTTCCTGCCGGACAGCATCGTGGCGATCGAGGGCGTCAACCTGAGCTGGAACGGCGAGTATCGCGTACTCTCGGTGACCACCACCACGGTGACCTTTGCCCCTGTCGGCACCCCGTCTGCAGTAGGGGCCGGTGGCACCATGAAGGTGGCCCCGGCAGGCTGGGAGCTGGAGTTTGTCGATGGCACCAACACGGTGGCGGTGTTCAAGCGCATTGCGGCCGACGCCACGGCGCTGCGGCTGCGCATCGACAACACGGCGTTTTCTGGTTGGAACGGTACGGCAAGCTTTCGCTACTACTACGCCAAGGCGCAGATGGTGGAGAACGTCACCGATGTGAACACCTACAGCCTGGTCAAGGAGTTCGCCTGGCCGGCGTCCCATGCCTATGCCACCGGCGAGCAGCAGTGGGATTTGGTGGCCGACGACAAGCTGTTTTACTTCCTGCCGCGCTATAGCTCGACCAAAATGGCCGCTGTGCTGATGTTTGGCGACATCAACAGTATTCGCCCCAACGACAACTATCACTGCGTGCTGACCGGGATCCTGACCCCGATCCAATCTAGTGGCTATCACTGGGGGACCAGGCTGGCCAGCACCAACGGCTATCCCATTTATAACGATGTGCTGCAATTTGGCACTTTGGTGGGTTCGGTAGGGAATGCCTCCAACCAAGCCTGGATCAACCGGCGAACCCTGTTTGCGATTGCCAGGATGCACCACCAGTTGCCAGGCTCGGATAACTGCCTGCTGCTCGGCATCGGCTACGCCTTCGGCTGCCCCTACCAGGCGGGGGTGGCTTACCCCAATGCGCCCGATAACGGGGTCTACTTCAACGACGGCAAGATCCCCATCGTGGAGCAAACCGCCCAAGCCATCCGTGGCTTCTTGCCCGGGGTGCTGGCACCGCTGCAAAACGACCTGCGGCTGTGGCGCTATAACATCGCCCACGACCCCGCCAAACCGGGATCCCTGCTGCGCATTCTGAAGGGGGCCGGCGCCATAGACCTGTCTGGATCTTCTGGTAAGTTCGAGGACGCCCAGGGATTCGCTTATACCGAATACCGCAACACTGAACGGCTGATCGGCTTTGATATTGCGGGGCCATGGCGATGAACACCGTACTGCCTGATAACGCCGTGGCCAGGGTGATGACGGCCACCGCCAGCTATATCAACCCGGAGGGGAGGGCGATCTCCTCGCCCCCCGCCGTCACCTGGAAAACCAGCGTCGATATTGGACGTTGCCGCACTGCCCTGCGCCATGCCGAGCCCCCCATCTTGCTCGGCTATATCGCCAGCAAGGTGACCATTGACGGCGAGGGAGTGGCTGGCAGGCGGGTGGTGCTGCTGGGGCGCGATCTGGCCATTCAGGGCATCACGTTCAGCGATGAGCAGGGCAACTACCGGTTCGATCACCTGCTGCTGACCAACCGCTACCTGGTCATGGCGCAGGATACGTTCGAGTTTTATTACGCCCCGGTCGCCGCTGACCTGCTCACCCCCACCCCCTACTTCAAGTAAAGGAGCCGCCATGCTGACCTTTGCCGAGCCCTTGCGCACCAGCCGCGTTCAACTGCTGGCCACCGCCATCGACGAGGGCAGCGCGGGCGCGGCTACCCTCAAGATTTACACCGGCCCGAGACCCGCGCCCGGGGCCGCCATCACCGACCAGGCGCTATTGGTGGCGCTGCAGTTCCCCCACCCCTGCGCCCAGAGCGTGACGGGCGGGGTGCTGACCCTCAAGCCGCTGGCCGAGCAGATGGTCACCGGCAGCGGCGTCCATGCCTGGGGGCGCATCGCCAACCGGGATGGCGACTTTGTGGCGGATCTCGACGTGGGCCCACCGGAGAGCGGCGCCGACATCGAGATCCCCGCCAGTGAGCTATTTGCTGGTGCCATGGTGCGCATCAATAGCGCCAGCCTGACCGAACCCTAAGCCAAGCCCAAGCGGAGCGCCTTATGGCCAGACCCATCGACGGTAACCTGGAGCTTAACAAGGCGCGTAAGCCTGGCGGGCACCTTGAGCTGAACCCAGCCCATGTCACCCGTTATCTGGCGGTGTTGCAGGGCGCCAGCTTGCCCCCCAGCCTGGCCTGTTCGCCGGGACTGGTGCTGCCCGCCGTGCTACAGGGGCAGAGTGCCGCGCCGGTGCCTGGCATTTCGGCCGGGCTGGTTCACCCCGGCCACCTGACCGCCGAACCGGCGGCGCCGGTGACCACCGTCAGCGCCACCGTGGTCATCGAGGCCACCCTGGCCAGCACCGTCCAGGCGGTGCTGCACGACTTCGAAGCTGGCCATGACATCAACGTGTTCAGGGGGCCTAGCCACACCAACGCGGGGGATTGGGACAGGGCCGCCCTGGTGACCACGGCGGTGGCCGACGACTGGCAACGACCTGCCATGACCCCCGCGACCTGTCAGGCCGACTGGCAGGAGGCCGGCCCGCTGATGGCGGTGGTGGTGGATCTCAGCGACCAGATGCCCCGCCACGATGAGCCGGTGCGGGGGCTGTTTGACGAGGCCCTGCCGCTGGGCACGAGCCATGGCCAGGGGTTCGACAGCCTGCCGCCTGGTCATGTCGTCACCCGCTCGCTCTGGGTCGAAGGGGCCCCGGTCAGCCGCTGGCAGGTGAACGAGTATCGCCACCCGCCGCGCCAGGACAATGTGTGGCAGCCCGGCAGCTGGCAGCAGGGGGCCCCGCAAGGGTTCACCCTGGGCGGCCAGCAGTGGCAGCTGGGCCTGCCCCTGCTCAAGGGCTGGCTGGACAGGTGGGAGGAGGCGATGCAGCCCCCTTGGGGTCTCTCTCTCCCCCCCAAGCCACCTATTCCCCCCGAGCCAGGCCACCGCAGTGGGCTACTGGCATTCAGCCGACCCAGGGGGGATGCCTCCCTGGAGTTTGTCTGGTTTGGGCAGGCCCACATCGTTATTCCAACCCGGAGGGTTTACCTGGTGAGCAACGCAGCACAGATAGTGCGAGTCAGGGACGGGCTCGACATTCCCGCCACCTCGCTGAGCATCGAACTCGATACCGACTCCTGGGCCTGGCAGTTCACGGCCCAGATCCCGCGCATCGCGGCGGCCGAAATGACGGACGAGGAGGAGGTAAGCATCCATGTCAACGGCCAGCAGTGGGATTGCGTGTGCGATGGCTGGCAGTCGAGCCAGAGCTTTGCCCGCGAGTCGGCGACCCTGACTGGGCGCTCTCGCACGGCCTATTTGTCACCGACTCATGTCTTACCCCAGGCAGTGAGCGAGATCGGGGCGGCGACCATGGCCCAGCTCGCAGAGGCGCTGCTGCCGTTCGGGTGGACCCTGGACTGGCAGGCGCCGGATTGGCTGGTACCTGGCGGCTTCTTCAGCCTCGACAGCCAGACTCCCATCGTGGCGATCAAGTACCTGGCCGAGGCGGCGGGTGGGTTCGTGCTGCCGCACCAGCGCGAGCGGCACCTGGTCATCAAGCCGCGCTATCCGACCATACCCTGGCAGCTCGACGGGGCGCTGGCAGACGTGGCCATCCCCCGCGCCATCATCACGACGCTGGGCAGCGACTTCCAGCCGGGGCAGGCGGCGAACGGCATCTATGTGAGCGGTGGCCATCAGGGCATCAATGCCCGGGTGCTGCGCCAAGGCACGGCAGGGGATCGGCAGGCTCCGGCCATCACCCACCCGCTGGTGTGCGATGTGGTGGCAGCTCGCGCCCAGGGGGTGGTGGGGTTGGCCAAGACCATGCCGAGGCGCACCCAGACCATCGAACTGCCGCTCTCGAGCGACACCGGACTCATCCTGCCCGGGGCGCTGATCGCGGTTGATGGCTGGAAGGGCTTTAACCGAGGGGTCAGGGTCGCGGCTGGAATGCAGGGCCGAGCCATGACGGTGCGCCAGCAACTGAGTGTGGAGCGATTTGTATGAACCTGTTCAAGCGGTTCCAGGAGCTGATCCCCGGTACCGACCCGCTGCTGGTCGGTACCGTCACCGCAACGACTGGAACCAGCACCACGCTGGAGACCCCAGGCGGGGGCGTGGTGATTGTGCGAGGGGGAGGGGTGGCCATCGGCCAGAAGGCGTTTTATCAGGGAGGCGCCATCATTGGGCCCGCACCTGATTTACCAACCTATGAAATCGAGGTTTAAACCCCTGTTAAACGTTGGCTTTTTCTGGCGATATGGCAATCAGTGGTTAGGCTTTATTTGTTCAAGGAGGATATCGCTATGAAGAATGTGAAAGGATTCACATTGCTTGAACTGATGATAGCGGTCAGTTTGGGCGTCATTTTACTCGGTATTGGGGCCCCGGCTTTATCCAGCTTGCTCAGCGGAAACGCTCTGCATTTCGAGTCCCGTAACATACTGAAAAACATGAGATTCGCTCGTAGCCAAGCAATTGACAATCAGACGGTAGTGACTGCGTGTTTGGCTGATGCCAACGACAATTGCGTAACGGCAGACCCCTCGCATTTCTTGGTGTTCATTGACGACAATGCAAATGACGTCCTGAACAATGGAGAGCAGGTTTTGGTAAGAAGTGCAGATTTCCCCAGCTCACTGACAGCAACCAACAGCATCACCTCTAGCACTTTCAGCCCGGATGGTACTCGGGATATCGACGATGAAGATGAACATGTCATCAGCCTCTGTATCTCAGGTAATGCACAGGTCAATCTTGTGACGCCGCCAGGTGGCCGAACCCGTCAAGAAACTCAAGCATTCATCTGCCAATAGCATCTTTCATTCTCGGCGGAATCTGCATCGCCGAGAATGATAAATCCCATGTTCCAGTCGATGGTCATTTTCCCCGTAAGAATTTCTCATTTTTCGCGGCGGGCTACACTTGCGATAGCCATGTCCTTGGATATCCGCTGCCGCCTCCTGCAGGCAGCCCGCCCCCATCAGGTTGATTGCGGGAATGTAGAACTTGAATGTCGCCATGATGGACTCCGTATGATTAGCCATTAAGTGGTATGCGGGCGCCAACATAACAGCGTCGGAGGGGATGAGAAGGGGTCAATGGTATCTCGTTTGCAACTTTGTGGACTCGATCGCGCTCTTTGAATGGACGGTCGCTCAAGGCTTGACAAGGGATGGGAGTGCAAAAGGAACGTAAAAACGTTTTTCAAGAAATTCATCATCTTAGCAAACGTTTCGCGCCATTTTTGTCAGCTTTGAAGCGCAGAAGTGTGAGGCGCATCAAGGAATTGGAAAGCGCTTTCGACCATAGTTGGCGCCTCCCCGGATGAGGGGACACCGGCTAGAAAGTACCGTAAAGAATCACCTTAACTGCACTCGGCTGCCATGCGGCGGGGCGCAACCAGGAGTCCACTATGTCTGATGTATTTCACTTGGGTTTGAAAAAAGCGGATCTGCAAGGCGCCACCCTGGCGATCGTCCCCGGTGACCCCGAGCGCGTGAAGCGCATCGCAGAACTGTTGGACAACCCGGTGCACCTGGCCAGCCATCGTGAATTCACCACCTGGCGCGGCGAGATGGACGGCAAGGCCGTGATCATCTGCTCCACCGGTATCGGTGGCCCGTCCACCTCCATCGCGGTGGAAGAGCTGGCCCAGCTGGGTATCCGTACCTTCCTGCGCATCGGCACCACCGGCGCCATCCAGCCGCACCTGAACGTGGGCGACGTGATCGTCACCACCGGCTCCGTGCGCCTCGACGGTGCCAGCCTGCACTTCGCGCCGATGGAGTTCCCGGCCGTGGCCGACTTCGACTGCACCACCGCCCTGGTGAACACCGCCAAGGAGCTGGGCTCCAAGCTGCATGTGGGCGTCACTGCTTCTTCTGACACCTTCTACCCGGGTCAGGAGCGTTACGACACCGTATCCGGCCGCGTGGTACAACGTTTCCAGGGTTCCATGAAAGAGTGGCAAGCCATGGGCGTGCTGAACTACGAGATGGAGTCCGCCACTCTGCTGACCATGTGTACCAGCCAGGGCCTGCGTGCGGGCATGGTGGCCGGTGTCATCGTGAACCGTACCCAGCAGGAAATCCCGAACGCCGAAACCATGGCGAAAACCGAATCTGATGCCATCAAGATCGTGCTGGGCGCCGCCCGCAAGCTGATCTGATAGCCCTCTTTGTAACAAAGAGTACCGAGTGGGGGGTGGGGGCCGTTGCGAAAGCGCGGCCCCTATCTTTATCCGCCGTTTGCCGCTTTCCCTCTCCCGTCACGCATTTCACTGATCCCGCCGCACTTGCACTTGTTGTTCCTACCCATTGCCTCTAAAACGGCGCTGGACAGCGCACTTGCATCGGCTCGCCGCTCACCGGGTGCACAAAACCGAGTTCACTGGCGTGCAGCATCAGTCTGGGGGCTCGTTCGCAGCCTGGCGGGAGCAGGCCGCCATAGAGATCGCATCCCAGGATGGGATGGCCCAGCCACTGGCTGTGGATGCGCAGCTGGTGGGTGCGCCCGGTTTCCGGTACCAGCCTGACCCGGGTCAATGGCACCGGCTGGCCTGCCCCCTCCAGGGTGAGCCGCTCCATCACCCGATAGCGTGAGCGGGCGGGTTTGCCGCTGGCGGCGCAGATGCTCATCAGCGGGAACAGCGCCGGATCCTTGGCGATGGATGCGTCGATGACGCCCTCATCCACCGCTAGATGGCCGCAGAGCAGTGCCTCGTAAGCCTTGCTCACGGTGCGCTGGCTGAACTGGTGGCAGAGCAGGGCGTTGATGCTCTTGTTTCTGGCCACCACCATGACGCCCGAGGTGCCAAAGTCGAGGCGGTGCACCAGGGTGCAGCCGGGGTAATCCTGTACCAGCCGGTAATGGACCGAATCGAGGTTCTGCGGGTTCTTGCCCGAGAGGCTCAGCAGGCCGCTCGGCTTGTTGATGAGCAGCAGATGCGCATCCTCGAACAGGATCTCGATGGTGGCCGCACAGGGCGGGGCGATGAAGGTGTCGACGATGACGGACATGGGGCAGCCGGACGATGAAGGGGGAGGGATCATACCCGAACGATGGCGGCGCGGCGAATCTGGATGTCCGCTCCCAAGGCCTGTCGCCAAGTACTTGATCTCGTTGGTTGAGGCGTTTTGTGACTCCCTCCTGAGTTCATCTGGCCATCTCTTGCTAAGGTATGGCTCCCTGTCATGTTGTAAGGAGTCTGTCCATGGCGTTGCCCGTTATTCTCGATTGCGATCCCGGCCACGATGATGCCATCGCCCTTATTCTGGCGCTGGCGAGCCCCGAGCTGAAGGTGCTGGCGGTCACCACCAGCGCGGGCAACCAGACCCCGGACAAGACCCTCAACAATGCCCTGCGCATCCTGACCCTGCTCGGCCGCGACGACATCCCGGTGGCGGCGGGGGCAGCCAAGCCCCTGGCCCGTGAGCTCATCATCGCCGACAACGTCCACGGCGAATCGGGGCTGGACGGCCCAGAGCTGCCGGATCCCGCCTTTGCTCCCTGGGCGATGAGCGCCCTTGAACTGATGGCAAGATGTCTGCGCGAGAGCCCGGAGCCGGTCACCCTGGTGCCGACCGGGCCGCTCACCAACATTGCCCTCTTGCTGGCGGCCCACCCCGAGCTCAAGCAGAAGATCGCCCGCATCGTACTGATGGGGGGCGCCGCCGGTGCGGGCAACTGGACCCCCGCGGCGGAATTCAATATTTATGTGGATCCCGAAGCGGCCGATATGGTCTTCAAGTCGGGGCTGCCCATCACCATGTGCGGGCTGGACGTGACCCACGAGGCCCAGGTGATGGACGAGGATATCGAGCGGGTACGCGCCATTCCCAACCCGGTGGCGCAGTGCGTGGCACAGCTGCTCGACTTTTTCATGATCTATCATCGGGATCCCAAGTGGGGATTTGCTGGCGCGCCGCTCCATGACCCCTGTACCATCGCCTGGCTGCTGGCGCCCTCCCTGTTTCACGGGGTGGAGTGCCGGGTCGATATCGAAACCGGCGGGACCCATACCCTGGGCATGACGGTGGTGGATCGCTACGACCTGACCGGCAAACCGGCCAATGCCCTGGTGCTGCTGGGGCTCGACAGGGTCGGTTTCATCGAGTTGCTGGTGCAGCGACTGCGCTCATTTGGTTGACATCCTGGACATCGGATAAGGGGTTGGGAATGTGGAAAGGGACGTTGGCGCTGCTGACATGCATGCAACTGACGGGTTGCGCGACCCCGTTCGAGAAGATGTGGCAGGGGCTGGCGACCTGCGAGCTGGATACCCTTCATCTCGACATCGAGACCGGGCGCCCGGCCAATCCGCAGCTCGCCATGTATACCCCTGACAAGGTGAGCGAGGGCTTTGCCTGGTACAAGGTCCATCAGGAGTTGCACGGCCTGCCCATCGTCGGCTTCCTGGTGCCAGCCTCCACCTTCGAGGTACATGCCCTCTTCGTGGATACCCCCATCGCCAATGCCCGCAGGCTGACCCACAACGCCTATGGCAGCGAATTTTCCGACGAGAGGCTGCATGACGAGGGGATGGCCCCCCTATTGCTGCGCGACCCCAACAATCCCAAGCGCTCCATCATCGACTGCACCCGGGGTGAGTCGGCGGAGCCGCTGCCGGAAGCGTCTTTCGGCGAAGGGGAGTGAGTCCGGGGGAGGGCAACGGGATATCAGGCCAGACAAGAAAGGGGCCAGCCGCAAGGCTGGCCCCTTCTCTATGGGAGCAGACCCGGGTCCGGGGTGTCAGGGATACCCCAGGGTCTGCCTGATGACGGGAAGCTGCGCAGCAATCCAGGCCGGATTGATGGGCCCCCAGTCGCTGATGCGGTAGTGCCCCTGCAGATGGCGAGCCCCCTCGGTCTGCTCGAAGGCGCACTGGATGTCGAGCTCCGCCAGGGCGCTGAGGGTGTCCTGGGCGGTGCGGCGCGGCATGCCAGTCGCCTCCATGATGGCGGGCACGGTGTCCGTGCCCTGACTGATGAGGTGAGCCACGTAGAGCCGGCGATAGAAGCTGGTGCGGGTCTTGCTCGGCTCGCTCATATCTCGTCCTCGAGGCGATCAAAGTAGCGCCAGGTGGCGATGGCCGCCTTGCCCATCACCAGGGCCCAGACACCGAACCAGAACCAGCGGAAGAAGCTCCAGGTGGAGGCATCGGGCTCGGTGCTCGCGATCTTGGTGACGTTGGGGAACATGGAGAACATGTTCACGCGCCAGCCGTAGGAGGTGATGATGGCCAGGCGTTTTTCGAACTCCATGGACTTGGCCTTGGCCTGGACGTCGGCGGCGTTGAATTTGAAGTAGAAGGGCCAGCCCCATTCGGTGTCTTCATTGCGAAACACCCGGATCTTCTCGCCGGGGCGCTCGGTGTAGATGTAATAGACGTCGGTGGTGGGGCCGTCAGCCGGGTTCTTCTGGCTGATGGGGCCATCCTTGTCGGTGCGCTTCACCTCCACCCCGGTGATGGTGGCGATGGTGTGTTCCGGCAGATAGAAATCGAGCCAGAGTGCGGAGAGCAGGGCGATGAGGCCGAGCATGATAAAAGCGGGTTTCTTGAACTTCAGGCTCATGATGATCTCTCGATGAGGGGGAGTGACGTGCCTCTACCATACCCACATTTGCGAATGCAGCCCAGCCCCCAATGACACCTTGATGGCAAAAACCCGTTTTAAACAGGAGGCGTGAAGGGGGAGGGGCAAGTGCGGGGCCTGCGCCGGGCCCCGCGGTATCGAAGAGATCCTCGCAGTATCAGAGCTGGAACTGGGCGAGCTGCCTGCGCTGCTGCTCGGCGAGCTGTGACAGTTCGTGACTGGCGGCGGCACTCTGGCTGATGCCGGCAGCGTTCTGGTTCACGATCTCGTGGATGTTGGTGAGGTTGCGGCTGATGTCGGCGGTGACGCAGGATTGTTGTTCTGCCGCGGTCGCCACCTGGGCGTTGGCACCGTTGATCTGGTTGACCGCGTCCGTGATGCCCCCCAGCAAGGCCTGTACCTCGGCGGAGAGCTGCTGGTTGTGGCCGAGGATCTCCAGGGTCTGCTGCACGCCGCTGTTGGCGGAGAGGGACTGGCTCTGCAACTGTTCGATGATGGCCTGGATCTCCTTGGTGGAGTCCTGGGTACGGGCGGCCAGCAGGCGCACTTCGTCGGCAACCACCGCAAAGCCGCGGCCGCTTTCACCGGCGCGGGCCGCCTCGATGGCGGCGTTGAGGGCCAGCAGGTTGGTCTGCTCCGAAATGCTCTGAATGACTTCGATCACCTTGCCGATCTGCTCGGACTGGGACTTGAGCCTGGCCACCACAGTCGCGGCGTTCTCCAGACTGCCCGCCATGCGGCCGTTGGCCTCGATGCTTTCGGCAAACAGGGCCAGCCCCTGCTCGACCCGACTGTTGGCATCCCGGGCCAGCTCGTCGGCCAGGGCGGCGTTGTGGTTGACGTTGTCGGCGGTGCTGGCCAGCTCGGTGACGGCGGAGGCCACCTGTTCGGTCTCACCGCGCTGCTGCTGGGCGTTGACCTCTGCCTGGGTCATCACAGCGGCAAGCTCGGTGGCGGCGGAGGCCACATTGCCACTGATGCCGGTCAGGGTCTGGATGGTGTTGGCAAGCTGGCTCAGGGTCCGGTTGATATCCCTGGCGAGCTGGCCCAGCTCGTTGTTGCCTTCGGCATTGGCACGCACGTTGAAGCGGCCGAGGGCGACGGCGTGCATCACCTCCTGCAACTGGCCGATGGGCTGCACGATGCGCCCGGAGATCCACCAGCCGCCCAGCAGGGCCGCGATCAGGGTGCCCCCCATCAGCAGCAGGGTGCGCAGCAGGGTCGCGCGGTAGTGGGCCTGCTCCTCGGCAATCTCAGTCTGGGTCAGCTGATTGATGTGGACGGACATGGCATCGATCTGCTTGATGAGCGCCTCCCCCAGATCGCGAAAGTGCAGGCGGGCCTGCTCATAGGCGGCGGGATCGCCACTGCCTTGGTACTTGGCGGTCAGCAGGGGCAGCATGCTGCTGCGGGTGTGGCCGAGGTAGGCCTGCAGGGCGGCCGCGACCTGACGGTTGTCCTGCTCGGCACCGGTGACAACCAGTCTGGTCAGGATGGCGCCAATCTCCTGTTCGGCGGCGGAGAGCTGGGCCGGCAACTGGGCGAAGAGGGCCTCATCGTAGAGGCCGTAGATGGCGTTGGTGCGCAGCCGGTAGGTGGCGTGGATCAGGGCCGCGATGTCGTCCTTGTGGCGGGTGACGCTGGCGGTGGTTTCATTCATGTCCTGAATGGCACCGTCGATTTCCTGTTTGCTGATCACGGCCATCAGCAGCATCAACAGGCTGGCGAGCAGGAGAGGGATAAGCACTTGAAGACGAATGGACAGATTATTCAATGACATGAAAGATCCTAACCCGAAAGAGGAGTGAGGCGGCATCTTACACAGGCGCGACAATCCTTGTCACAGGGTTTTTAATGCTGAATTCTTGCTGAATGAAAAGGTTTTTCTTGTGTTAAAAGAGTGTGATAGGCAAGATCGTCTGCTTGTTACCCTGGAGGTGTAGTGTGTCCGACTGGATTGATCCCGCCATCTTGGCGCTCTTTATTCCCACGTTCTTTTTTGTCTCAGTAACCCCCGGTATGTGCATGACCCTGGCGATGACCCTGGGCATGAGTCTGGGGGTGCGCCGTACCCTGCACATGATGTGGGGGGAGCTTGTCGGCGTCGGCCTGGTCTCCGTGCTGTCGGTGGTCGGGGTGGCGGCAGTCATGCTCAACTACCCGGCCCTGTTCTCTGCATTCAAATATGTAGGTGGCGCCTACCTGGTCTGGCTTGGCATCCAGATGTGGCAGGCCAAGGGCAAGATGGCCATCCCGGCGGATCTCTCGGCGGGCCAGCAGACCAGCCCAATGGGACTGGCCGTGCAGGGTTTCGTGACCGCCATCGCCAACCCCAAGGGGTGGGCCTTCATGGTCTCCCTGCTGCCCCCCTTCATCAATGCGGCCAAGCCGATGGCACCCCAGATAGGGGCCCTGGTCGCGCTCATCCTGGTCATCGAGTTCTCCTGCCTGATGCTCTATGCCAGCGGTGGCCGCACCTTGCGCCATTTCCTCGCCAAGAGCGGCAATGTCACCCTGATGAACCGGATCGCGGGCTCTCTCATGCTGTTTGTCGGGGTCTGGCTGGCCTTCGGTTAAACACCCGCTCAATCTGCCGCCCTATGTGACGCCATGGGGCACCTGAAGAGAGATCATGCAAAAAGGCCACCACCCTGCCCGGGAGGTGGCCTTTTACATGGGCCCGTTTTTCATGGACTCATGAGGTCAGTCGGTCAGGCAGTCCGGATCGAACACGTACTCCCCGGCCAGCCAGCGCAGGATCTCGTTCACGCAGGCCTGATCCTGAAACGGCAGGTAGCGGCTCTTGAGATGGATGACCTGCTCGGGGGTGAGCTGGGCCAGACCGATGTCCTGGAAGAGCGGCAGGTCGGCCTGGATCATGGCGGAGATCTGCGGCCCGCAGGTGGCGTTGAGGGAGGCGTGCAGCGCCTTGTCAGGATCGTACTGCTTGCCGAGCTTGTAGCTCATGGGCAGGGTGGCGAGCGGCAGGGCCGAGAGGGCCGCCTGCTTCATGGGATTGACCGCATGGCCGCTCACGAGATCCGCCAGCTCTGCCGGACGGTTTTCGAAGGCGCGCAGGTGCAGGAAGCTGCTCGCCTTGCTGCCGTCGTTGACCGGATAGTTGTCCCACAGGAAGGGCTTGCGATGGAGCCAGTCGGCGGCCTGTTTGAGGTGGGCAGCCGGATACTCGGTGGAGCAGACTTTGGGGCCGGTCCAGAAGACATCGATGCGCCTGTCGAGCCCCTGACCCAGATCCTGCAGATAGTGGGGGGGCATGGCACCGAACACCTTCTCCAGCACCGGATCCGTGCTGTAGTAGCTGGGGCAGAACAGCAGGCGGCCTGCGTCGGTGTGGGCCGCGATGTCGTGGGCGATGGTGAGCTGCCAGTGGGCGAGATCCGGGGTGTCCCCCTTCATGTCGTCAAACAGGATCGCCAGGATATCGGGCTTGAGCGCCTCCTCGATGAGCCTCACCTTCTCCAGCAGGGCGGGTCGCTGGCGGGCATAGTCGTGATGGGCCCCCATGGGGCTCAGGCCCACCCCGAAGGCCAGACCGTTCTCCCGGCACTGGCGGGCGAGCTGGCACAGGGCTTCAAGCTGGTCGGCGGGCCAGGGGGTGGCCCAGTGCTTGCGCAGGTAGCCGTCTTCCTTGGGGGCGTAGAGGTAGAAGCCATAGCCGTGGCGGGGCAGCCACTGGGCGTAGCGGGCACGGGCTTCCCAGCTCCAGCCCTTGCCAAAGAAACCCTCGATGAGGCCCAGCTTGGGCGAGGGAGGATACAGACCGGACAACAGGGTTTGATAAGGCATGGTTCACTCCCTTCTCACACAAATGCGGGCTACGATGGCCGGCGCCTAGACGGGGTCTTCTTCCAGGAAGCGTACCCCTATCTTGCGGGGTTCACCCTCTTCCATTTCCGCCACCGTCCAGAGCAGTCCCTGCCAGGCGACATGGTCACCGACCACCAGATTATCGCCCAACTGGTGGGCAATAAAATCGCCGAGGCTCTGATCCGCCACCTCGCTCACATCCAGCCCGTAGAGCGGGGCGAGATCCACTAGCCTGGCGTTGGCCTCCAGCAGGAAGTCACCGAAGAAGCGCGGGCCCAGATCCTGCTCCGGCGCCTGGCTGAAGAGCTGACCGAGGGCGGGCAGGTCGTGCTCGTGGCCGATGACGCAGAGGATGTCATCGGATTGCAGGCAGGTACTGCCCGAGGGGTGGAGCAGCTCCTGGCCGCGGAACAGGGCGCAGATGCGGGTGCCCTGGGGCATGCGCAGCTCTCGCAAGGGGGAGCCGATGCACCACTTCTCGGCGCTCAGGCGATAGACGAAGGTCTCCCACTGGCTGTCGAGATCGATTTCCAGCCCAGAGCGATTGATGGGAGAGGGCGGTGCGGGCACCTCCACTCGCGCCAGCTTTGATGCCAGCGGCAGCGAGCTGCCCTGCAGGATGAGCGAAACCAGCACCACGAAGAAGGCGACATTGAAGTAGAGCTGGGCATTGGGCAGCCCCGCCATCATGGGGAAGACCGCCAGGATGATGGGCACGGCGCCGCGCAGCCCCACCCAGGAGATGAACCAGCGCTCGCGGGGCGCGAAGTTCTTGAACGGCAACAGTCCAATCCAGACCGACACCGGACGGGCAAACAGGATCATCCACATGGCCAGGGCCAGCGCCGGCAGGGCGATGGGCAGCAGCTTGTGGGGCGAGGCGAGCAGCCCCAGCACCAGGAACATGCCGATCTGGCTGAGCCAGGTCAGGCCGTCCAGCACGGAGAGGGTGGTGCTGCGGCTGCGCAGGGAGAGATTGCCAAGCAGCAGGCCGGTGAGGTAGATGGCGAGGATGCCGCTGCCCCCCACCGCCGTGGTGAGGGCGAAGATGAGCAGGCCGCCGCTCACCGTGAGCAGGGGGTAGAGACCGGGGGCGAGGCGAGCGGTGTTGATGAGTTTCCACAGCAGCCAGCCCCCGGCAAGGCCGATGCCAGCGCCCAGCCCGAACTGCTTGACGAGTTGCAACAGCAGGAAGCCGGCATCCAGCCCCTGCTGGGCGGTGGCCAGCACCTCGATCAGGGTGACGGTGAGAAAGACCGCCATGGGATCGTTGCTGCCCGATTCAATCTCCAGGGTGGCGCTGACCCGCTCGTTGAGGCTGCGCCCGCCGAGCAGGGAGAAGACCGCCGCCGCATCGGTGGAGCCGACGATGGCACCGATGAGCATCCCCTGCATCAGGTTGAGGTCGAACAGCCAGGCGGCGGCGAGGCCCGTGAGGCCGGTGGTGATGGCCACCCCGACCGTGGCCAGCGAGAGCGCGGGCCAGAGCGCGACCCGAAAGGAGGAGACCCGGGTGCGCATGCCGCCGTCCAGCAAAATGATGGCCAGTGCCAGGTTGCCCACCAGGTAGGCGACCGAGTAGTCGGCGAAGTGGATGCCGCCGGGACCATCCTCACCCGCCAGCATGCCGACGGCGAGGAAGATGACCAGGATGGGGATGCCGACTCTGGAGGAGAGTGCGCTCAACAGGACACTGGCGCCCACCAACAGGGCACCGATGAAGAAGAAACTGTTGACGGTGGTGGCATCCAATGGCGAACTCCTTATGGCGGGCTGCAAAACAGGCACATTATATGCAGATTGACCCCCTTTGTGTGGCTTAATTGTGCATTGTTTTGCAGTTTTTTACGTTTGTTGCGCAGTTTTCAAGCAGGGCGAGGGCGAAGTGACCGCGCGGGAAAGCGCAGGGAAAGGGGTTCAATCGAGGGGACTTTCAGGGCCGGCTCAGGGGGGCGGCAGAGGGCGAAAAAATGCCGTGGACGGGAAGGGGGCAGGAGCGCCGACGGGCTCCTGCGAGGGGGTCAGTCGTCCTCGTCGTCCTTGACCTCCCGGATCTTGTCCTTGTACTTGGGAAGCTGTTTCTCGAGCTGCTTCATGTCCTTGATGGCGTTGAGAAACAGGCCGAGCAGAAACAGCAGCGGCAAGCCTATCCATAACCACAAGCTCATCAGAATCTCCTTTCGTGGTGTGCCGGGGTGACATAGCGGGCCAGGATCTCGTCGAGATGAGCCAGGATGCACTCCTTGCCTTCAATATCCGCCCGTTCCAGACAAAGCGCCAGCGCCGCCGGATCCAGGGCCAGCCCGTCGGATTCGGGCGCGAAGCTCAGGTGCCAGGGCTCGTAGGCCACCCCCTGATCCGGTTGCTCCCCTTTTGCATAGGGCAGGAAGAAGCCGAAGTCGTTCATGTGATCGTCCAGCCATTCGCGCAAATCGGCAAACCAGCCGCCCGCCTCGTACTCCCAGGGTTCCAGCGCGAGCCGGGTGCCGGCGGGCAGGCAGTCCGGATCGTAGATGTCGAGATCCGTGCCCCAGTGATGGCGGCTGGTGCCGGGCAGGGCGCTCCAGTGCAGGATGGCGTGCAGTCGCTCGGTCTCGCCCAGTTGCAGGGCATCGAGGGGCTGGTTGTGCGCATCCAGCAGAGGGCGCTCGCCGCGCCATTTGCCGTTCCAGATGGCGAGCTGGCGCTCGAAGCCGCGCCAGCTGGAGGCCGCCTGCAGGTTGAAACCGGCATGGGCGGCAGCCACCTGCATGTCGTTGAAGGCCGCCGCGGTGGCGGCGGTCAGACGATGGGGGCCGCGCCCCACCAGGATGAGGTGGCTCTCATCCAGCCCAAGCAGTTGATCCTGATTCATGGTCTGGTCTCTCTTGTCTGGAGCACCGCTCATGCCAGCAGTCGTGCCAGCACCCCTTGGTACATGTCCGCCAGCAGATCCAGATCGTCCGCCTTCACGCACTCGTTCACCTTGTGGATGGTGGCGTTGACCGGGCCGAGCTCGATGACTTCCGCCCCGGTGGGAGCAATGAAGCGCCCATCGGACGTGCCCCCCGTGGTGAGCAGGGCCGGCTGCTGGCCGTTCACTGCCGCCACGGCGGCGACGGTGGCGTCCAGCAGGGCGCCGGTGTCCGTCAGGAAGGGTTGGCCGGAGAGGGTCCACTTCAGCTCGAAGTCCAGGCCGTGACGGGTCAGCAGCGCCTCGACCCGCTCGCGGATAGCCGCATCGGTGAGCTCGGTGCTGAAGCGGAAGTTGAACTGGACCTGCAACTCCCCCGGAATGACGTTGGAGGCGCCGGTGCCGCCCTGGATGTTGGCGATCTGGAAGCTGGTGGGGGGGAAGTAGGCGTTGCCCTTGTCCCACTCGATGGCGGCGAGCTCCGCCAGCGCCGGGGCTGCCTTGTGGATGGGGTTGTCCGCCAGATGGGGGTAGGCGACGTGGCCCTGCACCCCGCGCACCAGCAGATCGCCGGTGATGGAGCCGCGACGGCCGTTCTTCACCACGTCCCCGACCTGGGCGGTGGAGGAGGGCTCGCCGACGATGCACCAGCGGATCTTCTCGTTGCGTGCCTCCAGGGTGTCGATGACGCGTACCGTGCCGTTGATGAAGGGCCCCTCTTCATCCGAGGTGATGAGAAACGCGATGGAGCCCTTGTGGTCCGGGTGCTCGGCCACAAAGCGCTCGGTCGCCACCACCATGGCGGCCAGGGACCCCTTCATGTCGGCGGCGCCCCGGCCATGGAGCATGCCGTCCTTGATGGTCGGCTCGAATGGCGGGGTGTCCCACTTCTCCAGGGGGCCGGCGGGTACCACGTCGGTGTGGCCGGCGAAGCAGAAGAGGGGACCCTCGCTGCCACGGCGTGCCCAGAGGTTGGTGGTGTCCTCGAAGACCATGGGTTCGATGACGAACCCCAGGCGCGCGAGGCGCTCCGCCATCAGGGTCTGGCACCCTTCATCCAGGGGGGTCACGGAGGGGCGGCTGATCAGATCCTTGGCCAGTGTGATGACGTCCGACATCGGTGTTCCTTAACAGAAAAAGTTAACGGGAGAAGAGGGATTGATAGAGGTCTGCCTTGAAACCCAGGGTCAGGGTACCGTCCTGGTCCAGCAGCGGGCGCTTGATCATGGCCGGGTGGGCCAGCAGCAGGTCACGGGCCTTGGCGGTGTCGAGCCCCTGTTTTTCTGCTTCCGGCAGGGCGCGGAAGGTGGTGCCACGGGTGTTGAGCAGGGCTTCCCAGCCCAGCTTGGCGAGCCAGAGATCAAGCTGCTCCGGGCTCAGACCGTCGGCGCGGTGATCGTGAAAGCGGTAATCGATACCCGCCTCCTCCAGCCACTTGCGGGCCTTCTTGATGGTGTCGCAGTTCTTGATGCCATAGAGGGTGGTGGCCATGGGGGATCCTTTGTCTGCGGGCCGGCGGCCCTGAAATCGTGCAAGGGCCCGATTCTGGCATTGTGGTCTCCCCATGGCAACGCTCATGGCCGGATGGGCTGGTTTTACCAGTCAGGCTGAGTGGAGAAGGGAGGGGGCCGCGCGCCAGAACACGCTGGTCTGTGACGGGATGCGCTGCGGTATCAAAGGGGGAGACCGGGGGCAGGAGGCCCTTATGCTACACACCTGGCCGGATAGGATGACAGGGGGCAGGGCGCCTCACAGGGACACACACCTGGCTGGATGGGCCGCTGGGGCCGGGGAAGAGACGGCGGGGGCCAAAAACCAGAACGCGCCTGCTGGTCTGGGCGCGTTCCGGATTCAGGGGGCGGCACTCAGTGCAGGGTGGTCCACTCGTGATCGAAGACCCGTGCCCGCTCCCAGGGGGCATCCGGCAGGCTGGAGGAGAGGCCGGCGTACTTGCCCACGTCATCCATCACGATGGCGGAGAGAATGGGCAGGTGATTTTCGGTGCAATACATGCGGATGCGTTGCAGCAGGGTGCGCAGTTCATCCTGGCACTGCTCCAGCCCGGCCTGCCTGGCCAGTTTGGAGTAACGAATGGTGGTGCGTTCCTTTGCAGACTCGACGAGGATGTCCCACAGCTTGCAGTCGCAGGTCGGGGTGCCTGCGGTGGCTTGGTTTGTCATAACTCTCTCCGGTGCGAAATGGTCGCTCTGTGTCGACGGGCATCTTGGCCAGTTCACCCCGGCGGGATGTTGATCCAACGCAAACAAAGTGGCGGTTGTCGGTCAGGGATACCCTGGGGAGCATTCTAGATCCAGTTCCGTGATGTTAAATGTTGTTTTTAATTTTATTTTTGGAATAAAAATCTACAACCATTTGCTTTTTCCATCTTTATTGATGGCGATCAAGAGGAAAGGGGAGATCCCCCACTAGATTGCGCTTCTCGATAATCTTGTCAGGAGTGCACCTTGGAACTCGTCTTCGTCTTGCTCGTGCTGATCGCCGTGGTCTACGGCATCATCAAGGATTACAACCCGCAGGCGGTGTTGGCGCTGGCGGGCATGGCCCTCTTTGCGGTGGCCTACTGGCTGGGATTGCACCCCATTCTGCCCGCCGACAAGAGCACCGGCTTCGCCCTGTTCGACCTGTTTGAGGTGTTCAAGGGGATCTTCTCCTACCGGGCGGCGGGGCTCGGCCTCACCATCATGGCGGTGGCCGGCTTTGCCACCTACATGTCCCATATCGGTGCCTCCCAGGCGCTGGTGCGGGTGGCGGTCAAACCGGTGGCGGGCATTCAGTCCAGCTACCTGATGCTGGCCATCTGCTATCTGGTGGCGGTGTTTGTCTCCCTGTTCGTCACCTCCGCCACCGGCCTTGGCCTGCTGTTGATGGTCACCATGTATCCTGTGATGCGCAACCTCGGCATCAGCCCGGCCTCCGCCTGCGGCGTCATCGCCACCTCCCAGGCGTTCGAGATTGGCCCGACCCAGACCAACGCCATCTTCTCCGCCGGCCAATCCGGCATGGATCCGACCAGTTATTTCGTCGACTACCAGATCTGGCTGGTGGCCCCCATGCTGCTGGTGACCATGGTGCTGCATTTTTTCTGGCAGCGGCACTGTGACCGTCAGGAGGGCTGGGATCCGGCCCTGCATCGCGGCGAACACGCGGAGCTTGACGAGAAAGGGGCGAACGAGGTGGCCGCGCCAACCTGGTACGGCCTGCTGCCCATCATCCCCTTCGTGCTGATGATGACCTTCTCCAAGCTGCTGGTGACCAGCATCAGCGTCAGTGTGGAGGTGGCCATGCTGCTGTCGGTCTTTATCGGCATGCTGTGCGAGCTGCTGCGCACCCGCTCGGTGCGCACCGCCTTCGCGGGGCTGTCGAGCTTCCTCGACGGCATGGGCAAGGTGTTCGGCCCCGTGGTGGCGCTCATCGTCTGTGCCGAGCTCTTCGCCGAATCCCTCAAGGCCATCGGCGCCATCGACACCCTGCTCCATTCTGCCAGCAATGCCGGCATCGGCAGCGGCCTGATGACCCTGGTGATGGTGGGGCTCATCATGGTGGCGGCGGTCATCATGGGCTCGGGCAACGCGGCCTTCCTCAGTTTCTCCTCTCTGGCCCCCGCGGTGGCGGCCAAGTTTGGCGTGCCGGCGGTGACCATGCTGCTGCCGATGCAGCTTGCCTCCAGTATCGGCCGCACCGTCTCCCCCATCGCGGCGGTGCTCATCGCCTGTGCGGGCATCGCCAAGGTCTCTCCCTTCGTGGTGGTCAAGCGCACCAGCGTGCCCATGGCGGGGGCCCTGGTGACGGCGCTGCTCCTCAACTATCTGCTGTTCATGTAAAGGCTCTGGTGTAGAGGCGGCGGCCAGTTTATCCACGCTGGCCGACCGCCGTTGACGAGGCGGCGCCGAGTGCCCGCCCACTCTTATCGTTGCAAAAACAGTCTGTGTTTTACGCAGATTGTTCCATGGAGAAGACAATGAACGACCTCACGCGCCCGTTTTCCCTCGATACCTATCTGGCGGATCTGGCCCCGCTCATCAACCTTGACTGCGGCACCCGCACCCCGGCCGGGGTGGCCCGGGTCGCCGACATCATGACCGAGAAATATGAGGCCATCGGCTGGCAGGTGACCCGCCACCAGTTCGCCGCCGAGTGCGGCCCTTGCCTCGAGGCAACCAATGCCCCGGGGGCGGATCACTACGACGTCATGCTGGTGGGTCACATGGACACCGTCTTCCCCGAGGGGACGGCTGCCAAGCGACCGCTGAAAATCGAAGGCAATCAGGCCTTTGGCCCCGGCGTCTCGGACATGAAGAGCGGCCTGCTCTCCACCTGGTATGCCTTGAAAGAGCTGGACCCGGCCGTGCTGGCCAGGCTCAAGGTGCTGGTCTGCTGCAACTGCGACGAGGAGATTGGCTCTCCCTGGTCCAAAGAGTGGCTGGTGGAGCGGGCCAGACAGAGCGGCTGCGTGCTGGTGGCCGAGGCGGCCCGCCCGAGCGGGGATCTCATCAGCGCCCGCAAGGGCAATGCCAAGTACCGCATCACCTTCCACGGCAAGGCCTCCCATGCGGGCTCGGCCCTGGCACAAGGGATCTCCGCCATCACGGAGCTGGCCCACTGGGTGCTCGCCATCAACCAGCAGGTCAACATGGAAACCGGTACCACCATGAACGTGGGGGTGGTGCAGGGCGGTACCGGCGTCAACGTGGTGCCCGACTTTGCCGAGGCGATCGTGGATTTGCGCTTCTGGTGCAACGAAGAGGCGCAGGCGGTGCACGACCGGCTAACCTTCATGGCCAACAACCCCTTCCTCGCCGGTTGCCGGGTCGAGGTGGCGCGCCAGAGCTTCAAGCCGGCGATGCGTCCGAGCGGCGACACCGAGGCCCTGATGGCACTGGTGGAGGCGGCAGGCAGGGAGGAGGGCGTCCCCTTCACCTGGCTGGAGGCGGGGGGCGGCTCCGATGCCAACTTCACCGCCGCTGCGGGTGTGCCGTCGCTGGATGGCTTCGGCCCCATGGGGGGTGGCTTTCACTCGGAGGCGGAATTCCTGCTGCTGGACAGCATCGAGCCGCGCATCCGCCTGCTTAAGCGGGTGCTGGGCAAGCTGGCCAGATAGGCCGGCGTCATAGACAAGCAAAACGGGAGGCCAGTGCCTCCCGTTTTTTATGTGTCGCCCTCGTGAGACGTCATCCCTCGTCCTCCTGCAGATAGGCGAGGTGCTCCTGGCGCGCCACCTGCCAGTGGCCGAGTGTCAGCGGCGCCGCAAACCCGGGGCCGTCGGTCACCATGGTGTGGTACTCCCCCTGCTCGCCGCAGGCATCGAAGCCCCAGGTTGCCGCCAGTTGCTGCAATTCGGCCAGGGTGGCCGCATCGAGCCTGCGCCCCACCCACTCGGGGGCCAGTACCCGGGTATCGACGCAGGAGAGGTGGGCGACGATGCCGCGGGTCAGCATGTCCGCCAGCAACGCCTCGCGGGGTTGTTGCCAGAGCGGGGTGTGAACGGTGAGCCCCAGGGGGCGACAGCGCTCGCGGATCCAGTTCGGCGCCCCCCCCACGCTGTCGATGTCGCCGGTGACGACCCCATCGAGTTGCCACTCCTCTTTCAAGGCCGCCAGGGCCCGCTCATAACCGAGATCGAAGGGCGCCTCGATGGTGACCAGCCGATGGGGCAGCGCGAGGGCCGCCGCCTGACGGCGAACCTGTGACAGGGGATGGGCGAGAAAGCGGGGCGCTGGCGGGGCAAAGGTGACCAGGGCCACCACCTGATGGCCCGCTTCCCGGGCGTGGCAGAGGGCCTGCATGGCATCTTTGCCGCCGCTCCAGAGCAGGATGACGCGAGACATGGGGGATTTCCGCTGAATAAAAGAGGGCTCATGCTACCCAGAGTGGGGGGCGATGGCAAAGCGCGGGCCGGGGATGCGGGGATAAAAAAGCGGCTCCCACGGGGGAGCCGCTCGCACTGGATGCCTGTTACAGCAGGATGCTGGTCAGGATGAAGCCCAGGGTACAGGAGGTCACCACCCCGATGAGGCCCGGAATGATGAAGCTGTGGTTGATGATGAACTTGCCGATGCGGGTGGTGCCGGAGCGGTCGAAGCCGATGCAGGCGAGATCGCTCGGGTAGGTCGGCAGCACGAAGTAGCCGTAGCTCGCCGGCAGGAAGGCGATGAGCAGCTTGGGTTCGACCCCCAGCGCCAGCCCCATGGGGGCGATGGCGGTGAGCGCCGCGGCCTGGCTGTTCACCAGCTTGGAGATGAGGAAGAGCACCAGGGCGTAGGTCCAGGGCTGGGCCTGTACCACGTGGGCCAGGGTCTCCTTGAGCAGCGGCATGTGGGCCTGGAAGAAGGTTTCACTCATCCAGGCGACCCCGAACACGGAGAAGATGGCGACCATGCCCGCCTTGAAGACGGCGCCGTTGGCGATCTCCCCCGGCTTGACCTTGCAGCGCATCAGGATGATGGCGCCGGCGATCAACATCATCATCTGGATCACCAGGTTCATGGAGAGGGGGCCCGTCTTCTCCTTGATGGTGAAGACGGGGCGCAGCGCCTCATCGGCCCCCAGCAGCACCACGGCAGCGATGGCGGCGAAGAAGATCCAGGTGGACCAGTAGGCCTCTTTCGGGAACTTGGTGTTGAGCAGAGTTTCACCACCGCCGTAGATGAAGTCCCGCTGGGCAGGGTCCTTGATCTTGGCCTGGAACTCCTCGTCCTTGTCCAGATCCTTGCCGCGGCGCAGGCTCCACAGGGCCGCCATCATGACACCCGTGAGAGAGGAGGGGATGGCGACCATCAGGATGTCGAGCAGACCGTAGGCCTGACCCACGCCGTGAGCCGCCGCCAGGATGGAGACCATGGAGACCACGGCCACCGAGACCGGCGAGGCGCAGATGGCCATCTGGGAGGCTACGGACGCCACTGCCATGGGGCGCTCCGGACGGATGTTCTTCTGCAGCGCGATGTCGGCGATGATGGGGAACATGGTGTAGACCACGTGGCCGGTGCCGCACAGGAAGGTGAGGGTCCAGGTAGTGAGCGGCGCCAGCAGGGTGATGTACTGGGGGTGGCGGCGCAGCAGACGCTCGGCCACCTGCATCATCAGGTTGAGACCGCCGGCGGTCTGCAGGGTGGCGGCGCAGCCAATGACCGCCAGTATGGTCAGCATCACCTGCACCGGCGGCTCGCCCGGCACCAGGCCGAAGACGAAGGTCAGCAGGAACAGACCAATGCCGCTGATAAGACCCAGCCCCATGCCCCCGAAGCGGGTACCCAGCAGCAAGCAGCCGAGTACCACCAAAAATTCCATCAAGATCATTCCATTACCTCGTGTGTTTTATCCATGTCCCCATCGGCCAGCTGCCCGGGATCCGCTGTCATCAATTACCCCTGAAGGGTTAATGGATATTTTGTCACCCCTAAAGGGGTAAAAAATTGCGTTGCTTCAACAACCGGCTTTTTTCCGATTTAAGTGCATAAAAACTACGGTTCAGCCCTTGAACAGGGGACCGCTTCCTGGCGCACACCAGATAAATGACGGGAAAGATGGGGGAGCGCACAGGGTTTGGAATGCAAAAGGCGGGAATGACACGTGCGGGAAGAGCGAGGCGGGCATAAAAAAAGCCGACCCCGGGGGTCGGCTTTTGCACGGTGCGAGTAGGCGGGTCGCCTTAGAACTCGGCGGTGCGGGGAGTACGGGGGAAGGGGATCACGTCGCGCACGTTGCCCATGCCGGTCACGTAGACCACCAGGCGTTCGAAGCCCAGACCGAAGCCGGAGTGGGGCACGGTGCCGTAGCGACGCAGATCGCGGTACCACCAGTAGTCTTCCTTGTTCAGACCCATCTCGGCCAGACGGGCATCCAGCACCTCGAGACGCTCTTCACGCTGGGAGCCGCCGATGATCTCGCCGATCCCCGGGGCCAGTACGTCCATGGCGGCAACGGTCTTGCCGTCGTCGTTGAGGCGCATGTAGAAGGCCTTGATGTCCTTCGGGTAGTTCTTCACCACCACCGGGGACTTGAAGTGCTCCTCGGCCAGGTAGCGCTCGTGCTCGGAGGAGAGATCGATGCCCCAGGAGACCGGGAACTCGAAGCTCTTGCCGCAGTTTTGCAGCACGTCGATGGCGTCGGTGTAGTCAATCTGGGCGAAGTCGGAGGCGACGAAGCGCTCCAGACGGCCGATGGCGTCCTTGTCCACGTGCTGGGCGAAGAACTCCAGATCGTCGCGGCGCTCGGTCAGCACGGCGTTGAAGACGTACTTCAGCATGGCTTCGGCCAGGGCGGCGTTGTCTTCCAGATCGGCGAAGGCCACTTCCGGCTCCACCATCCAGAACTCAGCCAGGTGGCGGCTGGTGTTGGAGTTTTCGGCGCGGAAGGTCGGGCCGAAGGTGTAGACCTTGGACAGGGCGCAGGCGTAGGTTTCGACGTTCAGCTGGCCGGACACGGTCAGGAAGGTCTCCTTGCCGAAGAAGTCCTTGTCGTAGTCCACCTTGCCTTCGGGGGTGCGCGGCAGGTTTTCCATGTCCAGGGTGGAGACGCGGAACATCTCGCCGGCCCCTTCGGTGTCGGAGGCGGTGATGAGGGGCGCCGCGATCCAGAGGTAGCCCTGTTCGTGGAAGAAGCGGTGAATGGCCTGGGAGAGGCAGTTGCGCACCCGGGTCACGGCACCGACGATGTTGGTGCGGGCACGCAGGTGGCCCTGCTCGCGCAGGTACTCGATGCTGTGGCGCTTGGCAGACATGGGGTAGGTGTCCGGATCTTCGACCCAGCCCACCACCTTGACCTCGGTAGCCTGCAGTTCGAACGCCTGGCCGCTGCCCTGGGACTCGACCACGGTGCCGGTCACTTCGACGGAGCAAGCTGTGGTCAGACGTTGCACTTCATTCTCGTAATTGGCCAGGGTATTGGGGGCGACGGCCTGCACCGGATGGAAGCAGGAGCCATCGGAAACGGCCAAAAATGAGATCCCCGCCTTGGAATCGCGGCGGGTCCGGATCCACCCTTTCACAGTCAGGGTGGTGCCGACCGAATACTTACCGGCCAGCACATCAACTACGGATGCGTGCGTCATCGAAATATTGTCTCCAGCTTGTTCTTGCAGCGCTATTTGCAACACTAGGGGTCTGGCCCGGGCGCAGTTGGCCCACCATGGCAGACTAAGCCGTTCATCTTACCCGCGCAGGTTTGATAAACAAGCAAAAATGTCGGACCCTTGCGGGGATTTCCCCATGCATCGTGCATGGATCATGGCGGCTGGACGGGGGTGAGGGTGAAGGAGCGCAGGCGGGGGCCGGATGGCTGGATACGGGTGTTGCAGGGGCTGGTGATCCTCTGCTGGGGCGGCTTTGTCGCCCTGCTCTCCCTCTATCACTTCGCCCGGCCAGAGGTGGCTTACGGCTTTCTGGTCTATGGGGGCGTCAAGGTGCGCCAGAGCTGGGATCCCCTGCTCACCCCCTGGCTGGAGCGCGGGCTCTGGGGTTGCTGCCTGCTGACCCTGGTGGTGCTGGTGCTGGCCCGTGGCCGCAGCCGCCGGCAGGAAGATGCCCGCCACGTCAATCTCTTCATCCTGCTGCTGATCCTGGTGGCCTGCCTGCTGCTTTACTACCGGGGCTGAGGGCCGTCGCCGTCATCCAGCCCCTGAGAGGCGGGGCGCTTGCCTATCTGGCGCTCCACGCTGTCGAGCATCTGGTTGTAGGCGAGCGCCACCCGGCCAATCTCGTCCCCTTCATCCCCCTCCAGCCTGTGGCCGAAGTCGTTGCGATCGGTGGCCTCCTCCATGGAGCGGGTCAGCTGGTTGAGAGGGCGGACTATCCAGGTGCGGATGACCCAGAGGGTGAGCAGGAGTCCCAGCCCGAAGATGAGGGTGAGGCTCAGGGCCGAGGTGAGGATGTTCTGCTCCACCCGGGTAAACAGGGTGTCGAGGGAGTAGTCAAAACGCACCGCTCCCAGTACGGTGTTTTCCGGCACCTGGTGGCAGCTGGTGCAGTCGGTACCGCGAAAATCCTTTCTGGCCAGCAGCGGGCGGGTCACCACCAGCCGGCTGTGCATGCCCTCATGCTCTACCTCCAGGCTCCCCTTGCCCGCCAGCGCCAGGGCATCGTACCTGTCCTTCGGGGCCTCGACGTCACGGCCCGGCCCGTACTGCTTGTTGACCGCCGCCCCGCGCACGATGCGGGCATCTTCCACGTGGGCGTGATGGAGAAACTTGGCGCGCAGGGTATCGCGGGCGTCCATCTTGCCGGTCAGCATCAGCATGTTGAGGCCGTCGAAGTAGGCCTCGGTCTGCTCGCGGCTCTGCTCCTTGATGAGGGTCAGGATGAGGTCACGCTCGCGCACCGCCTGATAGGCCGCGGAAAACACCAACACCATGGAGAAGATGAAGAGCAGGAAGAAGTTGATCTTGGCAGCAATGGAGAGGCGCATGGGACTGGTACATCTGTTGGGTAAAACCCGCGCAGTCTACTCTCCTCGCCGGACGGGTTTTGGTGTCTTGCTCACATTCTGATGAAAAAGCGCCAAAAGGCCCTGCGTTCTCATGCAGGGCCCGTTCATCCTGACTCAATATTCGCCGCTGGTGATGGCCTCGTGGATGGCGCCGGTCAATACCCGCAGCTCTTCAGGGGTGATGACGAAGGGGGGCATCAGGTAGATGAGCTTGCCAAAGGGACGGATCCAGGCGCCCAGCTCCACGAACTTGCGCTGGATGCGCGCCACGTCCACCCGCTCCTTCATCTCCACCACCCCGATGGCGCCGAGCACCCGCACATCCGCCACCGCCGGGTGCAGGGTCAGTTCCACCAGTTCGGTTTTGAGTTGGTGTTCGATGGCTTGCACCCGCGCCTGCCACGGGGAGGCGAGCAGCAACTCGATGGAGGCATTGGCTACCGCGCAGGCAAGCGGGTTGCCCATGAAGGTGGGGCCGTGCATGAAGACGCCTGCCTTGCCGTCACACACGGTGCGAGCCACATGCTCGGTAGTGAGCGTGGCCGACAGCGTCAGGTAGCCGCCGGTGAGCGCCTTGCCCAGGCACATGATGTCGGGGCTGATCCCCGCCCAGTCGCAGGCAAACAGCTGGCCGGTGCGGCCAAAGCCGGTGGCGATTTCATCTGCTATGAGCAGCACGCCGAATTCGTCGCACAGGGCGCGCACCCACTGCAGGTAGCGGGGGTGGTAGAAGCGCATGCCGCCCGCCCCCTGGACGATGGGTTCGAGCACGATGGCGGCAATTTCCTCGTGATGATCCGCCACCAGGGTGGCCAGCTCCACCACGCTCTGCTCGTCCCACTGGGCGTGGAAGCGGCAGCTTGGCGCTTCGACGAAATGGTGTTCGGGCAGGAAGCCCTGATAGAGCTCGTGCATGCCGCCATCCGGGTCGCACACGCTCATGGCGCCGAAGGTGTCACCGTGATAGCCGCCCCGAAGGGCAACGAATTTGGCGCGGGGCGTCCCTTTGGCATGCCAGTACTGCTGGGCCATCTTGAGCGCCACCTCCACCGCCACCGAGCCGGAATCCGCCAGAAAGACCCGATCCAGCCCCTTCGGGGTGATTTCCACCAGTTTGCGGCAGAGCTCGACCGCCGGGGCATGGGTCAGGCCGCCAAACATCACGTGGGACATCTTGCCGAGCTGGGCGGTGGCGGCCGCGTCCAGTTCCGGCACCTGATAGCCGTGAACGCAGGCCCACCAGGAGCTCATGCCATCCACCAGCTCGCGCCCGTCCGTCAGGGTGAGGGTCACCCCTTTGGCGCTGGCCACTTCATAGCAGGGCAGGGGATGGGTGAGGGAGGTATAGGGGTGCCAGACGTGGTGCAGGTCGAATTCTTGATTGGTCATTTTGTGTTCTGTTGTCAACTAATTTGATCTGGTCGGTGTTGACAGTCTACGCGTGCTCTCTACACTAGCCAACAATTTCAGCCACTTGGCTTCGCGCACGCCCTGGCGTCGCGCTGTCCAGCTGGCGGGTCTTGCGGCGAACGCTCTCTTGAGCGCGGCGCAGGATCCCACCAATAACAACCGGAAGCCATGTATGAATGCTCTCACCGCGGGTGCCCACGCCCTTCGTCACGACTGGACCCTGTCCGAGGTTCAGGATCTCTTTGCCCTGCCATTCAACGATCTGCTGTTCCAGGCCCAGACGGTGCACCGCGCCCATTTCGACCCGAACGAGGTGCAGGTAAGCACCCTGCTCTCCATCAAGACCGGGGCCTGCCCGGAAGATTGCAAATATTGTCCCCAGAGCGCTCGCTACCACACCGGGCTCGAGACCGAGCGGCTGATGGAGGTGGAAAAAGTGCTGGAGCGGGCCCGGGAGGCCAAGGCCAACGGCTCGTCCCGCTTCTGCATGGGGGCGGCCTGGCGCAACCCGAAAGAGAAGGACATGCCCTACATCCTGCGCATGATTGAAGAGGTGCGCGGGCTCGGCATGGAGACCTGCATGACGCTGGGGATGCTGACCGCCGATCAGGCGGCGCGTCTCGGGGCTGCTGGGCTCGATTACTACAACCACAACCTTGACACCTCGCCAGAGTTTTACGGCGACATCATCACCACCCGCACCTATCAGGACAGGCTCGACACCCTGGAGCATGTGCGCGGCGCCGGCATGAAGGTCTGCTCCGGCGGCATCGTCGGCATGGGGGAGCAGGCGAAAGATCGGGCGGGACTCCTGATGGCGCTTGCCAACCTGCCGCGCCATCCCGAGAGCGTGCCCATCAACATGCTGGTCAAGGTGAAGGGGACGCCGCTGGAGAACCAGGAGAACCTGGACCCGTTCGAATTTATCCGCACCATCGCCGTGGCGCGCATCATGATGCCGGCCTCCCACGTGCGCCTCTCCGCCGGACGGGAGAAGATGAACGAGCAGATGCAGGCCATGTGCTTTATGGCCGGGGCCAACTCCATCTTCTACGGCTGCAAGCTGCTGACCACCCCCAATCCGGACGAGAACAGCGACATGCAGCTCTTCAAGCGCCTTGGCATTCGCCCCGCCCAGCGGGCCCAGAAGCCGGATCAGGTTCAAGAGGAGGAGCTGCTGGCCGAGGTGAACCGCCAGAGCGAGCCGAGCGAACTCTTCTACGATGCCACCCGTTCCCGCGCAGATGTCCTCCGTCCATGATGACGCCCGTTGTTACCGGCCCCTTTGCCCTGGGGGAGGCGCTGGCCGAGCGTGAACAGGCCACCCTGCTGCGCCGACGCACCCCGGTGGATGTGGCGAGCGGTGGGCGGATCCGGGTCGGGGGGCGCGATTACCTCAACGTCTCTGGCAACGACTACCTGGGCCTTGCGGGTCACCCCGCCATCAAGGCCGCCTTCACGGCGGGGGTGGCGCAATATGGCGCAGGGGCAGGCGCCTCGCCCCTGGTGACCGGTTACAGCCGCGCTCACCAGCAGCTGGAAGAGACGCTTGCCGACTGGCTCGGCGTGGAGGCGGTGCTGCTGTTCAACTGCGGCTTCTCCGCCAATCAGGCGGTGCTCAAGGCCCTGCTCGGCAAGGATCACCTGCTGTGGCAGGACAGGCTCAACCACGCCTCCCTGCAGGAGATGGGGAGCCAGCTCCCCTGCAAGATGAAGCGCTTCGGCCACAACGACATGGCGGCCCTTGAGCGGCTGCTTGAGCCAAACCGGGGCCTGATCGTCTCGGAAGGGGTCTTCAGCATGGACGGGGATCAGGCCCCTTGGGCTGAGCTGGCCACACTCGCATCCCGAAGCGGCAACTGGCTGATGATTGACGATGCCCACGGCCTCGGCGTGCTGGGTGCCGAGGGGCGCGGCACCCTGGCAGCCCAGGGGGTGAACCCGGCCAGCGTGCACATCCAGATGGGGACCTTCGGCAAGGCGCTCGGGGTGGCCGGCGCCTTTGTGGGTGGCAGTCGCGAGCTGGTGGAGTACCTGGTCAATTTTGCCCGCCACTATGTCTACAGCACCCATATGCCCCCCGCCCAGGCGTGCGCCGTGCGCCAGAGCATCGAGCTGGTACGCGTAGCCGACGAGGCCCGTGCCCACCTGGCTCGCCTTGTCGCCCGGTTCCGGCAGGGGGCGCAGGCGCTCGGCTGGCGGCTTGGGGCAAGCGATACCCCCATCCAGCCGCTGCTGGTGGGGGAGAGCGTCGCAGCCCTGCAACTGGCCGAGCGCCTGCGGGAGTGCGGTGTCTGGGCCGGTGCCATCCGCCCGCCCACGGTGCCGGTCGGCACGGCGCGCCTTCGCATCACCCTGTGCGCTGCCCATGGCGAAGATGACGTGGATCGCCTGCTCGAGGCCCTGGGGCCCAGCCCATCCACTGACGAGAGAGGGGCGCCCATGGTGCATGAGCGTTTCCAGTCGGTGGACAAGGCACAGCTCGCCCGCCGCTTCGGGGCGGCGGCCCGCCACTACGACGCCCACGCCCGCTTCCAGCAGGAGGTGGGGCAGTCGCTGCTGGCGCGCATGGACGAGGGGGGCGTGAAAGAGGTGCGCTCAGGGGCCGGGCTGGATCTGGGTTGCGGCACCGGTTTCTTCCTGCCTGCCCTGGCGCCGCGCTGCGAGACGCTGACCGGGCTGGATCTCGCGCCCGGCATGCTGGCCCAGGCGGCCCTTCGCGGCAGCGGAGCCCGCCTGGTGTGCGGCGACGCGGAGGGGCTGCCCTTTGCCGACCAGAGCCTGGACTGGGTCTTCTCCAGCCTGGCCCTGCAGTGGTGCGAGCGGCCGGCCCAGGCCTTTGCCGAGCTCAACCGGGTGCTCAAACCCGGTGGACAGGTCTTCTTCTCGACCCTGCTTTCGGGGTCACTGTGGCAACTGCGGGAGGCCTGGCGGGCCGTGGATGGTCGTGACCATGTCAATCGCTTCCTGACGTTGCCCCAGTTGCAGCAGGCGGCCCGTGACGGGGGCTTCGAGGCCCCGGCACTCTGCCCGCTGACCTGGTCCCTCGCCTACCCGGCGCTCAGCGGACTGCTGCGCGACCTCAAAGGGATAGGTGCGAGCCAGGTCAACGACGAGCGGTCTGCGGGCCTGGGTCATCGCCAGCGCCTGGTGCGACTGGGGGAGGCCTACGAGCGCCACCGTCAACCGGACGGCCTGCTGGCCGCCAGCTACGAGGTCTGCCTCGGGCGCCTGGTGCGGCGCTGACACAAAAAGACCCGGCGCACCCACCCCTTCAGCGGCAGGACGCGCGCCTGCCTTTCACCATGGATATCGGGGCGCCTCTGCGCCCCTGCACTGCATCGAGGAAATATCATGGGGACATCCTATTTCATCACCGGCACGGACACCGACGTGGGCAAGACCCTGGTGGCCCGCACCCTGTTGCTGGCGCTTGCCGCCAGAGGCATTCGCTGCGCCGGGTACAAACCGGTGTCGGCGGGCTGCACCCGCACCCCGGAGGGGCTTCGCAATCTGGATGCCTTGCTGTTGCAGCAGGCGGCCACGGTTGCGCTGCCCTACGAGCAGGTCAATCCCTATGCCTTCGAGCCGCCCATCGCCCCCCATATCGCCGCCCGTGAGCGGGGGGCGAGCATCCCCTTCGAGGGTCTCTCCGCCGGCTTGCGGGAGATTGAGGGAGCTGGGGCCGATCTCGTCATTGTCGAAGGGGCGGGGGGCTGGTTCCTGCCGCTGGATCATCAGCGTCTGCTCTCGGAGTGGGTCGCCCAGGAGCGGCTGCCGGTGATCCTGGTGGTGGGGGCCAGGCTGGGCTGCCTCAACCATGCCCTGCTCACCGTCAGCGCCATTCGCCAGCAGGGGTTGACCCTGGCGGGCTGGGTCATCAACCGGGTGGATCCGCACATGAGCCGCTACGAGGAGAACCTGGACACCTTGAAAGCCATGTTGCCGGCCCCATTTCTGGGGGAACTCCCCTTCGTGGACGCGGTGAATGAGGTGGATTTGCACCACTGTCTCGATGTGTCGCCCTTGCTCTGAGGCCAGACATTCAGCAAACATTCATCGAGTCTGTCTATTATCTGGGGCAAGTGTGGCATCGGTCGCCCCTGGGGCGCCCCGAACCATGCATCCATATCTCACAAGGAGTCAATATGAAGCGAATTATGCTATTCCTGGTGACCAACCTGGCCGTCATGCTGGTGCTGGGGGTGGTACTCAATATCCTGTTCTCGGTTCTGGGGATCAACAAGTCCAGCATTTCCGGTCTGTTGGTGTTCTGCGCCGTGTTCGGTTTTGGGGGTTCCTTTATCTCCTTGCTGATGTCCAAGTGGATGGCCAAGCGCAGCTATGGCGTCCAGGTCATCGAGCAGCCCCGCAACGAGACCGAGCACTGGCTGGTGAGCACTGTTGCCCGTCAAGCCCGTGAGGCTGGCATCAAGATGCCGGAAGTGGGGATCTACGACTCCCCCGAGATGAACGCCTTTGCCACCGGCGCCCGCCGTGACGACTCCCTCGTCGCCGTCTCCTCCGGTCTGCTCTACAGCATGAGCCGCGACGAGGCGGAAGCCGTGCTGGCCCATGAGGTGAGCCACGTGGCCAACGGCGACATGGTGACCCTGACCTTGATCCAGGGGGTGGTGAATACCTTCGTGATGTTCTTCGCCCGCATCGTGGCCGGCGTCATCAGCAACTTCTTCAGCTCCAACAACGAGGAAGAGAGCAGCAGCACCGGCGGTTTCGCCTACATGATCACCGTGTTCGTGCTGGAGATGGTGTTCGGCGTGCTCGCCTCCATCATCGTCATGTGGTTCAGCCGTCAGCGCGAGTTCCGTGCCGACGCCGGTGCCGCCAAGCTGGCCGGCCGCGACAAGATGATTGCCGCGCTCCAGCGTCTCGCCCGCGGTGCCGAGCCGCAGATGGAGGGTTCCATGATGGCGTTCGGCATCAACGGCAAGCGCTCCATGAGCGAGCTGTTCATGAGCCACCCGCCCATCGAGCAGCGCATCGCCGCCCTGCGTGGCTGATAGCCAGTCATCTAAAGAAAACGGCTGCCCTCGGGCAGCCGTTTTGCATTCCGGGGACGGGGTTTTGCCCCCCGATCACCCTATTTGATCACCAGATCCGTCAGGGGCACGGCGCAGCAGGTGAGGATCTTGCCCTCGGCACGCTCGGCGGCGCTGATGGCGGGGGCATCGGGGTGATCCACCTCGCCCGAGACCAGGGTCTGCTTGCAACTGCCGCAGATACCAGCACGGCAGCTCCAGGGCAGCTCTACCCCCTGCTTGTTGGCCTGATCCAGCACGGTGCCCTGGTTGTTGCCCGCAAACTCCCGCTCGCCGATACGCAGTTGCACCGCCTGATGGGGGCGGGCCACCGAGAGCAGGGCCCCGCCAAAGCTCTCCTGGCGGATGCGCCCGGCCGGTACGCCGAGGGCGGTCAGCCGGTTGGCTGCATCGGCCATGAAGCCGTGGGGGCCGCAGATGAACACCTCCCGCTCCTGCAAACCTCGGATCCGGCCCAGGTGATCGTCATTCAGACGGCCGCTGAGCCCCTGCCAGTGTTTGTCAGGCTGGCTCAGGATCAGGGTGAGGGTCATTCCCTGCTGCGCCATGGCGTGCAGCTCGCTGGCGGCAGGAATATCCGCCTCGCTGCGACACAGGTGCATGAAGTGGACGTCACCGAGCTCCCCCCGTAGTGCCAGAGTGCGGGCAATGGAGAGCATGGGGGTGACACCGGATCCCGCCGAGAGCAGGAGCAGCCTGCGCTCGGACCCTAAGTGAAACTCGCCGGCCGGGGGGGCGGCCAGCAGGTGATCGCCCACGCGCAGCTCATGGTGCAGCCAGGGGGAGAGGCGGCCATCGGCCAGCTTCTTTACGCTGATGCTGTAACGCTCGGGCCGCTCCGGCGTGGAGCTCAGGGTGTAGCGGCGTTGAACCCGTGTGTTTTTGATATCGAGGCTGATGGGCAGGTGCTGTCCAGGCAGGTAGTCGGGCAGGGGCTCGCCGTCGGCGGCCTCGAACCAGAAGGTTTCCAGATCCCGGGCCAGGGGTTCCCGGGCGACGCACACCAGCTCCCGCTTTTTCGGGGCCGCGTTGGGGTAGACCGGCGCCCGGGCCCGCTCCAGCACCTCGATCTCGCTGCCCGCCTCAATCCACCCCTCGTTCAGGGCCACCAGATTCTGGCCGAAGTAGACCTCACCATCTTCGCCACGGCGGTAGCGGGTGAGGGTAGCCAGCGGCTCTTTCAGGGCATTGAAGCGCTCCGTGCCAGCCTCCACCGTGGTCATGATGCAGCGGCTGCACGGCTTGTCCACCCGAAACTCCACCTCGCCGATGCGGATCCGCTTCCAGCCATCCTCCTCGAAGGGGCGGGTGCCGCTCGCCACCAGGTTGGTACGAAACTGGCTCATCTGGTGCAAGGCATCGGATCTCAGGTTGAGATCCTCAAGGGAAGCCTGGCTGATGAGCAGCAAGGGGTAGCCGTCCGCAAAGCTCACCCGGGTGCCGGTCTTCTCCCGAAAACGATCGGATGCCTCCCCGAGCCAGAGCAGGCGCACCGGCTCCCTCGCCACCCGGCTCAGCCACTCATCGGCGTCGGGCCCGGTGTGCAGGGCGGTAAAGCGATCCCCCCAGACACCGGTGTGCTGAGGGGCGCGACTGAACGCCGCCTCCATGAGGGCAAGGGGGGGCAGACCTGGATAGCGCAGTTGAAGCCCCCCCTCGACGGGGGTGGCCACCACCTGCTGCAACTGGGGATGGGTGCGGGCGGTGATAAAGGTGCCATCCGGTTTGACCACCATGTAGCGGCGATCCCCGGCAAGTCCCTCCTGGGTCACCTGGGCGCGCTCCAGCGGCATGCCTGCCGTCGATTTGATGGGGTAGAGATGTATGCTGGCGAGGGTCGGCATGTCCTGGTCCTTGTGCTGTGGCGATTCCTGTGAAGAGAGGAAGATAACGATTCCTGCCCCGGGCGGCAATCTTCTCCTGCTGCCCATGTCGAGGGCGGCGAGGGGGCTCGGGCGACAGGCCCGAATGGCTGCGGGGTGTGACGGGGATCCGGTTGTGAAGGGGGCGACCCATAAAGCGCAACATTTATTGATCCTGATCCACCATGTCGTACAAAAAACGGCCCATCATCGGGCCAGCTTCCAGTTTCTGACGCTTTCGCTTCTTCCCTCTCCGGCCACCGTCTGCCCAGGCAAAACGGTATCAAGCGCATTCGGATGGGGCCTGTCACACAAAAAGAAGAAAGCAATGTATGAGCAAACAACTGGATATGACCCCACAGCCGGATCTCTCCCAGAAAACGGGAACAGGCCCGGTGCGTACCCGGCTACCCGTCTGGCGGCCGGCCCTGCCACCCTGCAACCACGCCTGCCCGGCTGGCGAGAACATCCAGGCCTGGCTTGCACTGGCCGAAGCGGGCCGCTTTGAGGCGGCCTGGAAACGACTCATCGAAGAAAATCCCCTGCCTGCAGTCCACGGGCGGGTCTGTTATCACCCCTGCGAAAGCGCCTGCAACCGTGCCCAGGTGGATGATGCCGTCTCCATCCACGCCATCGAACGCTTCCTCGGCGACGAGGCGCTGGCCCGTGGCTGGCAGCCTGCAACCCCTGCCCCCGCCAGCGGCAAGAAGGTGCTGGTCATTGGCGCCGGTCCCTCCGGCCTCTCTTGCGCCTGGCACCTCAACCGGCTCGGCCATCAGGTGGAGATCCGCGAAGCGGGCCCGCTCGCCGGCGGCATGCTGCGCTTTGGTATTCCCGCTTACCGCCTGCCTCGCGATGTGCTGGATCGGGAGGTGGCCCGCATCGTGGCGGCCGGGGTGACGCTGACCCTCAACCACAAGGTGGAAGACGTGCTCAAGGCGCGCGACGAGGGTGGCTTTGACGCCGTCTTCATGGCCATCGGCGCCCATTTGGCCAAGCGGGTCGACATTCCGGCCCGCGAGGCGGGCAAGATCCTCGATGCGGTGAGTTTCCTCGAGCAGGCCAGTCTTGCCGAAGAGCAGGGGTTGCCGCCCCCCAAACTGGGACGGCGGGTGGCCATCTACGGCGGCGGCAACACTGCCATGGATGCGGCCCGTACCGCTCGTCGCCTCGGGGTCGAGGAGGCGATGATCATCTACCGCCGCGACCGGGACCATATGCCAGCCCACGCCTTTGAAGCCGACGAGGCCGAGGAGGAGGGGATCAAGATCAACTGGCTGCGCACTATCCGCCAGCTCGACAGTACCAACATCGAGGTGGAGGTGATGGCGCTGGATGCTGAGGGCAAGCCGGTGCCCACCGGCAAGTTTGAAACCCTGGAAGCGGACTCCCTCATTCTGGCGCTGGGTCAGGAGGTCGACCTCTCGGTGCTTGAGAGCATCCCCGGCGTGCGGGTCAACAAGGAGGGAGTAGTACAGGTTGGCGAGAACCTGATGATGGATGTGCCGGGCCTCTTTGCCGGTGGCGACATGGTGCCCTCCGAGCGCACTGTCACCATCGCCACCGGCCACGGCAAGAAGGCGGCGCGCCATATGGATGCCTGGCTGCGCGGTCGCCTCTACCACAAGCCGCTTTCCTATTCATTGGTGGGGCCGGAGCAGTTGCAGCTCTGGTTCCAGACCCATGCGCCGGCCAGCAGCCAGCCGGTCAAACCGCCCTCGGCGCGGGACGACTTTGGCGAGATCATCGGCGGGCTGGACGAGACGGCAGCCCGCTACGAGGCGGCGCGCTGCTACTCCTGCGGCAACTGCTTCGAGTGTGACGGTTGCTATGGCAGCTGCCCCGAGCAGGCCATCGCCAAGCTGGGGCCGGGTCTGGGGTATCAGGTGGATGCCGAGCGCTGCACCGGCTGCGGTGCCTGCCACGACCAGTGCCCCTGCCACGCCATCGAGCTTCGCCAACCGGAGGAGTCCCAATGAAACATGAACTGATCATGGTTGACGGCAACGAAGCCGCGGCCCGGGTGGCGTACCAGCTGAGCGAAGTGTGTGCCATCTACCCCATCACCCCGAGCTCGACCATGGCCGAACTGGCCGACGCCTGGGCGGCACAGGGGCAGACCAACCTGTGGGGCAACATCCCCACAGTCGTGGAGATGCAGAGCGAAGGGGGGGCGGCCGGCACGGTGCACGGCGCCCTGCAGGCGGGGGCACTGGCCACCACCTTCACCGCCAGCCAGGGGCTGATGCTGATGCTGCCCAACATGTACAAGATCGCCGGTGAACTGACCGCCGCCGTGTTCCATGTGGCGGCCCGATCCTTGGCGGCGCAGGGGTTGTCGATTTTTGGCGACCATCAGGACGTGATGGCGGCGCGCAGCACCGGTTTTGCCATGCTCGCCTCCGGCTCGGTGCAGGAGGCGCAGGACCTGGCCTTGATTGCCCATAGCGTCACCCTGCAATGCCGGGTGCCCTTTATCCACTTCTTCGACGGTTTTCGCACCTCCCACGAGGTGAACAAGATCACCGCGCTGCATAAAGATGAGATCCGGGCCCTTATCGACAACGACTGGGTGCGCGCCCACCGTGCGCGGGCCCTCAACCCGGATCATCCGGTGATGCGCGGCACCGCCCAGAACCCGGATACCTATTTCCAGTCCCGCGAGAGCGTCAACCCCTTCTACGAGGCGGTGCCGGCGCGGGTGCAGCAGTGCATGGAGAGCCTCGGCGAGCTGACCGGCCGCCACTACCGGCTGGTGGAGTATCACGGCGCGCCCGATGCCACCGACGTCATCGTGCTGATGGGCTCGGGGGCAGCCACCGCCCGCACGACTGTGGATTGGCTCAACCTGCAGGATCGCAAGACCGGGGTGCTGGTCATTCGCCTCTATCGTCCCTTCCCGGTACAGGCGCTGCTCGATGCCCTGCCCGAGAGCGTGCGGCGCATGGCGGTGCTGGATCGCACCAAGGAGCCGGGCGCGGGTGGCGAGCCGCTGCTGCTGGATGTGCAGAGCGCCCTGATCGATGGGCTGCAGCGCGGCCTTATCAAGCGGCTGCCCTGGCTGAGTGGCGGTCGCTATGGCCTCTCTTCCAAAGAGTTCACCCCCGCCATGTGCGCGGCGGTGTTCGAGGAGCTGGCATCCGATGCGCCGCGCCCCCGCTTTACCGTGGGGATCGTCGATGATGTGTCGGGCCTCAGTCTGGCATGGCACCCCATCGGTGATCTGGAGCCGGCCAGTCGGGTACGGGCGCTCTTCTTCGGCCTCGGTGCCGACGGCACGGTGGGCGCCAACAAGAACAGCATCAAGATCATCGGCGAGCTGGAGGGGTTCCACGCTCAGGGCTACTTCGTCTACGACTCCAAGAAGTCTGGCTCGCGCACCGTCTCCCACCTGCGCTTTGGCCCCGAGCCCATCGATGCCCCCTGGCTTATCGAGCAGGCGAGCTTTATCGGCTGCCACCAGTGGGGCTTCGCCCTGTCGGTGGATCTGCTGGAGCACGCCGCCGAAGGGGCGACCCTGCTGCTCAATGCTCCCTATGAGCCCGACCGGGTCTGGGCCGAACTGCCCGAGCGGCTGCGTGCCCGCATCCGCGCCCTCGATATCCGCCTCTATTGCATCGACGGCGAGCGGGTGGCCGAGCGCAACGGCATGGGCAATCGCATCAACACCATCATGCAGACCTGCTTCTTCGCGTTGGCTGGCATCTTGCCGCGGGATGAGGCGATTGCGCTGATCAAGGAGAGCATCGAGAAGAGCTATGCCCGCAAGGGGCCCGAGGTGGTCGAGCGCAACTTCGCGGCGGTGGACGACACTCTGGCTCATCTCCATCAGGTGGCCATCCCGGCCGGTGAGGAGCAGATCAGCGACTATCCGCTGCCATTGGCTCCCGGCGGCAGCGAGTTTGTCCAGCGGGTGACCGGCGAGATGCTGGCGGGGCGCGGCGATCGTATCCCTGTCTCCATGCTGCCGGTGGACGGCACTTACCCCACCGCTACCAGCCGCTTCGAGAAGCGGGATATCGCCCGCGAGATCCCGATTTGGCATTCGGATATCTGCATCCAGTGTGGCAACTGTGTCTTTGTCTGCCCCCATGGGGCGCTGCGGGCCAAGTTCTACCATCAGGACTGGCTGGCGACCGCCCCCGAGGCCGCTCAGTCGGTGCCCGTCACCGCCAAGGGTTTCCCCGACAGCCGCTACACCCTGCAACTCTATCCGGAGGATTGCACCGGCTGCGGTCAGTGCGTGCAGGCCTGTCCGGTGCGGGCTGGGGCCGATGAGGAACACGAGGGCGAGCGCGCCATCACCATGATGGACAAGGCCCCCCATCTGGCTGGCCAGAAACAGGCGCTGCGCTGGTTCGAGAGTCTGCCCTGGCCTGCCCGCGAGCGGGTGGATTTCTCCACGGTGCGCGGTGCCCAGTTCCTCGAACCCCTGTTCGAGTTCTCCGGTGCCTGCGCCGGCTGTGGCGAGACTCCGTATCTCAAGCTGCTGACCCAGCTGTTTGGCGATCGCATGCTGGTGGCCAACGCCACTGGTTGCTCCTCCATCTACGGCGGCAACTTGCCGACTACGCCGTGGGCCAAGAATGGCGAAGGGAAGGGGCCAGCCTGGTCCAACTCTCTGTTTGAGGATAACGCCGAGTTTGGCTTTGGTTTCCGCCTCACCGCCGATCAGCATCACGGGCAGGCGGTAGCGGCTCTCGAAGCGATGAAGGGCGAGCTGGGTGAGGCATTGGTCGAGTCGCTTATCAACGCCCCGCAGCGGCTGGAGTCGGAGATCCGTGCCCAGCGCACCCGGGTCGCGCAAGTGCGGGAGCGGCTGGAAGAGGTGAAATCCGGCAAGGCTCGCGAGCTGCTCTCCTTGATTGATCAGCTGGTGCGCCGTTCGGTCTGGATCATCGGCGGCGATGGCTGGGCCTATGACATCGGCTCATCAGGGCTCGACCATGTGCTCGCCTCCGGACGCGATGTGAACGTGCTGGTGATGGATACCGAGGTCTACTCCAACACCGGCGGCCAGATGTCGAAATCGACCCCGCTCGGCGCCGTCGCCAAGTTCGCGGCGGGGGGCAAGACGCTGGCCAAGAAGGATGTGGCGTTGCAAGCCATCTCCTACGGCAACGTCTATGTTGCCCGCATCGCCTTTGGTGCCAACCCGCAGCAGGCGCTGCAAGCGTTGCGTGAGGCAGAGGCCTATCCGGGGCCGTCGCTTATCATCGCCTACAGCCACTGTATCGCCCACGGCATCGATATGGAGTTTGGCCTGACCCAGCAAAAACGCGCCGTGGCCTCCGGTCACTGGCCGCTGATGCGCTACAACCCGGTACTGCGTAGTGCGGGGCAGAACCCCTTCAGCCTCGACAGCCTGCGCCCCTCCATCCCCCTTGCGGAATATAGGCAGGAGGAGACCCGTTATCGGGTGCTGGCACAGAGCCATCCACAGGAGGCCGAGCGGCTGATGCAGGTGGCGCAACAAGTGGCGTGGCAGAAGTGGGCCACCTACGAGGAGATGGCCACCCGCGAAGCCAGCCAGTTCCATCCGCCGGTGTGATCATGGGGTGAAATAGGTATGAGAAAGCGGGCCATTGGCCCGCTTCGTTTTCCGGTGCCAAGGGAAGTGGCCGTTGCCGCGCCTTGGGGCGGCCAACAAAAAGCCCGGCGTCGGGCCGGGCTGGCAGGATAAGTTGCTTATCCAGGTATTCGTCGAGGCGTCTAGTGTGGATGTTGTTTGAGGATGTCGTATATCTCCTCTTTCAGTTTAAGTTTCTGTTTTTTCAGATCCTTCACCTCGGAGCTGTAGTCGCTGGCGTGGTGTTTCTCCAGCTTTCTGATCTCCGCATCCAGGTCGTTGTGCAAGTCAAACTTCTTCTGGAAATGGACATCACTGCTCTTCAGTTTCGAGATGAGATCTCTGTACTCCGGAAACATGTAATGAAGCCTCCTTGTTGTCGTTTGATTGTGCCTGCAAGACCAAAGTACCCCTTACTGCCGGGGAGAAACGTGATCCCGATCCAATTCGGGGCCACGGATTTGCTGCATGGGAAGGGCGATTTTTAACTGTTTGAATTACAAGATGATTGCCTGCTGACCCTGGGGCAGCAGAGGAAAGAAGCGGGATCCGCTTCACATTCGGGAGAGGGGGTCTGCAACGGGGCGGGCAACAGAAAGGGGCGCGAGGCCCCTGACTGGAAACGGGTGAGCCGTTTACTCTTTTTTCTTTTTCTTCTCGGGCAGGGGCTTGCCGTCTCTGGCAATCACCTTGCCTGCCTCGAAACCGATCTGCGCCGCCAGCTCTTCCAGATCCGGCGCCTTGGCTTCGTTGCCGATGGCGTACTGGTAGTTGGCGATGGAGATCTTCTCCGCCACCGGTGTGCCCGGCACGATGGGTTCGCGCCAGCCCTGACCGATGTGGGCCACCAGGGTGCCGTTCATGATGAGCTCGCCGACGATCTCCTGGGTGGGGATGCCCTTGCCGTAGGTGAGGCCCTGCGGGTGCTTCTTGCCGACCAGGGGCTCTTGGCTTGCGGGCATCAGCTTGGTGCGGATCAGCCACTTGGGCGATTTGGTCTTGCCCACCGCCTTGCCGGTCTGGTACTCGTTGATCTTGATGGTCTTGATCATCTGGGCCGTGAACTCCTTGGTCAGGGCCTTCTGGGCTTCGCTGGTCTCGTCGATGACGATGGGGGCCACATACCAGGTCTGGGGAGCCTGCGCCTTGGGGGTCGCCGGGGCGGTTTGCGCCATGGCGAGCGGGCTGAGCAGGATGGCCGTCAACAAGAGTCCGATTTTCTTCATGGTGATTCCGCTTATGTTTCGACAAGAATTTTGTTTTGCCAGCGACGACTGCGCCAGCGCCAGAACATGGCCAGACCGCGCACCCACTCGTCGCAGGCGAGGGCCAGCCAGATGCCTACCAGGCCATAGCCCTGCATGATACCAAGGAAATAGGCCAGGGGAACGGCAATGCCCCACATGGAGACGAGCGCCATGTAGAGCGGGAAACGGGCATCCCCGGTGGCGCGCAGGGCGTTGATCACCACCAGATTGAAGGTGCGACCGGGTTCGAGGATGAGGCTGATGAGGAAGAGCTGCGCCACCTGGGTGATGATGTCGGCGTCGTCGGTGAACAGGCTGATGATGGCGCGGCCGTTGAGGGCGGCGGCGATGGCGATGGCGGCGGTGACGATGAGGCCGAGTTTCAGGCTCTTCATCAGTTGGCGATAGGCTTGATCGAAGCGTCGGGCTCCCGCCAGGTGGCCGATGATGATCTCGTTGCCAAGGCCGATGGAGAGGCCGAACAGCAGGATGAACAGGCAGATCTGGAAGAAGTAGGACTGGGTCGCCAGCGCCTTGTCGCCGAGCAGGCCGACGAAGGCGGTCACCACCATGAACTGCAGCATCCAGGAGAGGTTCTCCCCCGCCGCCGGCAGACCGATGTGCAGTACCTTGTCCAGCATGGCGCGGCTTGGGCGGACGATCTCGGGCAGACGCAGCCGGATGCCGGTCTTGCGCGCCACCAGCCACACCAGCAGCACCACCCCGACGATGCGCCCCGCCACCGTGCTGATGGCGACCCCGGCGACCCCGAGCTGGGGCAGGCCGAACCAGCCGTAGAGCAGCAGCAGGTTGCCGACGAAGGTGATGAGGTTGACGATGAGGGTCACGTACATGGCCTGGCGGGTGTGGCCGTGGGCACGCAGGGTGGCGGCCAGGCAGAGGGCCGCCGCCTCCGGCAGCAGGCAAAGCCCGATGATCTGCAGGTAGAGGCTGCCGTCGCTCATCAGGTGGGCAGGCAGGTTCATCAGCGCCAGCATGGTGCCGGCCCCCGCCATGACGCCGACCGCGGCCACCAGTCCCACCAGCAGGTTGAAGCCGATGGCGGTGTGGATGACGACGCGGGCTTTTTCCTTGTCTCCCGCCCCCAGATACTGGGTGATCACCACGCTGGTGCCGATGCTGACGAAGCTGAACAGGGTAATGGCGAGATCGAAGACCTGGTTGCCCACCGCGAGGGCCGCCACCCCCTGATAGGAGACGTGGCCCACCATGAAGGTGTTGAGGGCCCCGGTCAGAAAGTGAAGGGCCAGATCGATGAACAGTGGCCAGGTCAGGGCGAAGAGGGAGCCCGGGCCCGCGTGGGATTGAGTCTGCATGGGATATCCAGGTGCTGGCGATGGCCCTCGTCAGGGCCAACTGGAGGGGCATTTAACACCAAGCGGGGGCGGGGTGCAATCCTGGTCGCAGGAGGAGGGGCCTGCGACCGGGGGATGTGTCTCAGACCGGCGTGGCGCCAGCCTCCTGCTCGCTGGGGCGGGTGAGGCGCGCCGAGTCGGGCAGGTCGTCATCGTGCGGCCAGCGGGTGAGCAGGGCATCCGTGGTGCTCTCCCCCCCCTCGTCGTCCCGGAACACTGGTTCCCGGTAGCAGCGGGTCATGCGCAAGGCCTGGTACATGTCGGGGCAGAGGATGATGCCATCCTCGCCGACCCGGATCCCCGCCTGTTTGAACCACTGGCTCATCTGGCCGTGCCGACCGGCCATCACCATGTGGATGCCGCGCCGCTTGAGCTCCTTGTGCAGCTCTCCCACCATGCTCATCACGCTGATGTCCTGATGGGTGAAGCAGGCCACCGCATCCACCACCAGGCACCTGGGATTGTGGGGATCCTGCACCAGCAGTGCCAGCACCCGCCGCTTGAAGTAGGGGGCGTTGAAGTAGGTGAGCGGGGAGTTGAAGCGGTAGACCAGGATGCCGGGAATCGCCTTGGCCTGCTCGTTGTCTCCCAGGGTGCGCACCACGCCCTCGTCGTCCATGCCGAGCAGCTGGTCGGTGGGGCGCATCACGTTGCGCAGGAACTGGAACAGCCCCAGCAGGACTGCGAGGGTGATGCCCGGAATGACCCCCATGGTCAGCACGCTGACAAAGGTCACCAGGGCGAGCCAGAAGGCGGCGCGATCCGAGTCACGCAGGGCCCAGAGGCCGCGAAAATCCGTGAGCGACAGGGAGGCCATCACCAGCACCACGCCGAGGGCGGCGGTGGGGATGTATTGCAGCGGCGCCGTCAGGTAGAAGGTGACCAGGGCGATGACGGCGGCGGCGATGATGGAGACCAGTTGGCTCTTGCCGCCGTTGGCGTCGTTGACCGCGGTGCGCGAATCCGCCCCGCTGATGGCAAACCCCTGGGAGGCGGCGGCGGCCAGGTTCGCCATGCCCAGCGCCCTAAACTCCTTGTCCGCATCAATCTCGTAGCCGTTCTTGGCGGCAAAGCTGCGGGCGGTGAGCATCATGGAGACGAAGCTCACCATGGCGAGGTTGAGGGCGGGCAGCACCAGCTCACGGATAAGCCCGGGGGGAAAGTCCGGCATCTGGAAGGCGGGCAGCCCCGAGCCGATGGTCCCCAGTGTGGCGATGTCGACGCGGCCGAGATTGAACAGCCACACCAGGGCCGCCGTCACCACCATGGCCACCATGGAGGAGGGCCAGGCCGGTCTGTAGCGCTTGGCCAGCAGCAGGGTGAGCAGAGCGGTCAGGCTCATGGCCAGGGTGGGCAGATGGGTCTGGGTAATGTAGTTGGTGCCGTTCAGGATCCGCTCTATCAGGTAGCGCTCGCTGAAGGTGAAGCCGAAGATCTTGGAGAGCTGGCCCACCATGATGGTGATGGCCACCCCGTTGAGCAGCCCCATCAGGATGGGGCGGGAGAGAAAGTCTGCCAGCACCCCCAGCTTGAAGCGGCTGGCGATGAGGCACCAGAAGCCGGTCATGGCGGTCATGGTCATCACCAGTTGCCAGTGACGGGTGGGATCCCCGGCGGCGAGCGGCGTTACCACGGCGGCGATCACCGCGCAGGTGGCGGCATCCGGACCGACGATGAGCTGACGGGAGGTGCCAAAGAGGGCGTACACCACCATGGGCAGAATGCAGGAGTAGAGGCCGACGATGGCGCCCACCCCGGCGAGCTCCGAATAGGCGATGGCCACGGGCAGGGCCACGGCCGCGACCGAGAGGCCAGCGCGAAGATCCGGCATCAGCCAGGCCCGCTGGTATTGCAGCAAGGCGGCGAGCCCCGGCAGCCAGCGCTCGAGAGAGAAGAAGTCGCGCATTATTTAACCCATTGAGTTACAAACATCTTTTTCTTAGTGTGCCCAAGGTTGTCGATCCTTTGCAATCCGCTCATGGCCAGTTCACCACAAGGTCAGGCCAGATGCGTTGCCACTCCTTGGCCCTGACCCGTTCGCTAAAGATACGGCTCTCCTGGCGACAGTGCGGATTGGGGCTCACCACCAGGGACCAGTTGGGGGCAAAGCCGTAGGGGGCCAGCCACTCGAACGCATCATCTGCCAACAGGCGGACCCCGATGCAGGTGGGTATCTCCACCCAGTGGCTGAGGGCCGAGAGCGAGCTGGCAAAAGGAGGCACCTGCTGGCGCAGATGCATGCGGGCCTGGTTGCGCACCTCCCACAACTGGCCCGGCAGCCTGGCGGCGAGCCAGGCTTCGTGATCGGCCTCCTTCAATCCAGTCGGATCAGCGCTGTCCAGATAGATAAGGTCGATGTCGTTGAGCGGGGTGGGCTCGGCCTTGTCATGGAGGTGATCCCAGATGAGGTTGCGCACAAACCCCGCCCCCAGGGCCCAGTCGGGCAGGGCCAGCTCCCGCGCAGCCCGGAGGCAATCCATGCGCGGGTGATCAGCCCGCAGCAGTGCCTCGGTGCAGGCTCGCAGGTGCGCCTCCCGCAGCGCCCCGGCGTCAACCTGCATTGCGGCGCAACCAGACGTCGATGTAGCTGCAGCTCGGCACTATGGTGAGCCCCTCAGAGAGGGTCCAGTCGTAGAAGCGGCGGGCCAGCTTGTCGGCAATCCCCTGTCCGCGCAGCTCGGGGGGAACCTGGGTGCTGTAGGCGTCCACCGTGGTGGCGTCCAGTCGGCGATAGGCAAGGCGGGAGATCTTGCCGTCCACGGTGCAGACAAACTGCTGCTGATCGGCCTGGTGAAGGATGTCGCTCATCGGGGGTCCTCTCTGGGTGAATGGGAAGATCAGAACATGGCGGACAGGGTTTGCCAACGCCATTCTTTGCGCCCATGTCGGGCTCGCTTACACTGGCCGGCCTGCGAATGGTCGCAAGGCAAGGTATAGAACATTGAGAGAGGATGGATCCGTCATGGCCTTCGCCACCCTGGACGAGCTGATAGGCAACACCCCGCTGCTGGCGCTGCGCCGCATCAATCCGCATCCCGGCGTCACCTTGCTGGTGAAGTTGGAGGGCAACAACCCCGCCGGCTCCGTCAAGGACAGGGCGGCGCTGAACCTCATCAGGCAGGCAGAGGCGAGTGGTCACTTAGCGCCAGGAGCCCGGCTCATCGAGGCCACCTCCGGCAATACCGGCATCGCGCTGGCCATGGTGGCGGCGTCCCGGGGTTACCGGATGCGACTCATCATGCCGAGCAACATGAGCCAGGAGCGGCGCGACGCCATGCAGGCCTACGGCGCCGAGCTGGTGCTGGTGGAAGAGGGCATGGAAGCGGCGCGAGACCTCGCCCTGGCCATGCAGGCGCGGGGGGAGGGGCTGGTGCTCGATCAGTTCAACAACCCCGCCAACCCGGATGCCCACTACCGCTCCACCGGCCCCGAGATCTGGCGCCAGAGCGGCGGGGCGGTCACTCACTTCGTCTCGGCCATGGGCACCACGGGCACCATCATGGGGGTCTCCCGCTACCTCAAGGAGCAGAACCCGGCGGTGGCGGTGATCGGCCTGCAACCGGCCGAGGGGAGCCAGATCCCCGGCATTCGCCGCTGGCCCGATGCCTACCGGCCCGCCATCTTCGAGCCTGCGCGGGTCGATGGGGTGCTGGATGTGACACTGGAAGAGTCCCTCGTCATGATGCGCCGCCTGGCGCGGGAGGAGGGGATCTGCTGCGGTGTCAGCTCGGGTGGCGCGGTGGCTGGGGCCTTGCGGGTGGCGGCGGAGATCGGGCAGGGGGTGGTGGTGGCGATCATCTGCGATCGGGGGGATCGCTATCTCTCCACCGGGGTCTTCACCCCCGATGTCTGACGGGCAAGGGGCCCGTTACTCCCAGGCCCGCTCCAGCAGGGCCAGCAACTGTTCCCTGTCCGCATCCTTGCGGTTGTAGAGCAGGGCGCCGTCGTTGATGGCGAGATCCCGGATCCCGGGCAGCAGCGCCTTGTCGGTGAGGCCCGCCTCCCGCAGGGTGCGGGGCAGCTTGACCGTCTGCCACAGGGTATCGCGCAGTGCCTGCAACGCCTCGATGGTGGCCTGGGGTCTCCCCTCGGCCGGGGTAGCGGCAAAGTGCTCCGGCCCCACCAGGGGCAGTAGCAGGCGGGCGAGCTCTGGGTCGATGCCGGGCCGGTTGTAGTCGAGCACGGTGGGCAGGAAGAGGTTCATGCAGAGGCCATGGGGCAGGTGGCAGTGCGCCCCCAGACTGTGGCCGAGGGCGTGCACCAGCCCCACCATGGAGTTGGAGAACGCCATGCCCGCCAGGGTGGAGCCCTCTGCCAGTTGCAGCCGCAGGCCCTTGTCCGTCGGGTGGGTCAGCACCCTGGGCAGGGCGGTGGCAATCTTCTCCACCGCCATCAGGGCCAGGGCGTCACTGACCGGGTTCTTGCCGTTGCCGATGAAGGCCTCGATGGCGTGGGTCATGGCATCCATGGCGGTGGCAGCGGTGATGGGCAGCGGCAGCCCCAGGGTGAGGCGGGGATCCAGCACCGCCAGCCGGGGCAGCAGGAAGGGGGAGGTGAAGGGCACCTTGCGCCCGCTCCCTTCGTCCTTGATCACCGCCACCAGGGTCACTTCGGAGCCGGTCCCCGCCGTGGTGGGGACCACCGCCAGGGGGTTGAGGGGACGGGTCAGGCAATCCGCTCCGGCATAGTCGAGCAGCCGCTCGCCCTCCAGAGTCGCCAGTATGTTCACCGCCTTGGCGGTGTCGATGACGGAGCCGCCGCCAAGGGCGAGCAGGCTGTCACAGCCCAGCTCCCGGTAGTGGCGGGCGATCCGCTCCACCACGGCGGTGGAGGAGTCTGCCGGGATCTCGTCCCAGATGGCGGCGACCGGCAAGGCCCCTTCGGCCATCACATCGGCCAGCAGGGTGGCGAGCCCGCTGCCGCTGACCCCCTTGTCGGTGAGCAGCAGCGGGCGGCCAGCTCCCAATCCCCTCAAGGCATCCGGCAACTGTTCCAGTGCCTGCTCCCCCGCCATCAGCTTGACCGGGCAGAAAAAATCGTAATAACGGCTCATCCCGTTCTCCTCGTGTTCAACCGGTCAGCAGACCCAGATAGATGTGGCAGGCCCGCGCGAGCTTGCGATGCGGGTCCGGGTAGTGGCGAAGCAGGGGCCGCGCGATGAAGGCGGGCAGGATCAGGCTCTGCAACTGCTCAAGCGCTCGCACCAGGTGCATGGCCGCGTCGAGATCCCCCTCCACCAGCAGCCGGTTTTCGCAAAAGGCCTGGTTGATGCCGAGGCGAAAGCTGAGGGCGCGAAAGGCGACGGCGGGGTGCTTGAAGCGCACCCGCAGGAGGTGGTGGCTGTCATGGGCACAGGTCGAGTGCGCCCTGCCAGCCTCCTCACCGCAGTGCCAGCGCCCCGCGAACTTGTAGAGACTCAGCCCCCGGGTCATGCCGTTTACCTCCAGCCTGATGGTGAGGCCGTCCGGCAGGGGGGCAAGCTCGCGGCGCACCGCCTCGTCGACCCGGGCGGCGCGGCACAGAGTGCGGCCGATGATCCAGAGCAGGCTGCCAATCCAGAGGCGTCTGCCGGTGGCAAGCAGGGCGTCAGGGCGCATGGGAACCTCCGCTGATGGCGGACCAGAAGAGGGTGAAGGCGCTCTCCTGCCAGTGGGGGTCTTCTCCCAGTTCAGGCTGATCGACAAAGAGGGAGGCGCAGGCCAGAAACTGGCCCTGGCACACCTCCAGCATCAAGGCAGGCGGGGCCGACATCAGCTCGCCGCTGGCCTGGCCCCGGGCGAGCAGGCTCGGCAGAAAATGCAGGGTCTCCGCCAGGATCTGGCTGCGCAGGGGGCGGGCCAGCAGGGGGGAGTGGAAAAAGCCCAGCACGAACCTGAGCTCACGGGGGTGGGCCTGCATCCAGCCCATGGTCTGGTGCCAGTAGTGGCGGGCCTGCGCCTGGAGCGGCAGGGCGGCATCGGCCTCGGTGATGGCGGCGCCAAGGCGTGTCTTGATCTCCTGGTAGAGGCTCTGGATCAGCACCTCCTTGCTGGGAAAGTGATGAAACAGGGTGCCATTGGCCACCCCGGCCGCCTTGGCGATGCGGGCGGTGGCGGCGCCCTGCAGGCCATCCTCCGCGCACAGGGCCAGGGCGGCATCCAGGATCTGGCGGCGTTTGTCGGTCATGGTTTCTCGCATCTCGCCTCCTAGCGCAGGAACAGGGCCATCATCAGCCGCTGGTACCAGCGCCGATAGGGGGGGTGAATGAGGGAGCCTGTGCTGAAGCGTCCGCGGCGCAGCACGGTCTTGGCCTTGGAGAAGGTGAGAAACCCCTCGCGGCCGTGATAGTGGCCCATGCCGGAGGGACCGATGCCGCCGAAGGGGGCATCGTCCGCCGCCACCTGGAACAGACTCTCGTTGATGGCCATGCCCCCGGCGTGGGTCTCCCGGATTAGGCGGCGCTGCAGCGTCTCGTCCAGGCTCATCAGATAGAGCGCCAGGGGGCGGGGCCGGACCGCCACATAGGCCAGGGCTTCCTCGATGTCGTCATAGGGCACCAGGGGCAGCAGGGGGCCGAAGATCTCCTGCTGCATCACCTGGCAGTGGCCGGGCACCTCGGTCAGCAGGTGGGGCACCAGTTTACGGGTGGCGTCATCCCGGGCGGGCGTGACGCAGGGGTGGAGCTGGGCGCCGGCCTGCCTCGCCTCCTCCAGCCAAGCGGTGAGCCGCTCGTACTGGGGGGTGTTGATGATGGCGCCATAATCCGGGCTCTCGAGCCCTTTGGGGTAGAGGCGGCGAAAATGGGCCTGATAGGCCTCGATGAAGGCCTGCTCCTGCCCCCTCGGCAGCAGCACGTAGTCGGGGGCCACGCAGATCTGGCCGGCGTTGAGGCTCTTGCCGAAGATCATTCGCTCCACCGCCAGGGCCAGGGGCATGTCGGGGGCGATGAGACAGGGGCTCTTGCCGCCGAGCTCCAGGGTGAGGGGGGTGAGCTGGGGGGCGGCCGCGGCCATCACCAGCCGACCCACCGCCGTGGAGCCAGTGAAGATGAGATGGTCGAAGGGGAGGGCGCTGAAGGCGGCCGCGATCCCCGCATCCCCCTCGATGACCACCACCTCGTCACTGCCGAGGGCCTCATCGAGCAGGGTGCGCAGCACGGCGTTGGTGTGAGGGGTGAACTCGGAGAGCTTGATCATGGCGCGGTTGCCGGCGGCGAGGGCGCCGATGAGGGGCCCGAGGCTCAGCATCACCGGGAAATTCCAGGGCACCATGATGCCGACCACGCCGAGGGGCTGATAGTGCACCTCGACCCTGGCGGGGGCCAGCAGCAGGCCGGAATGACGGCGCTCCGGTTTCATCCACCCCTTGAGCCGTTTCTGGGTGTAGTTGATCTGCATGACGCAAGGGAGCACATCGGCGATCAGGCTGTCGTAGTCGCTGCGCTGGCCGTAGTCCCGGGCCAGGGCCTGACACAGTGCCTGCTTGTGGCGCAACAGCCCCTGCTTGAGGGCATCAAGTCTGGCACGGCGGGACGCCAGATCCGGCATGGGGGTGGCCTGGCTGGCCTGCCTGAGCCGATGCAGTTGTTCGGGGAGGGAGAACTTGTCCGGTGAGGCGGGGGTGACGGTGGTGTCCATGGCATGCTCCGCACGAAAAGTGACCGACTGATTAGTCGGTCAAATCTAGCGATTCGTTGCCGACTTGTAAACCGGGCGAGGGCAGAGGGTGGCTGCCAGTGGGCAGCGTTGCCCGGAACTGTGTCCGGGCTCCCATTTTTGAGGCATCCGGATTGGTCTTCTATCTAATAAGGGGTAATTGTGGGTCACCAACTCGGAGGGAGAACCGCACATGACCAGGGAATTGCATAGCCTGCTGGCCCGGCTGGATGACGTGATCGCGCGCATGCCGGACAGTTTCAATACCTATGAGTTTGCCCAGAAGCTGGCGCTGCAACATCAGCAGGAGTATTTCGCCGCGGGCCACTCCCTGGCGGGCCAGGAGAAGAACCTGCTGCGCCTGCTCCACGAGAAGATTGCCCTGGCGCTGGCGAGCCATGAGGGCGTCATCGAGGGGGCCCTGCTGCCCTGCATGACCCCCTGGGGAGAGCGCGCCACCTCGCCCCGCTGGCACCGCAAGCACTGACCCGGCAACAACATGAAAAGGCCCCTCGGGGCCTTTTCATGTTGGGGATCGCACCTACTGGACCAGCCTGCGGGCCTGCCAGTAGCGGCTGTTCCAGTAGACGTTGTCGAGGCGCGAGCGGATCACGCCCTTGCTGGTGGAGGCGTGGATGAACTCACCTGCCCCGGTGTAGACCCCGACGTGGTACTGCTGCCAGCCGGTCTTGAAGAAGACCAGGTCCCCGTGCTGGAGACGGTATCTGTCCACCGGGCGGCCGAGGCTCGCCTGGGATTCCGTGGTGCGGGGCAGGGTGAAGCCCAGCACCTGGCTGTAGGCGAGCTGGGTGAAGGCGGAGCAGTCGAGACCGGCGCGGCTGGTACCGCCCATGCGATAGGGCACGCCGCGCCACTGCTGATAGAAGTTGTCGAATGCGCCGCTCTGGCGCACGGGAGGGGGAGGCTCCGGCGTGCTGGAGCAGGCGGCGAGAAGCAGGGCCAGCAGGGGCAGCAGCAAGGTGCGAAACATCTCAACTCCTTGATAGGGCACGGGGTTCATCATAGACGATGATCCTGCCTGGAACCTGAATGACAACGGCATTGACGAGTGGCCGCCTGTGGGGGCAGCCACTGGATCACCCCGCCGGTTTGGGGGTAATGAGCGGCGTCAGCAGCTCGGCAATCTTGTAGAAGGTCTGCACCCGCGTGGTGCTGGGGCGCCACACCAGGCCTATCTCCCGATAGGGTTTCTCCCCGGGCAGGGGGATGGCCACCAGGTCCGTGTTGTCGAGGATGCCCGCATCTATGGCCATCTGGGGCAGGAAGGTGGTGCCAAGACCGGCCCCCACCATCTGCACCAGGGTGTGCAGGCTGGTGGCGGCGAACGGGTTGATCTTGCTCTTGTCCCGCAGCCGACAGGCGCTCACCGCGTGCTCCGTCAGGCAGTGCTCCCGCTCCAGCAGGAAGATGCTCTGGTTGGGCAGCTCCTTGTAGTCGAACGGCATGTGCAGGCCCGCAGCCATGTGGGAGGGCATCACCATGTGGAAGGGATCCTGGCCGACGGTCTTGCTGTGGAAGCCGCCGATCTCCACCGGCAGCGCCAGGATCAGCAGATCGAGCTGCCCCTGCTCCAGCTGCTTGAGCAGATTGGTGGTGGTGTCTTCCCGCAGCAGCAGCTCCAGATCCGGATAGGCCTTGCCGCACACCTGCAGCAGCTTGCTCAGCAGGAAGGGGGCGATGGTGGGGATGCAGCCCAGGCGCACCGTGCCGTGCATGACGCCCCCCTGCTGCTGCCCCAGCTCCATCAGATCCCGGGCGTCGGAGAGCAGGTTGCGCGCCCGCGCCACGATTTCCATGCCGACCGGCGTCATGATGAAGCTCTTGTGATCCCGCTCTACCAGTTGCAGGTTCATCATGTCCTCCAGGGTCTGGATCCCGGTACTCAGGGTCGACTGGCTGACATGGCAGGCCTTGGCGGCGCGGTTGAAATTCTTGTGCTCGTCCAGAGCGACCAGATACTGGAGCTGCTTCAGGCTGGGCCAACGTTGCATAGGAGAAACCCGATCGATGCTATCTATTTGATTTGATTAATCTACCATCGAGAAGCCCCGTTGTCGCCGACAAATCGGTGCCCCCTGGCAGGCGCACTGCCTCACGCACATGGGGTGGCCTGCTCCGATGGGCTGGCCACCCCTCATTGGTCAGGAGCTTATCCCCTTGTGCCGCGCCATTGAAGGGGCGCCGCCATGGGATGTGACGGGGATCGGCCTTCGGGCGGGGCGCCCTGCGCGCAGGAGCGGCCATAAAAAAACGCGCCGGTGGGCGCGTTTTTGCAGAAGGGGGGCGGACTATTCGTCGAAGATACCGAAGTGATCCTTGGCGAAGTTGACCCGCTGCTCCACGTTCATCTTGACCTGACCCAGCTTCTCGATGGTCTTGAGGTTGGGCACCAGGCCGCGACCGTTGGCGATCTGGATGGCAAGGCCCGGACGGGCGTTGAGCTCCAGCAGCATGGGGCCGCGGAACTTGTCCAGCACCATGTCGGTCCCGATATAGCCCAGACCCGACATCTCGTAGCAGGAGGCCGCCAGGTTGAGCAGGGTGTCCCAGTGGGGCACCTTCAGATCGTAGAGATCCAGGCCGGTGTCCGGGTGGTGGCGCAGCGGGTTGCCAAACTGCACCGCCCGCAGGGCGCGGCCGGTGCGCAGGCACAGGCCCACCCCCACGGCGCCCTGGTGCAGGTTCGCCTTGCCATCGGAAGCCGAGGTGGAGAGGCGCATCATGGCCATCACCGGGAACCCCTTGAAGATGATCACCCGGGCATCGGGGACCCCTTCGAAGGAGTAGCCGTCGAACACGTCGTCGAAGTTGATGAGCCCTTCTACCAGCGCCACGTCGGGCTTGCCGCCGAGGGAATAGAGCCCTGCCAGGATGTTGGAGACATGGCGCTCCAGATCCTGGCCGTTGGCGGCGCTGCCGTTGGGCTTGTAGAAGAGGCCGTCCTCCTGGCGCAGGATCACCAGGATCCCCTTGCCGCCGGAGCCGCGGGCCGGCTTGATGCAGAAGCCCGGCCAGTCCTTCACCAGCGCGGTGATGCGAGTCACGTCGTGCTGCTCGCGGATGGTGCCGATGAGTTCAGGCACCGTCACCCCCGCATCCAGCGCGATGCGCTTGGTCTTGAGCTTGTCATCCACCAGCGGATAGAGGCGGCGCGGGTTGTAGCGGCTGATGTAGGAGTGGTTGCGCTTGTTCATGCCGAGGATGCCTGCCTGGGACAGGCTCCACGGACTGGTGTATTTCTGCCAGAACCACATCTGTTACTTGTCCTTACCCGGGGTGGCACCAGACTTCATCTCGTCCACCAGCGGCTTGAAGCGCTTGAGCTCGCTCAGCTTGTAGCCGGTGTAGTTACCCATCAACAGCACGGTCGCCATCAGCACCAGCTGCAGGCCGAGGAAGTTGAAGGTGAGGTGACGAATGAGCTCGTTGTCCATGGCCAGGTAGGCGATGACCGCCACCAGCAGGGAGCCGCCGCCCTGGCGGAACACCTCTTTGGGACCCTCTTCTTCCCACAGGATGGACATGCGCTCGATGGTCCAGGAGAGGATGATCATCGGGAAGAAGGTGATCTTCATGCCGTCGGTCAGCCCCAGCTTGAAGGCGAACGCCGAGAAGATGCCGATCATCGAGATCACCATGATGATGATCGCCGATATTCGGGCGACCAGCAGCAGGTTGAGCCTTGAGAGGTAGGAGCGGATCACCAGGCCGGTGCCGACGATCAGCAGGAAGCCGATGAGGCCGGTGACCAGCGAGGTCTGGATGAAGGCGACCGCGATCAGCACCGGCATGAAGGTGCCGGAGGTCTTGATCCCCACGATGACCCGCAGGAACACCACCATCAGCACGCCGATGGGGATGAGCAGCAGACCCTTGAACAGGGCTTGCTCTTCCAGGGGCAGGCTGTGGATGGAGAAGTTCATCATCTCGGATTTTTCGAACTTCTGGGCCAGGGCCACGTTGACCGGTTGCTCCTGCTCGATCATCGAGAAGGTGACGCGGGAGTTGTGACCGCCGGTGACGTCCAGGAGGGCGCCGGAGTTGTACTCCCACAGCAGCAGGTTGGCCGGTTGACCCTGTTCACCGCTTTGCGGGTTGAACAGCTTGTAGTCGGTCGGGCTGTTGAAGACCTGCAGGTAATCCACCAGCTCCTGACGGCGGCGGCCATCTTCCAGACTGAGGGCGTGAACCACCCGGGCCGGGACGTCCGCGTTGTTGAGCAGCTCGGCAATCAGATTGGCGCGGCTCTTGTGGGACTTGAGCAGCTCGGCGTTCTGTTCCTGCTTCTCGATCTCCTTGATGATCTCGCGGGTCAGGGTGTAGCCGTCGGCGGAGCGCTCCTGGGCGCGCTCCAGGATCTGCTTCATGGCCGTGGCGTAGGGCTCGCTCTCGATCTGCTTCTCGATGGCGGGCGGCTGCGGGTTGGCGGCGGGCTTGGCATGGGCATCGGCCATCATGTCGACCCGGTAGTAGAGCTCCTGACGGCCGGAGGCGGTGCGGATGGACCACTCGGCGCGGGCATCCCCGTCTTTTTCCACGAACGACAGGCCATAGCCCGGGCTCGCGGCGTTCTCGTTCATCAGGGTGAAGCCGGGCTGGGTGCCCGGAATGGCCAGGGAGGCGATGACCGGCTCGCCGGTGGCCTCGAATTCGAGCTTGGCTTCGATGGACCAGATCTGGCGCTTTTCACCCGGCGTGAGCGGGACGTCCAGCGCGATGTGATGATAGAAGGTCATCCCCAGGCCGACGATGTAGAGCAGGGCGACCAGCAGATAGAACGGCTTACGGGAAACCATGGATTATTTCACATCCTTGAGCTTGGGTTTGGGTTGGATATATTCGCGGGCCACGTCGACCACGGCGATGTCTTTGAGGAATTCACGGCCCAGCAGCACGGGGAAGGTCATGTCGCTGCGGTCCTTCAGGGTAAATTCGGCCTTCTCGGTCATGTCGCCGATGCGCACGGCAAGGCGGACCACGGGGCGACGGTCGAGATCGTCGGCGGAAGCCTGACGGACCCGCACGTGACGCACCAGGGGCGCTTCAATCTGGATCTTGTCGTCCATCTCCTGGTGGCTCAGGAAGAAGCGCACCCAGTTCTTGCCGTTGCGCTCGAAGATGGTGATCTCCTGGGCGCTGATGGAGGAGGTGGTGGCGCCGGTGTCGACCCGGGCCTGGAAGGCGTCGTTGGCGGCGTCAACCCAGATCCACTCCGCTTCACCCACCAGCAGCTTGCCATCGACGGTGTGGCCCTGGCTCGGTGCCGGGCACTTCTCGGTGGGAATGGGCATGGCCTTGGGCGGCTCGGGAGGCAGGGTAGCCAGCTTGCTGTCGACTTTCTTCACGGACTCTTTCATGTTGGTGACATCGGTGTTGAGCTGAACCAGCAGGTGCTGTTGCTGCACATACTGCTTCTGTTGCTGTTCCATGGATGTTTGCAGACGTTGCTCGCTCAACGAGATCTCGTTGCGCAGCTCGGCCAGCGTCAGGGTCGGGGCCGGGGGGGCTTTTTCCATACTGACACACCCGCCGAGACTGAGCAGGGAGAGCAGGGTCATTCCTTTTAATTTGCTTTTCATGTCATTCATTTAACTGTGCTTCCTGGAATTGGGTCAGTGTAACTTCCACAGCCGCCATCGGCTAGTCTTTGGCCTTTCTGGCGATCAGTACGGCACGTTTGGGTGCCGGGTATCCTTCGACCGTGAGTGCAGGATTGTGTGGATCCAGATAGTCACTCAGGGACTCGTTAATCATCCAGTCGGTACGACGCTGTTCGTCGGTGCTGGTCATATTCTCGTCGACGATGCGCACATCGGTGAACCCGCAGCGCTCGACCCAGCGTGTGAGGGCCGCGCTCGAGGGGAGGAACCAGACGTTGCGCATCTTGCCGTAGCGATCGGAGGGCATCAGCACCTGGTTTTCGTCGCCGTCCACCACCAGGGTCTCGAGCACCAGCTCCCCATCGTCTTTGAGCTGGTTGCGCAATTGCTCGATGTGCTCGATGGGGGACTTGCGATGATAGAGCACCCCCATGGAGAAGACGGTGTCAAAGGCCCGCAGCGCCGGCAGCTCCTGGATACCGAGGGGCAGCAGGTGGGCGCGCTGGTCGTTGTCCATGAAGTGGCGAATGGCTTCGAACTGGCAGAGGAACAGCGGGCTCGGGTCGATGCCGACCGCCAGTTTCGCCCCTTCCCCCACCATGCGCCAGAGGTGGTAGCCGCTGCCGCAGCCCACGTCCAGCACGTAGCGGCCCAGGAGCGGGCTGATGTGGGGCAACACCCGATCCCACTTCCAGTCGGAGCGCCACTCGGTGTCGATGTGGATGCCGTGCACATGGAAGGGGCCCTTGCGCCAGGGCATGAGCTGGCGCAGCAGGCTCTCGGTCTTCTTGCGCTCACCCTCTCCCAGGCTATCGGGGCCGCCGATGGCGACCCGCTCTTTGAGCTCGATCCGGCCGGGGGCCACGACGGGCAGCTTGGCGAGGGCGCGGTTCCAGCGCGGCAGATCCCCGTGCAGGTTGTCGTGCTGCCAGGCGTGCAGCTGGGCGGGCAGGGTGTGCAGCCAGTGGCTCAACCTGTTCTTGGCGATCAGTTGATAAAAATGGGCGAAATCGATCATGGCTTAGTTGGTGTCGCTGGCTTTGATGGCAATCATGGAGCCGAAGTTGAAGCACTGGAACCAGAGGTCCAGGTGGGTGAAGCCGGCGTCCCGCAGGCGCGCCTGATGGACCGCCAGGGTGTCGGTGCGCATCACGTTCTCAAGGGCGGTGCGCTTCTGGCTGATTTCCAGCTCGCTGTAGCCGTTGGCCCGCTTGAAGTCGAGGTGCAAGTCGATGAGCAGCTCGTTGACCTGCTCGTCATCGAAGCGGAACTTCTCGCTCAGGATGAGGATGCCGCCGGGCCGCAGGCCGTCAAAGATGCGCGCGATGAGGGCGGCCCGCTTCTCGGGGGCGACGAACTGCAGGGTGAAGTTGAGCACCACCACGGAGGCGTTCTCGATGGGGATGTCGCAGATGTCCGCCTCGATGAGTTCCACCGGCACCTCGGACTTGAAGCCCGAGAGGTGGGCGCGGGCCCGCTCGATCATGGGGTGGGAGAGATCCACCGCCGTGATCTGGCAGCCGGGCTGGGTGACGTGGCGGCGCATGGCCTGGGTCGCGGCGCCGAGGGAGCAGCCGAGATCGTAGAGGCGGCTCTGGGGCTGGGCGTAGCGGGCGGCCATCATGCCGATGGCGGAGATGATGTTGCTGTAACCGGGCACCGAGCGCTGGATCATGTCGGGGAAGACGTCGACGACCTGCTCGTCAAAGCAGAAGTCTCCCAGACGGGCGATGGGGGCGGCAAAAATCTGATCGTGCATGCTGACGCAACCTGACAGCCGGTGTGGTGGGCGGCTGTTTTATTCAATTGAATCTTGGGTGGACGGGCATCGAAATGGCGTCGTCACCGGTTGACGAACGGGGTGGCTTGCTCCGGGATCCTTCGGGCTGCCCCTGTTCGCAACGGGCCATGGTCCGGGCCCTCAGGGTGCCGGGCTGGGGTGGGCAACGCATTGCCATGCACCCAGGCCCGGGACCTTACTTGGGGCGCTAGTGTAGAGGAAAGGCGGGCGTTTGTCTTGACGCCAACCCCGGTGGGACCACAAAAAAAGCGGCTTTTTTTGGGGACGGAGAAGGGGCGGGGAGGGGGCCGCTCAAAAGGGCAGCACCCCCTGGCGGGCGCGATCGTTTTCTCCCGGCCAGGGGGCCATCTCCTGGCCGAGCAGGCGGCTGATCTGCCGTGCGAGTTCGGGGGCCCGGGCATTGTCGGCGGTGTGAACAAAGAGGTAGAGATCCTTGCCCTCCTGAAGCCATTGTTTCCAATGTGGCAACCATGGTGGCAAAAATGGGTGATTGTCCTCGATTTGAGGCAAACCAATCAGGCGCACCACCGGGGCACCCCCCGTGGCCAGCAGATGGACCGGCAACCTGGGTTTCTTGCCCTGGGCATCGATCATGGCGGCCGTGGTGGCGGGCACCGAGAAGAGCGGGCGGCTGTCGAGCATGATGCGATTGATGCCCCGCGCCATCAGCATCCGGTTGAGGGCCCGTTCCGCCTCCCCCTTGGCGAAGAAATCGGGGTGGCGCACCTCGAGGGCATAGGTGAAATCCTGGGGCAGCCGCGCGAAGAAGGCATCCAGACGGGCCAGCCCCTCTGGCCCGAAGCGGGCGGGCAGTTGCAGCTTGAGCAGCCCCAGCTTGTCATGCAGGGGGGCCAGCAGGCGGATGAAGGCCGTCACCTGTTTGTCCGCGCTCACCAGATCGCTCTGGTGGCTGATCTCCTTGGGAAACTTGAAGCTGAAGCGAAAGTGGTCGGGGACCGCATCGGCCCAGCGCTGCACCGTCTCCGGGGTCGGCGAGGCGTAGAAGGTGGTGTTGCCCTCCACGGAGTTGAACACCCTGGCATAGTCGGCGAGGTGCTCGGCGGGCCTGGCATTCATCCCCAGCAACTGGCCGGGCCAGGCCGGGTGTGACCACTGGGGCAGGCCCAAATAGAGGCTCATGATGGTTCCTGTCGGCAGGTTGGCGCACTTTTGCCCTCCTTTTTGCGCCAGAACAACAAAAAACAGGGTAAAGGGGGCTGCGGGCCATTTTACCCAAATGGAGGTTTTCCTCTATAATGCCAACCCTTTTGTTTGCCACATTGTCGTAATGCGCGCGACCGAGCCCCCGGGTGACGATGATCGCGGCCCGGCAGTGGCCAGACAACGACGCCAGCCGATACCCCGGCGCCCACTCGTCATCCCGGTCGGGATCGGGGGCATGCCTGGGGCGGCGGCAAGAATCCGGCTCGGGGAGCCGGATGACCCGAGACAGATTTCAAACCGGGCAAGAAGCAGGATCTGGCCAGCTGTGAGACAGACGGTGCTTGCCAGTCGTGCCCGGCGACCCAGGATGAACCGTCTCTCTACCATTTCGAAGGAAGAAGTCCATGCGCTCTATCTATTGCGGACAGGTCAATGAGGCCCATGCCGGGCAGACCATTACATTGTGCGGTTGGGTCCATCGTCGTCGTGATCTCGGCGGCCTCATCTTTATCGACATGCGCGACCGCGAGGGCATCGTGCAGGTGTTCTTCGATCCGGACAAGCCGGACGCCTTTGCCCTGGCCTCCGAGCTGCGCGGCGAGTTCTGCATCCAGGTGACCGGCGTGGTGCGTACCCGCCCCGACTCCCAGCGCAACAGCGACATGGCCACCGGTGCCATCGAGGTGTTCGCCCACGAGCTGACCATCATCAACCGTGCCGAGCCGCTGCCCCTTGACTTCAACCAGGTCAACAGCGAAGAGGTGAGCCTCAAGTACCGCTACCTGGACCTGCGTCGTCCCGAGATGGCCAAGTACCTGAAGACCCGTGCCAAGGCCAGTGCCTTCGTGCGCCGCTTCATGGACGAGCACGGCTTCCTCGACATCGAGACCCCGATGCTGACCAAGGCGACCCCGGAAGGGGCCCGTGATTACCTGGTGCCGAGCCGCGTGCACAAGGGCAAGTTCTACGCCCTGCCGCAGTCCCCCCAGCTGTTCAAGCAGTTGCTGATGATGTCCGGCTTCGACCGCTACTACCAGATCGTCAAGTGCTTCCGCGACGAAGACCTGCGTGCCGACCGCCAGCCGGAATTCACCCAGATCGACGTGGAGACCTCCTTCATGACCGCGCCCCAGGTGCGTGAAATCATGGAAGAGATGATCCGCAAGCTCTGGCTGCACATCCTGAACGTGGACCTGGGTGACTTCCCCATCATGACCTTCGACGAAGCCATGCGCCGCTTCGGCTCCGACAAGCCGGACCTGCGTCTGCCCATGGAGCTGGTCGATGTGGCAGATCTCTTGACCGAGGTGGAGTTCGCCGTGTTCGCCGGCCCCGCCAAGGATCCGAAAGGCCGTGTGGCGGCCCTGAAGGTACCGGGCGGTGCCGAGCTCTCTCGCAAGCAGATCGACGAGTACACCAAGTTCGTCGGCATCTACGGTGCCAAGGGCCTGGCCTGGATGAAGGTCAACGACGCCGGGAGCGGCCTCGAAGGGGTGCAGTCCCCGGTGGCCAAGTTCCTCTCTGACGCCATCGTGCGCGAGATCCTGGCCCGCACCGGCGCGATGGATGGCGACATCATCTTCTTCGGCGCCGACTCCAAGAAAGTGGTGTGCGATGCCATGGGCGCCCTGCGCCTGAAGGTGGGCCGCGATCTGGGCCTGGTGGAGAACGTCTGGAAGCCCCTGTGGGTCATCGACTTCCCCATGTTCGAAGAAGATGGCGAAGGCGGCCTGGCGGCCATGCACCACCCCTTCACCGCCCCGAGCAACCTGGGCCCGGCCGAGCTGAAAGCGAACCCGGTGGGCGCTTACGCCAACGCCTACGACATGGTGATCAACGGCTACGAAGTGGGTGGCGGCTCTGTGCGTATCCACAATAGCGAGATGCAGTCCACCGTGTTCGACATCCTGGGGATCACCCCGGACGAGCAGCGCCTGAAGTTCGGCTTCCTGCTGGATGCCCTGAAATACGGCACCCCGCCCCACGCCGGCCTGGCCTTCGGTCTGGACCGCCTCAGCATGCTGCTGACCGGCACCGACAACATCCGGGATGTCATCGCCTTCCCGAAAACCACGGCGGCCGCCTGTCTGATGACAGACGCCCCGAGCTTTGCCAACCCGGCCCAACTGGGCGAGCTGGCGATTGCGACCACCGTCAAGGGTGACGAATAAGCCGTTATCGGCAACAAAGGCCGCAGCGATGCGGCCTTTCCCGTTTCCCCCTGGGCGCAACCAGTGTTACTGAAATTTCCAACTATAACGGAGAGTCCCTATGGCAGGTCACAGTAAATGGGCCAACATCAAACACCGCAAGGCGGCGCAAGACGCCAAGCGCGGCAAGATCTTCACCAAGCTGATCCGCGAAATCACCACCTCCGCGCGTCTGGGTGATGCCGATCCTGCCAACAACCCCCGCCTGCGTGCGGCGGTGGCGGCAGCCCTGACCAGCAACATGACCCGCGACACCATCAACCGCGCCATCGCCCGTGGGGCCGGCGGCGGTGACGGCGAGCAGCTCGAGACCATCGTGTACGAAGGGTACGGCCCGGCCGGTTCCGCCGTCATGGTGGAGTGCCTGACCGACAACCGCAACCGTACCGTGGCCGAAGTGCGTCACGCCTTCAGCAAGTGCGGCGGCAACCTGGGGACCGACGGCTCCGTGGCCTATCTGTTCACCAAGAAGGGGGTGCTGACCTTCGTGGGCGCCGATGAAGACGCTCTGATGGACGCCGCGCTGGAAGCCGGTGCCGACGACGTGGTGACCGAAGAAGATGGCACCATCGAGGTCTACACCACCCCGAACGACTTCGGCACCGTGCTGGACGGTCTGGAAGCTGCCGGCTTCAAGCCCGAGAGCGCCGAAGTGACCATGATCCCCTCCACCGAGGCGGAACTGGATGCCGAGACCGCGCCCAAGCTGATGCGCCTCATCGACATGCTGGAAGATCTGGACGACGTGCAGGAGGTGTACCACAACGGCTCCATCTCCGACGAGATCGCCGCGACCCTGTGATCCCCCAGGGCAAAGGGGAGGGCGACCACAACCGTCCTCTCCTCCATCTCCGACGAGATCGCCGCGACCCTGTGATCCCCCAGGGCAAGGGGAGGGCGACCACAACGGTCCTCTTCCCCGGCTCCGACGAGATTGCCGCGACCCTGTAATTGCCTCTCGCGACCCTGTTCAGGTTCGCGAACACACAGGTGCGACACCTTGTTCACCTTCGCAAAAACGGCAGCCCGGGCTGCCGTTTTTTTATGTGCCAGACCGCGCACCTCCCCTTGTGGTTCGATTTCCTCTCTTAATGTTCGCTTAAGTTTGCCGTCCTAGGATGACCCCGTATCTGGACCTCCCTGGCTCTTGTCCTGTTTTTCAGGGCCGAGCGCCGGGATGGTCACCACGAAGCCTGCTGGCAGGTTGTTAGTTCCACTGGTTTGTCGGAGTCTCTCTATGCGTCTCACTCTGGGAGTGATGAAGGTCAATCTGTTGCTGGTGCTGCTGTTTGCACTGGTCTTCAACTGGCCCATTTTCCTGCACTTTTATCGCATTCTCAGCGCCCTTGAACACGTCAAGGCGGGGTTTGTCCTCTCCATTCCCCTGGTACTGGTGGCGGCCCTCAACGCGGTGTTCCTGCCCTTTACCTTCCGTTATCTGCTCAAGCCCTTTTTCGCCTTGCTCATCCTGACCGGCTCCCTGGTCAGCTACGCCATGCTCAAGTACGGGGTGATCTTCGACATGGGCATGATGCAGAACATCATCGAGACTAACAGCGGGGAGGCGGGCTCCTACCTCAACGGCTCCGTGGTGCTCTGGTTCCTGCTGACCGGCCTGCTGCCGGTGCTGGTGCTGCTGTGGGTGAAGATTGAGTATCCCCGTCCCTGGTACAAGGGACTGGGTCTGCGCCTCGGCTCCATCGCCCTCTCCTTGCTGTTTCTGATGGGGGCTGCCGCCCTTTATTACCAGGATTACGCCTCGGTCGGGCGCAACAACAAGTCCCTCGGCAAGGAGATAGTGCCCGCCAACTATGTGCACGGGCTCTACAAGTACGCCCGGGATGTGGTCTTCGCCACTCCCATTCCCTACCAGCAGATCGGCACCGATGCCAGGGTGATCGGCCAGCACGAGAAGCCGACCCTGATGTTCCTGGTGGTGGGGGAGACGGCTCGCAGCCAGAACTACTCCCTCAACGGCTACAAGAAGGAGACCAACGGCTTCACCGAGAAGGAGGCCAATGTGGTCTCGTTCAGAGACGTGCGCTCCTGCGGCACCGCCACGGCGCTCTCCGTGCCCTGCATGTTCTCGAACATGACCCGGCGCGGCTATGACGAGGCCAGGGCCCAGTCCCAGGATGGCTTGCTGGACGTGCTGCAACATGCCGGGATCTCGGTGCTCTGGAAGGAAAACGACGGCGGCTGCAAGGGGGTGTGCAAAAACGTCCCCACCATCGAGATTGAGCCCAAGGCATTCCCCGCATACTGCTCCGGCAATGCCTGTCATGACGAGGTGCTGTTGCAGGGGCTGGATCAGCAGATCGCCGACATGCAGGGCAAGCAGGGCAGCAAGCTGGTGGCCTTCCACCTGATGGGCAGCCACGGTCCGACCTACTATCGCCGCTACCCGGCCGCCGATCGCGTCTTCCTGCCGGACTGCCCGCGCAGCGACATCGAGAACTGCAGTAACGAAGAGCTGGTGAACACCTATGACAACACCATCCGCTACACCGACAAGGTGCTGGCCCAGCTCATCGACAAGCTCAAGAGCCTGGAGAGCCAGTACAACGTGGGGCTGGTCTATCTGTCGGATCACGGCGAATCCCTCGGCGCCATGGGGCTCTATCTGCACGGCACCCCCTACAAGTTCGCACCGGACGATCAGACCCGGGTGCCGCTCCTGACCTGGTTCTCTCCCCAGTTGCAGGCAGACCGTCAGCTCAATCTGGATTGCCTGCAACAGGAGGCAGCCAGCAAGCGCTTCTCCCACGACAACCTGTTTCACTCCATGCTCGGTATCATGGACGTGCAGACCCAGGTCTATGACGGCAAGCTGGATCTGTTCAAACCGTGCCGGGCGGGGTGAATGGGCCAGAACGGTTGAGCGGCACGACAACCTGTTGCCCCGCACCATGCTCGGCATCATGGACGTGCAGACCCAGGTCTATGACGGCAAGCTGGATCTGTTCAAACCGTGCCGGGCGGGGTGAACCGGCGAAAACAGACCATAAAAAAACGGCAGCCACTGGCTGCCGTTTTCGTATCCGAAGGGGTGGACCTTACTTCTGCTCCATGATGATCTGCAACAGATCCCCTTCCAGCAGGGAGCGCTTGACCAGGGCGAAGCCGCCGATGGTGGGCTGGTTCTGGAAGCGCGCCTTCACGATGGGCAGGCCGCGATGGAAACTTGGCAGAGACTGGTGCTCGACACAGCGGCGGATGGCCGGGATCAGGATCTCTTCGGCGGCGGTGATTTCACCGGCGATGAGCACCTTCTGGGGGTTGAACAGGTTGACCGTGATGGCGATGGCGCGCCCCAGGTGCTCCCCCACGTTCTCGATCACGCTGCGGGCCAGCTCGTCACCGGCCACCGCCGCCTTGCACACCTCCTGGATGGTGATGTGCTTCTCTTGCAGCGAACTCAGGTGACCGCGGCTGATGAGCTCCTTCACCTTGTCGACGATGGCCTCGTTGGAGGCAATGGTCTCGAGGCAGCCGAAGTTGCCGCAGTGGCAGCGCTTGCCAAGGGGTTCGACCTGGATGTGGCCTATTTCGCCGACGTTGCGGTTCTGGCCGAGAAACACCTTGCCCTTGGTGATGATGCCCGAGCCCGTCCCCTGGTGGACACTCACCAGGATGGAGTCCATGCAGTCGCGGGACTCGCCGAAGAAGTGTTCGGCCAGCGCCAGCGAACGGGTGTCGTTGCCCACGTAGCAGGGGAGGTTGAAGTGGTGCTCCAGGAGCTTGGCGAGCCCCAGGTTGCGGATCTGGTAGGTGGGGGTGTAGATGACCATGCCGGATTCCGGGTTGACCAGACCCGGCATGGTCAGCGCGATGCTGATGAGGTTGCGGCTGCGATCCTGATTGGCGTCGATGAAGGCGCCAATCTCCCGCAGCAGCATGTCCACCACCGGTTGCTGCTCGATCTCGGTCACCTGGGTGATGTGCTGATCGAGCTCCTTGCCGTCGAGGTCATACAGGGAGAGCTGCAGGTAGCCGCGACCCAGCTTGGCGGACACAAACTGGAAGCGATGCTTGATGGTGGTCAGGGAGATGGCGCGGCGCCCGCCAGTGGAGGCTTGCGGCGAGGTTTCCCTGATGAGACCGTGCTCGATCAGTTGCCGGGTTATCTTGGTCACGCTGGCCGGGGCCAGCTGACTCAACTCGGCAATTTTGACCCGCGAGATGGGCCCCTGCAGGTCAATGAGGCGATAGACGACCGCACTGTTTACCTGCTTGATAAGATCTACGTTTGCTATTTGTCCGCCAGTCATAGTGTCACTGTGTTGTGTAGTGTCCGTTAACCACGGTCCCGCAGACCGTGAAGGCCTGATCAAAGACGGTGAGGTTGGCAATTTTTCCGACCTGGATACTACCGAGACGCGAGTCCCATCCAATGGCGCGAGCGGGGTAAAGGGTGGCCATTCTCAGTGCTTCGTCGAGCGGCAATCCGACCTGTTTGACCAGATTTTCCACCCCTTCGATCATGGTGAGGGCGGAGCCGCCGAGTGTACCATTCTCATCGACGCACTGACCATCGCGGAAATAGACGGTTGCGCCGCAAAAATCAAATTTCTCAAAGCCTTCCGGTGCACCTGCCGCCGCGGTGGCATCGGTGACCAGCACCAGCCGCTCCCCCAGCATCCTGTGCGCCAGACGCACGTTGGCCCAGTGTACGTGGTGGCCATCGACGATGATGCCCGCATAGACATCCTTGCGATCGTAGATGGCACCGACCACGCCGGGCTCGCGACCGTTCAGGGTCGGGGTCATGGCGTTGTAGAGGTGGGTGGCAAAGCGCATGCCGTTGTTAAAGCCCGCCATGGCCTGGTCGTAGTTGGCGGCGGTGTGGCCGGCGGAGACCAGGATGCCGGCCTCCACCAGACGGCGGATATGCTCGGGCTTGTTGCGCTCCGGCGCCAGGGTGATCTTGGCGATGGCGTCCGCGTTGTCGCAGAAGAAGTCGATCATCTCGTCGGCGGGCTGGCGGATCTGTTCGGCCGGGTGGATCCCCTTGCGCTTGAGGTTGGTGTAGGGCCCTTCCAGATGGACGCCAAGCACCTCGTTGGGGTGGGCGGCCATGTAGTCGCGGGTGACGGCGACGGCCTGCTTCATGTCCGCATCCGGGCTGGTGATCAGGGTCGGCAGGAAGCTGGTGGTCCCGGATTTCAAGTTGGCCGCCTGCATGGTGGCCAGGGTGTCCGTGGTGATGTGACCGTTGAACATGACGCCACCGCAGCCGTTGAGCTGGACGTCGATGAAGCCGGCGCTGAGGTTGGCGCCCTGGAGGTCAATCTGCTCGATGCCGGCGGGCAGTTCTGCCTGGCGGGAGATGGCGACAATCTTGTCGCCATCGATGACCACGCCATAACCGGTCAGCACGCAGCTGCCGGTGTAGAGAGTGCAATTAGTCAGAGCGTACATGGGAGCTCCTCAGAGGTGCTTGATATTGTCGGCTTCCAGTTGCTGGAAGTAGCGCACCGTCTTGACCTTCAACTCCATGGTGGAAGGTTCGTCGCACACCACTATCCCTTTCGGATGCAGTTGCAGGGTGGAGATGGTCCACATGTGGTTGACGCTGCCCTCCACGGTGGCCTGCAGGGCCTGGGCCTTGGCGTGACCGACCACCAGGATCAGGATCTCTTCGGCGTCCATCAGGGTGCCGACACCCACGGTCAGGGCCAGCTTGGGCACCTGCTCCATGTCGCCGCCAAAGAAGCGGGAGTTGGCGATGCGGGTGTCTTCGGTCAGGGTCTTGACCCGGGTACGGGAAGCCAGGGAAGAGGCCGGTTCGTTGAAGGCGATGTGGCCGTCATTGCCGACGCCGCCCATGAACAGGTGGATCTTGCCGTAGGACTTGATCTTGTCTTCGTAACGCTGGCACTCGGCCACCAGATCCTCGGCGTTGCCATTGAGGATGTTGATGTTTTCCGGGCGAATGTCCACGTGATTGAAGAAGTTGTTGTGCATGAAGCTGTGGTAGCTCTCCGGATGTTCCTTGGGCAGCCCCACGTACTCGTCCATGTTGAAGGTGACCACGTTCTGGAAGCTCACCTCGCCGGCTTTATGCAGCTCAATCAGGCGCTTGTAGGTGTTGAGCGGGGTGCCGCCAGTGGGCAGACCCAGCACGAAGGGGCGCTCGGCAGTGGGTTTGAACGCATTGATGCGGTCAACGATGTAACGGGCAGACCAGAGACCCACCTGGCTGGCAGACTTCAACGGGATCAGGCGCATTCTATATACCTCAGTACGGTTGCCGCACAGGGAGTGACGGCAAGGGACCAGACACGGATTCAAGTTGTTTTATAGCGTAAATAAAGATTGCGAACTAAGCCACATCTATCGGCTACCTTTATCTCTGTTGAGTGATAATGATCACGAAAGCTGGTTTATTAATTTGCGCAGCGAAATAAAACACATAGACTGCCAATCAAGCCTTGATGGCTTATGCGTCGAACGTGATAAGCACTTAATTTCTAGAAAAACACCAACTAAGGAGAGGAACCGTGAACATTCTCGGTTATTTGCAAAAGATCGGCCGTGCCCTGATGGTGCCGGTAGCGGTATTGCCTGCCGCCGCGATCCTGATGGGGATTGGCTACTGGATTGACCCGAACGGTTGGGGTGGCGGAAGCCCTCTGGCTGCGTTTCTGATCAAGGCGGGCGCCGCCATCATCGACAGTATGCCCATTCTGTTCGCCGTCGGCGTCGCTTACGGCATGTCCAAGGATAAAGACGGTTCCGCCGCGCTGGCCGGTCTGGTCGGCTTCCTGGTGGTCACCACCCTGCTGAGCCCGGGCGCCGTGGCCCAGATCAAGGGCATCCCGGCCGACCAGGTGCCGGCTGCCTTTGCCAAGATCAGCAACCAGTTCGTCGGCATCCTGTGTGGTGTCATCGCCGCTGAGCTCTACAACCGCTTCAGCAGCGTGGAGCTGCACAAGGCGCTGGCTTTCTTCTCCGGTCGTCGTCTGGTGCCGATCGTGACCTCCGTGGTGATGATCGTCGTCTCCTTCATCCTGATGGCCGTCTGGCCGGTCATCTACGGTGGCCTGGTGAGCTTCGGTGAATCCATCGTCAGCATGGGCTCCACCGGTGCCGGCATCTATGCCTTCTTCAACCGTCTGCTGATCCCGGTCGGTCTGCACCACGCCCTGAACTCCGTGTTCTGGTTCGACGTGGCCGGCATCAACGACATCCCGAACTTCCTGGGTGGCCAGTCCTCCATCGACGCCGGCAAGGCTGTCGTGGGCGTGACCGGCATGTACCAGGCCGGCTTCTTCCCCATCATGATGTTCGGTCTGCCGGGTGCCGCACTGGCCATCTACCACAGCGCGAAGAAAGAGAACAAAGAGAAGGTTGCGTCCATCATGATCGCTGCCGCCTTTGCCGCCTTCTTCACCGGGGTGACCGAGCCGCTCGAGTTCTCCTTCATGTTCGTGGCGCCGGTACTTTACGTCATCCACGCCCTGCTGACCGGTATCTCCGTGTTCATCGCAGCCTCCATGCACTGGATCGCCGGTTTCGGCTTCAGCGCCGGTCTGGTGGATATGGTGCTCTCCAGCCGCAACCCGCTGGCGACCCAGTGGTACATGCTGCTGGTACAGGGTCTGGTCTTCTTCGGCCTCTACTACGTGGTCTTCCGCGCCGTGATCGCCAAGTTCAACCTGAAAACCCCGGGTCGTGAAGATGACGAAGCCGTGCCGGTACAGGCTCAAACCACCGACCGCACCGAGCTGGCCAAGCAGTATCTGGAAGTGCTGGGTGGTCAGGAGAACCTGGTGACCATCGACGCCTGCATCACCCGTCTGCGTCTGACCCTGAAAGACCGCAGCATCGTTGACGAGCGCAAGCTCAAAGCTCTGGGCGCGGCCGGTGTGGTCAAGCTCGGTGAGCAGAACCTGCAGGTGATTCTGGGCCCATTGGCCGAGATCATCGCCGGTGAGATGAAAGCCCTGCGTTAATCGAGCGACTCGCTCACCTCAAGTCTAAGTCCATTGTTGACATAACTAAGGGCCCCGCCTCGGGGCCCCATATAAAAAAAGCCAAGAAAATCCAACCTTTACTTCAAATGAGAGCAGCAGTTATGAACTTGAAACATTCTCTGTTAGCCATTGCCATGTCTACCGTTTTCGCCGGTCCCGCACTTGCAGCCGATGCTGCCAGGCAAGCGGTGGTCGACGCCCTCGCCAGCAACCTCGTCGTCAAGTACGAAGTCGTCACCAATGACGGTGCCGGCGCCGGTCTTGACTGTCAGGCGCTGGGCTCCGAGTGGGCGAGCTGCGGCGTTGCCAAGCTGCACCTGACCAATACCGGTGCCGACGTCACCTCCAAGGACTGGAGCATCTATGTCTCCTCCATCCGCCGCATCCAGCGGGTGGACAACGACCAGTTCACCATCACCCACCTGACCGGCGACCTCTATCGTTTGACGCCGACCGAGAAGTTCCAGGGCTTTGCCAAGGACGCCACGGTCGAGGTGCCCCTGGTGGTGGAATACTGGGTATTGTTCGAATCTGACATCATGCCGAACTGGTATGTTGCCAGTGAAGGGGCCGAGCCGAAAGTGCTGGCCAGCATGAGCAACATCGACGATGCCAGCACCTACGAGAAGCCGATGCCGGCCGATGGCTGGAAGCGCACCAAGGATGACAACAACATCCTGATGAACAGCGAGACCCGTTTCGCCGCCAACCAGACCAGCACCCTGCTGCCTGCCGGCAAGATTGACGACCGCATCCTGCCAAGCCCGATGAAGCAGGTGGTCAAGGCCGGCACGCAAGTCGACTTCTCCACCATCAAGCTCAATGCCCTTGACCTGCCAAGCGATCGCGCCGAGGCCCTGAAGGCGCAACTGACCAAGCTGGGTGTTACCCTCTCCGACACCGGCTACCCGGTCACCATCAAGCTCGGCAGCAAGCTCAAACAGGCCGAAGGCTACGACATGACCATCGGCAAGAAGGGCACCGTCATTCAGGGGCACGACGTTGACGGCGCCTTCTGGGGCGCCCAGTCTCTGATCTCCCTGCTGGGCGTTGACGACAAGCTGGTGAGCCAGATGAGCGTCGAGGATGCGCCGCGCTTTGAATACCGGGGCATGCAGACCGACGTGGCCCGTCACTTCCGAAGCCCGGAGACCATGAAGAAGCTGGTGGATCAGATGTCCGCCATGAAGCTCAACGTGCTGCACCTGGGGCTGACCAACGATGAAGGCTGGCGTCTGGAGATCCCGGGCCTGCCGGAGCTGACCGACGTCGGCAGCCAGCGTTGCCATGACGAGTCCGAAACCAAGTGCCTGATGCCGCAGCTTGGCTCCGGCCCCACCAGCGACAACCAGGGCTCCGGTTTCTACAGCAAGGCGGACTACATCGACCTGGTGCGTTACGCCAAGGCCCGCGGTGTGACCGTGATCCCCGAGATCAACATGCCGGCCCACGCCCGTGCCGCCGTGGTCTCCATGGAGGCACGCTACAAGCGTCTGATGAGCGAGGGCAAAGAGGCCGAGGCCAACCAGTTCCGTCTGACTGACCCGGCCGATACCTCCAACGTCACCTCGGTGCAGTTCTACGACAAGATGTCCTTCATCAACCCCTGCCAGCCGGGGGCCGCCACCTTCGTGGCCAAGGTGATGGATGAAGTGGCCCAGATGCACCAGGCCGCCGGCCAGCCGCTGACCGCCTGGCACTACGGTGGTGACGAGGCGAAGAACATCATGCAGGGCGGTGGTTACCAGGATCCGGCCGTCACCAAGAAAGAAGATCTGGTGGCCTGGAAGGGCAACGTCGACTCCAGCAAGCAGGACAAGCCGTTCGGCAAGTCCCCCATGTGCCAGAAGATGATCGACGATGGCAAGATCAAGGACGTGGCCGAGCTGCCGGTCTACTTTGCCAAGGAAGTGAGCGAGATGGTCAAGGGCCACGGCTTCTCCACCCTGCAGGCGTGGGAAGATGGCCTGAAGTACGCCACGGATGCCAGCGTATTCGCCACCGACAACACCCGGGTCAACTTCTGGGAAACCCTCTACTGGGGTGGTTTCAACGAGGCGATGAAGTGGGCGCACAAGGGCTATGACGTGGTGCTCTCCAACCCGGATTACCTCTACTTCGACTTCCCGAACGAGGTACACCCGGCCGAGCGCGGCTACTACTGGGCAACCCGCTTCAACGACACCCGCAAGGTGTTCGCCTTCGCCCCGGAAAACCTGCCGCAGAACGCCGAGACCTCGGTTGACCGCGATGGCAACGCCTTCGTGGCCAAGGGTGACCAGGATCCGGTCAAGTTCAAGGGGATCTCCGGTCAACAATGGAGTGAAACCGTGCGCACCGATGCCCAGTACGAGTACATGGTCTATCCGCGCATCTTCTCCGTGGCCGAGCGCGCCTGGCACAAGGGCGGCTTCGAGCTCGATTACGTGAAGGGTCGCGAGTTCTCCGGCACGACCAAGCATGTCAACAAGGCCACCCTGAACAAGGAGTGGAACCAGTTTGCCAACATGCTGGGTCAGCGCGTGCTGCCCAAGCTGGACCAGGCCGGGGTGGAATATCGCCTCTCCGTACCGGGTGCCAAGGTGGTGAACGGTGTGCTGGAAGCGAATGTGGATCTGCCGGGTCTGCCCATCCAGTACAGCCTGGATGGCAAGAGCTGGAGCGCCTACGACGCAGCCGCCAAGCCGAGCGTCAACGGCAAGGTCTACCTGCGTACCACCAGCTTCGATGGCAAGCGCACCAGCCGCGTCACCGAGCTGAACTGATAGCTAGCCTTCAATCCATAGCGCAAGGTGGGTCGCAAGACCCGCCTTTCCCAAGGTCGATGGCCATCGGGTTTGGGAAAGGTTGACTCTGCGTGTGAACCTTTGTTGTGTGTGTTTTGTCTGTTTTTCATCACTTGAGACCCCGCCCCGTGCGGGGCTTTTTTTGACCAGGATCTCTGCAATTTCTCCCGTTTCGCCGTTTTTGGTGCGCCAATGACCCGAATTGGCCAAATTCAGGTTGAGGCAGGGCGCGTAATGAGGGATCATACCCGGCTTGACGGCGGGGGTATGAGGGTGCCAGCCGGCACAACGTCCGCCAGTGACGCATTTTTGAGGTGAGCCATGAGTCAGGCGAACAGCCCAACTAACTTTATTCGTCAGATCATTGATGAAGATCTGGCCAGCGGTAAGCACAGCAGCGTGCATACCCGTTTCCCGCCGGAGCCGAACGGTTATCTCCATATCGGCCACGCCAAATCCATCTGCCTGAACTTCGGCATCGCCCGCGACTATCAGGGTCAGTGCAACCTGCGTTTCGATGACACCAACCCGGCGAAGGAAGACATCGAGTTCGTGGAGTCCATCAAGCAGGACGTCCAGTGGCTGGGCTTCCAGTGGAGCGGCGAGATCTGCTACTCCTCCGACTATTTCCACAAGCTGCACGGCTACGCCATCGAGCTCATCGAGAAGGGACTGGCCTATGTGGACGAGCTTTCCCCGGAGCAGATGCGTGAATACCGCGGCACCCTGACCGCCCCTGGCAAGAACAGCCCGTTCCGCGATCGCAGCGTGGAAGAGAACTTGGCCCTGTTCGCCAAGATGAAAAACGGTGAGATGGCCGAAGGCTCCGCCTGCCTGCGCGCCAAGATCGACATGGCATCCCCCTTCATGGTGATGCGCGATCCCGTCATCTATCGCATCAAGTTTGCCCACCACCACCAGACCGGTGACGAGTGGTGCATCTACCCGATGTATGACTTCACCCACTGCATCTCGGACGCCCTGGAGGGGATCACCCACTCCCTGTGTACCCTGGAGTTCCAGGACAACCGTCGCCTGTATGACTGGGTGCTGGACAACATCAGCATCGACTGTCACCCCCGTCAGTACGAGTTCTCCCGTCTGAACCTCGAATACACCGTCATGTCCAAGCGCAAGCTGAACCTGCTGGTGACCGAGGGGCACGTGAACGGCTGGGATGATCCGCGCATGCTGACCGTCTCCGGTCTGCGCCGCCGTGGTTATACCCCGGCCTCCATCCGCGAGTTCTGCAAGCGCATCGGTGTGACCAAGCAGGACAACATCGTCGAGATGAGCATGCTGGAAGCCTGCATCCGCGACGATCTCAACGAGAACGCCCCGCGCGCCATGGCCGTGCTGCACCCGGTGAAGGTGATGATCGAGAACCTGGCGGCGGACGAGGTGCTGACGGCGCCTGCGCACCCGAACAAGCCAGAGATGGGGACCCGTGAGCTGCATTTCTCCCGCGAAATCTTCATCGACGAAGCGGACTTCAAAGAGGAAGCCAACAAGCAGTTCAAGCGGCTGGTGCTGGGCAAGGAAGTGCGCCTGCGCAACGCCTACGTCATCAAGGCTGAACGGGTCGAGAAGGATGCGAACGGCAAGGTTACCTGCATCTACTGCTCTTACGACCCCGAGACTCTGGGCAAGGATCCGGCGGACGGTCGCAAGGTGAAAGGGGTGATCCACTGGGTCAGCGCCACTCACTCCCTGCCGGCCGAAGTGCGTCTCTATGACCGTCTGTTCAAGGTGCCGAACCCGGGCGCCGAGGATGACTTCGAAGCGGCTCTGAATCCGGAATCCCTGGTGATCATCGAAGGGGCCCGGGTGGAAGCTTCCCTGAAGGATGCCAAGCCGGAGTTTGCCTACCAGTTCGAGCGTGAAGGTTACTTCTGCGCCGACAACAAGCTCTCCAGCGCCGAGCGCCTGGTGTTCAACCGCACCGTGGCCCTGCGTGACGTCTGGGGCAAGGCCGAGGCCTGATAGAAGAGGGCAGGGGAGACCCTGCCGCTTCTGATACGGATTGCGGACACAAAAAAGCCAGCATCATGCTGGCTTTTTTACTGCGCCGACCCGGCCGAATCAATCGTCGTGCTTGCAGTCACCGTTGGCGCAGTGGCCATACAGGTAGAGGCTGTGGTTGGTCAGGCGGATGTTGTGCTCCTTGGCGATGTCGCGCTGGCGCTGTTCTATCACCTCGTCGGAGAACTCGATCACCTTGCCGCAGTCGAGGCAGACCAGGTGGTCGTGGTGCTCCTGGGTGGCGAGCTCGAACACCGACTTGCCCCCTTCGAAATGGTGACGGGTGACGATACCGGCATCATCAAACTGGTTGAGAACGCGATAAACGGTAGCGAGACCAATCTCCTCGCCCTGATCGATCAGCCGTTTGTACAGATCTTCCGCACTGGTGTGCTGGCAGTCCGGCTGTTGCAGGATTTCCAGGATCTTGACACGGGGCAAGGTGATCTTGAGCCCGGCCTTTTTTAACGCTTGGTTGTTGTCTGCCATTTCTATTTATTCGCATTCTCGAAGGTGTGGTTATTCTGATTGACTGCCGCTGTAATGGCAACCACGAACTCGCTTGGCCTGTCATTATAGGTCGTAGCCAAGTTAAAAATAAACCCAGCAATTCAAGGGCTTTAGATCATCAAGCCCGTCATGGGAATATTCAGGCCCGCTTGCTCGACCAGAGAATGTTGATACTATGTGACTTCATTATAGTCTGGTCGGATGAGATCCATGGATTGGCTTTTCGGCAATGCCGCCTGGGTGCGCTGCGCCCTCAACGCCTGGCCCCCCTTCTGGGGCGCAGGCATCAAGATAGAAACCCTGAGCCCCGATTTCCGCTTCTGCCGGGTGACGCTCAAGTCCCGCTGGTGGAACAAGAATGCCAACCGGACCCAGTTCGGCGGCAGCATGTTCGCCATGACGGATCCCATCTACCCGTTGATGCTGATGGGCTATTTCAAGAACCGCTACTACGTGTGGGACAAGGCGGGCAGCATCAATTTCATCAAGCCGGGCAAGGGCAAACTGGTGGCGGAGTTCACCCTGAGCGACGCCAAGCTGGCATCGATCGTGGCGGCGACCGAGGGGGGAGAGAAGCACTTTCCCGAGTTCGAGGTGCAGGTGCAGGATGGCCAGGGCGAGCTGGTGGCCCAGGTGAAGCGCACCCTCTATGTTAGATCCAAGCCCCAGCACAGGGGGGGCTGAATGCCTGCTGCAGATGCAACAAGGGCCCCGTCGGGGCCCTTGTTGCATGAAGAGGGAGGGAGATCAGATCACTCCAGCTCGCCCAGGCACATCTCTTCGTGCAGCTGTTTGCACCAGCCCTTGACGCGCTCGGCGGTCAGCTCCGGCTGGCGATCTTCGTCGATGCCCAGGCCCACGAAGTGCTTGTCATCCACGAGCGCCTTGGAGGCTTCGAACTCGTAGCTCGCGGTCGGCCAGTGGCCGATGATGATGGCGCCCTTGGCTTCGACGATGTCACGCAGGGTGCCCATGGCGTCGAGGAAGTACTCGGCATAGTCTTCCTGATCGCCGCATCCGAAGATGGCCACCAGCTTGTTGTTGAAGTCGATCTCTTCGAGTTCGGGGAAGAAGTCGTCCCAATCGGCCTGGGCTTCGCCGTAGTACCAAGTCGGGATGCCGAACATCAGCAGATCGAAGCTGTCGATGTCGGCCTTACTGCTCTTGGCAATGTCACGGACTTCAATCAGTTGTTTGCCCAGTTCTTTCTGGATCATCTTGGCGACAGCTTCGGTATTACCGGTATCGCTGCCGAAAAACAGACCTACACTAGCCATAGTGTTTCGTTACCCGTATCTGGTGTTGATGCTTGACGGTTCAGATTGCGATGCCTGCTGCATGAGCAGACTCGATCTGTTGCTTCAGGATAGATTGGATCAGCTCGGCTCGGCTGACGTTCTGTTGCAGCGCAAGTTGGTTCAGGCGCTCCAGCAACTCGGCTTCCACCTTTAACTCGACCCGTTTCAGCCCGTTCTCACGATCGCGCTTGAGCTGGTTGCGCTTGTTGATCTTGAGCTGGGTCTCGCGGGGGAGTGGATTGGTCTTTGGCCTGCCGGGGCGCTTCTCAGTTGCGAACAGATCCAGTGTTGTTCGATCAGTTTGCTGTTTGGCCATACATCACAGATGAAAAGTAGTTAGCCGATCCCTGAGCCTTCCCAGCCCATTTCGATCAGCCCCTTGGCGACAAAACCCGCGCAACCCAGAAACAGCACCAGCCAGACGATGAAGCGGCCGAAGCGGGGCACATTGCCCCGTTTGAGCACGTCCTGAATGGCCAGACCAATCAGCAGGAAGATGGCCACGAAGAACAGTTTCAGGCCCAGACTCTCGATGAGATCGATGTGTTCACTCAGCATGGATTGCGCGCACTCCTTAAGACGGGCGCACTATATCACAAAGGATTTGAAACTGTTAACCGCCTGTCGACAGGAAATCCACAACCAGTTTGTTGAACAAAACCGGCTTTTCCGCGTGCAGCCAGTGACCCGTGCCGGCGATGACGCGGGCCTTGGCGGCCGGGAATTGGGCCATCGCGGCTCCGGTGTATTCGGGCAGCATATAGTCGGAGTCGCCCCCCTTGATGAAGAGTGTCGCGCCTTCGAAGCGGCGTTCATCGTCGGGCCAGCCCATGATGTTGGCGTAGTTGCGCTCAAGGGCCGGCACGTTGAAACGCCACCCCCATCCAGACTCCCCTTTGGCGAAGGATTTGAGCAGGAACTGGCGCACCCCGGCGATCTCGATGTGCTCGGCCAGCATGGCTTCCGCCTCGCTGCGGCTCTGGGGGGGCGTGGCCAGCGTGGCATTGAGCCCAGCAAACACGTTCTTGTGGCGGGCGTGGGGATAGGCCACCGGGGCGATGTCCGCCACTACCAGCTTGCTGACCATTTGAGGGGCCTGCTTGGCGACCTGCATGGCGACCTTGCCCCCCATGGAGTGACCCACCAGGGCCACCTGTTCAAGTCCAAGATGGTCCAGCAGGGCCAGGATGTCCGCCGCCTGGGCCGGGTAGCTCATCTCGTCCGAGTGAAAGGAGGCGCCGTGATTGCGCAGATCGACGCTGATGACCCGGTATTGTTCACTGAGGGGGCGCGCCAGCAGGCCGAGGTTGTCCAGGCTGCCAAAGAGGCCATGGATCAGCACGACAGTCGGGCCTTCGCCCTGATCCTTGAAGTTCAATCGTGGGTATTGTTGCAAAATGACACCTTATCGGTCGTGGGCTCTATCGCCATAATTTTTAACACACTGAAAGAAAAGGATTTAATTCCTGATGGGGGATTTTTTTGTGGTTTTTTTTCAAAAATATCTCCCCGGGATCGGCTATCAGTGCGGGGGATCACACACTTGGCCCGTCATTATGCCGTATTCTCAAGGAGATTCATGCACATCTGTCCGCCCCTTGCTTGGGCTGCCGGGTCTGCCTATGTATAATCGCCGCATCCGAATTTCGACGAGTCCAGCGCATCCCTATGAAAACCATCGAGCTTGATGACGATCTCTACTTCTTTATCGCGAGCCAGACCCGGCACATCGGCGAGAGTGCGTCCGATATCCTGCGTCGCCTGCTGGAGCAACCCGCCCAGGCTGGCACGGCAACCGTGGCGGCCGCGCCTGCGATGCAACCGCAACCCGTGGCCGATGCCATGGGGCTGGAGGCACTGCTGGATTCCGGCGAGCTTCAGAAAGAAGAGAAGTCCATCAACCGCTTCATGCTGGTATTGAGCACCCTCTATCGGGACAACCCGGAAGGCTTCACCCAGGCGACCGAGATAAAAGGGCGCAAGCGCGTCTATTTCTCCCGTGACCCGGAAGCGCTGCGTGCCAGTGGCAGCACCACCAAGCCCAAGCCGGTACCGGAGACCCCGTTCTGGGTGATCACCAATACCAATACCAGCCGCAAGCAGAACATGGTGGCCCAGCTCATGAACAGCATGGGTTATGACGAGGATCTGACGGCTCGGGTGTGCGGCGCCGTTTAACCCATCAATGACTTCAGGCCTTGCCGGGCAAGGCTCAGCTCAAGGAAAACGCCATGGCACAGCATTCCCACGCCGGTCAGCCGGCTCGTCTTTGCGATCTGACCAACATTCCCCGTCTGGTCAGCGCCTACTACCTCAACAAGCCGGACATGAGCCGCCCTGAGCAGCGGGTCGCCTTCGGCACCTCCGGTCACCGCGGCAGCGCCCTGCACAGCGCCTTCACCGAATCCCACATTCTGGCGGTGACCCAGGCGCTGGTGGAGTACCGCCAGCAGGCCGGTATCACGGGGCCGCTGTTCGTTGGCATGGATACCCATGCCCTGTCTGAATCCGCCTTTGCCAGCGCGGTGGAAGTGCTGGCGGCCAACGGTGTCGAGACCCGCATTCAGGTCGGCCTCGGCTTCACGCCGACCCCGGTCATCTCCCATGCCATCCTGCGCCACAACGCAGGCAAACCCGTGGCCCAGGCGGACGGCGTGGTGATCACCCCGTCCCACAACCCGCCGGAAGACGGTGGCTTCAAATACAACCCGCCCCACGGCGGTCCTGCCGAAGGCGAGATCACCAAGTGGGTGGAAGACCGCGCCAACGCGATTCTGGAAGCGGGTCTGGCCGGCGTGAAGCGGATGCCGTTTGCCGAGGCCCTCAAGAGCCCGTTCGTGGTGGAACACGACTATGTCACCCCTTATGTGGATGATCTCGAAAACGTGCTGGATCTGGCCGCCATCAAGCAGGCTGGCATCAAGATCGGCGTGGATCCGCTGGGTGGCTCCGGCGTCGCCTACTGGGACGTCATCGCCAGGCGCTACGGTCTGGACATCGAGGTGGTGAACTACAAGGTCGACCCGACCTTCTCCTTCATGACCCTGGACAAAGACGGCAAGATCCGGATGGACTGTTCCAGCCCGTTCGCCATGGCGAGCTTGATTGCCCTGAAAGACAAGTTCGACATCGCCCTTGGCAATGACCCTGACTACGACCGTCACGGCATCGTCACCAAGGCGGGCCTGATGAATCCGAACCACTATCTGGCGGTAGCCATCCAGTATCTGTTCACCCACAGAACCGGCTGGCCCAAGGGGGCGGCCGTCGGCAAGACGCTGGTCTCCTCTTCCATGATCGACCGGGTGGCCGGCGAGATCGGTCGCACCCTCAAAGAGGTGCCGGTCGGCTTCAAGTGGTTCGTGGACGGTCTCTACAGCGGCGAGTTCGGCTTTGGCGGCGAGGAGAGCGCGGGTGCCTCCTTCCTGCGCAAGGACGGTACCGTCTGGACCACCGACAAGGATGGCTTCATCCTGGCGCTGCTGGCGGCCGAGATCCTGGCGGTGACCGGCAAGGATCCCCAGGCCCACTACAATGCGCTCGAAGCCAGATTCGGCCGCTCCAGCTACCGCCGCATCGATGCTCCGGCCAACAGCGCCCAGAAGGCGGTGCTCTCCAAGCTGGATCCGGCCCTGGTGGAAGCCTCCACCCTGGCTGGTGAGCCCATCCTCGCCAAGCTGACCAAGGCGCCTGGCAACGATGCCGCCATCGGCGGCCTGAAAGTGGTGACCGAGAACGGCTGGTTCGCGGCGCGCCCCTCCGGTACCGAGTCCATCTACAAGATCTACATGGAGAGCTTCAAGGGGGAGGCGCACCTGGACCTCATCCAGCAGGAAGCCCAGCAGATTGTCTCCGCCGCCCTGGCCAAGGCCGGCGTCTGACCCTTACGGCAACAACCCATGTGAAAGAGGAGCCCTGGTGGCTCCTCTTCTTTTTGTGTCGGGTTGACTGCGGATCAGCCGTTGTCGACGCTGCCGGTGGCGGCCTTGCGGTTCTGCCAGCGCTTGAGGAAGGAGCGGGCCGGCAGCTTCATCAGGAAGAGAGAGAGCAGGATGATGCTGATGCCGAGCCACTGACGGCCATCCAGGGTTTCTCCCACCATCAGCACACCGCAGGAGACCGCCACCATGGGGTTGGTGAGGGCCAGCATCCCCATCACCTCCGGGCCATGGCGTTTGAGTCCCCAGAGCCAGGCCCAGTAGGCCAGAGCCGTATTGAGGATCACCAGCCAGATAAGCCCGGGAGTGGCGTCAGCCCGGGGCAGGGGCATGGGGCCGGCCAGCCACCAGGCCAGCGGGATCAGCATCAGGCCGCCCAGCAGCAGCTGCCAGGCGGTCAGGGCCAGCAGATCGTCCACCGGCCAGCGTTGCATCCAGCGGCTCGACTGGCCGATGAGCAGGGTGGCGAGCAGGGCGCACGCCACGCCGACGGGATCCAGATTGGCAGAGGGATTGAGCAGCAAGAGCACCCCGACGAGCCCCATCACCCCCAGCAACAACCACTTGAGCGTCGGTCTGACACCGTCTTGCAGCCAGGCCAGCCCCATCAGAATGAGGGGCAGCGTCGCTCCCAACGTACCCGCCACGGCGCCGGGCAGGCGAAACGCCGCCACGAACAGCAGGGCGAAGAAGGCGGTGATGTTGCAAAACGCCAGCAGGAACTGCCTGCTCCAGACGAGAGGCGGCCTGCGGGGATGGAGCAACAGCAGCAGCACCCCGGCGGGGAGGGCGCGCCACACGGCCACCCAGTAGGGGGAGTAGTCGGTCAGGTAGAGACTGACGACGGCATAGGTGCTGCCCCAGAGCAGGGGGGCGAGCAGGGCGATCAGCAGTGGCATGGTTATCTCGCAACAAAGTATCTTTAAGTAAAGATACATTAGCCGCGAGTTGGTTTATTATCAAGTATCTTCATGTGAAGATAATGGAGCGTGAATGGAGAGTGATCATGTAGATCAGCTGCTGGCCCAGTGGGCCCGGCAGCGCCCGGACCTCGACTGCTCCCCCATGGGAGTGCTGGGGCGGGTGGCGCGCATGGCGGCGATCGCCGGGCGCGAAGTGAGCGAGACCCTCAAGGAGTGCGGTCTGCTGGGGTCCGATTTCGATATCCTGGCGACCCTGCGTCGGGCCGGCGAGCCGCTGACCCCGACCGCGCTCTACCAGTCCGCCATGCTGAGTTCAGGAGCCATGACGGCCCGGCTCGACAAGCTGGAGCAGCGTGGCCTGATAAGACGTGAAGCCTCCCCGGATGACAGGCGCAGCCTGCTGGTCTGCCTGACGGAGCCGGGGCGGGAGCTGGTTGACCATGCGGTGGAACAGCACGTGGCGAACGAGCGCCGCCTCCTGGCCCCATTGAGCCTGGTCGAACAGGAGCAGCTGGCCGCCCTGCTCAAACGCTGGCTGCTGGAAAACGAATAAAAAAACGGGCCAGCGGGCCCGTTTTCGTTGGCATTGAGGCTGACTCAGTAGCCGCCTCTGGCATCCCTGACGGCAAGGCCAAGCTGCCATACCGCCATGGCGTAGTGGGTGCTGTGGTTGTAGCGGGTGATGGCGTAGAAGTTCGGCAAGCCGTACCAGTACTGGTAACCGGTGCCGACATCCAGACGCAGCAGGCTCGCCTCCTTGTGATTGCCAAGGGAGCCGGTGGGAGCCAGCCCGGCACCGCGCAGGGTGGCCACCGGGTAGCGGGTCTGGAAGCCGTGCTCATAGCCCGGCAGCTGTCCCTGGCCGCGTACTGCCACCGGCTGCCCTTTCTCCCAGCCGTGGGCCTTGAAGTAGTTGGCCACGCTGCCGATGGCATCCACCGGATCCCACAGGTTGGTGTGGCCGTTGCCGTTGAAGTCCACCGCGTAGTTGCGAAAACTCGACGGCATGAACTGGCCGTAGCCCATGGCCCCGGCATAGGAGCCCTTGGGTTCGGTGGGATCCATCCCTTCATCCCGGGTCATCACCAGGAAGGCTTCCAGCTCGCCGGTGAAGAAGTCGGCGCGGCGCGGGTAGTCAAATGCCAGGGTCGCCAGGGCGTCGAGAATGCGGGTCTTGCCCATCACCCGACCCCAGCGGGTCTCCACCCCGATGATGCCGACGATGATCTCGGGTGGCACCCCGTAGATCTGCTGCGCCCGGTTGAGTTCACTCTCGTATTCGCGCCAGAAGTTGACGCCGTTCTGTACGTTGTCCGGGGTGATGAACTTGGCGCGGTAGCGGTTCCAGGCGCCGGTCGGGCCGGTGGGCGGTCTGGTGGTGGGGGCCTGGGCGTCCATCAGCTTGATGATCCAGTCATAACGCTCGGCCTGGGCCAGTACCCGGTGCAGCTCGGCGCCGTCGAAACCGTGCTTTTGCACCATCCGCTGCACGAAGTTGTCCACGTTGGAACGATGGGCGAAGTCCCCCTTGCTGACCCCGGGCTGGCTCACCTGTCCGTAGAAGGGTTTGCTCGGCGGCGTCTGGTTGATGAAGGCGCTGTTGGGTTGGGGTTTGACCACGGGCTTGGGCGCCGGCGTGCTGCTGCAGCCGTAGATCAGGGGAAACAGGGAGAGGACACAGACAAGGCGACGCATAGGGTTCTCGTGAGCCTGAAAAAGAGTGCCGTCATGGTAAAACATTGGCGTGCAGGCGCAAGTGCTCCGTGCCGGCGCGCCCCCGGGATCCCGTCAGCGCAGGGTGTGGTAGCCGCTCCAGATCCGGGTCAGGGTCGTGATGGCGCAGAGCAGGGCGAAACCGTAGGCCAGTGGCACGAAGGTGGCGGGCCAGAGGCACATGAGCACGAAGAGGGCGATGGTTTCGCTCCCCTCGGTGAGCCCGCCCAGATAGTAGAGGGATTTGTGGTGGTAGACGGGGCTCTCGATGCCCCGTTTGCCCGCCATGATGGCAAAGGCCAGAAAGCTCGATCCCGTGCCCATGAAGGCGAACAGCAGGGTGGCGGCGGCCAGGGCGTTGGCCGGGTCGGCGAGGGCAAAGCCCAGCACCACGGCGGCGTAGAAGATGAAATCCAGCGTGATGTCGAGAAACCCGCCGCAGTCGGTGATGCCCGTTTCCCGCGCCACGGCGCCATCCAGCCCGTCCAGCAGCCGGTTGAGCAGAATCGCCGCCAACGCCCACTGATAGCAGCCAAAGGCCAGCAGCGGCAGCGCCAGCATGCCGATGAGAAAGCCGGCGAGGCTCACCTGGTTGGCGCTCACCCCGGCCCGGTACAGGGGGCGGGCGAGCGCGGCGAGGGGGCGGCGGATAACCGGGATCAGGTGGCGATCAAACAAGGTGGTGCTCCTCTTCGGGGATGGCTGGGGGGATCAGCTGCAAGATGGTGCCCGGTGCATCCTCTTCGTCGTGGGTCACCAGCAGCGCGGGGATGGCCTGCGTGCGCAGGCGCTCGAACACCAGGGTTCTGAATGCCGCCCGCAGCGGCTTGTCGAGGCGGGAGAAGGGCTCGTCCAGCAGCAATGCCCTGGGCTCGGCCAGCAGGGCACGCAGCAGGCTGACGCGGGCTTTCTGGCCACCGGAGAGCGCCCCGGGCAGCTTATCCGCCTGAGCCTCCAGCCCGACCTCAGCCAGCGCCTCGCGGGCCCGGGTCTGCCTTGCCGCCATCCCCTTGAGATGCGCCGGCATGCCGAACATCAGATTTTCGGCCACCGTCAGGTGGGCAAACAGCAGGTCATCCTGAAACAGGATGCCGACTCCCCTCTCCTGGGGGGGCAGCGGGGTGAGGCGATGTGCGCCGAGCAGGATGTCCCCGGTCAGCCGGATGGGCCCCCCGGGTGGCAGCACTCCCGCCAGGGCCGCCAGCAGTGAGCTCTTGCCACAGCCGCTCGGTCCCATCAGGGTGAGCACCTCGCCCGGGGCCACCCTGAGGGGGGGGAGCGTCAGCAGGGGGGCACCGTCGAGGAAGAGGGTGAGTGCGGAGGTGTGCAGCATCGGGTCAGGGCCTCAGGGCGGGGTTGATGCGCCGCGGCAGCCAGAGCGCCAGGGCATAGATGAAAAGGGGCAGCAGCAGTTGCAGCAGGCCGTAGAGCCCCGCCAGCCGCCTGTTGAGGCCGCTGCCGATGGCCACCGCCTCCGTGGTGATGGTGACGACCCGCCCGCCGCCGAACAGCAGGGTCGGCAGGTATTGGGCCAGGCTCACCGCCGCCCCGACACCGAAGGCGAACAGCAGGGGACGGGCGAGCAGGGGACCCTTGACTCGCCACCAGGCCCCCCAGGGGCTGGCCCCGAGCGTGAGGGCCACCCGGGTGAGGCGCTCGTCGAACTGGCGATAGGGGCCGTGCAGGCAGAGATAGACGTATGGAAAGACGAAGATCAACTGGCTCCAGAGTACCCAGCCAGGGCCTATGCCAGTGAATCCCAGCCCGTCGGTCTGAAGGCGCAATCCAAACAGCAGGCTGGCCTGGGGCAGCAGCAGAGGCAGGCAGACAAGCCAGAGGGTGCGTGTGGCGCGGCGCGCAGGCAACGCCTCGAGGCAGAGCACCGCCAGCAGCAGGGAGAGCGCGGCGCAGAGCAGGGCCAGCCACAGACTCTGCCACAGCAGCGGGCCCAGGCTCGGCAGCAGAGCCAGCCAGTGGTGGCTGCTCCATTCACTCGGCCAGAGGGCGGGAAAGGACCAGCGCCGGGTCAGGGACCAGAGTAGCAGGGCGGCGAGCACCAGCAGATTGGTCAGGAGCAGCCCCCACACGCCGATGCGGGCAATGAGTGCGGGCCAGGGCGAGGCGGGGGCGCGTCGCCCATCCAGCCAGCGTGCCTTGCCGAGGGTGAGGTGGGTCCGCTCCAGCAGCCTGAGGGCGCCAAGCAGCAGCAGGTTGATGGCGAGCAGCAAGAGGGCGCCGCTGGCACTGGCGCCGCGCCAGGCGGGGTCGGCATCCTGATACCAGAGCCAGAGTCGCACCGCCAGGGGCGGCGGGGCATCCGGCCCCAGCAGCAGGGCGAGATCCACCACCGCCAGGCCATAGGCGGCCACCGCGTAGAGGGGTAGGCGCAGGGCGGGCCAGAGGGCGGGCAGCAGCAGGCGCCACCAGATCCGGGGGGCGCTGAAGCCGAGGCTGGCCCCCAGCCACTGCTGGCGCGCCACCTTGGCGGGATCCAGTGCCGCCAGCGCCATCAGCAGCAGGAAGGGGGTCTCCTTGAGGATGAGCACCACGATGAGGCCAAGCCCCCAGGGATCCTTGAGGGTTTGCCAGTCCGGGGGCAGATGGGTGAGGTCAAGCAGGGGGGCGACGAGGCGCAGCAGCCAGCCGGAGGGAGCGATCAGAAAGGCGATGCCGATGGCAAAGGCGACGTGGGGAAGCGCCAGCAGGGGGGAGAGCAGGCGGCGCAGCCAGCGCATCCAGGGACGCCCGTCCCCCTGGGCGAGCAGCAGGGCGGTGGCGCCGAGAGCCCCCAGGGTGGAGGCGCCCGCCACCCAGAGGCTCAACCCTGCGGAGTGCCAGAGTCCGGGCTGGGGGAGCAAGAGGGATAGATTGGCGGGGGTGAGTCCCTCGATGACCAGCAACAGCAGGCCCCCGGCGAGCGGGATCCCCAGCAGCAGGGCTCCCAGCATCAAAAAGGGCAGCAGGAGGAGAAGAGGGGCGCGCGCCTGCATGATGGATCAGTGGCCGTAGCGCTCGGCCCAGGCCGCTTCCAGCCGGGTCTGCCAGCTGGGGTGGGGCTCTGCCACCCCCTTGAAGCGCAATGCCGGACGGGTCTGGCCTGGCAGCGCCTCCTGGCGCAGCACGCTGGGATCCCCCCAGAAGGCGGGGTCGCTCTTGCGCGCCTGGGCGGCGGGGCTCAGCAGGAAGTTGACCACCACCTTGGCCCCGGCCCGGGCGGAGGCATTGAAGGGGATGGCGAGGAAATGGCTGTTGGTGAGCGCCCCTTTTTCCATGGCGATGGCCTGGACGGTGGGGGGCAGGGTGCCGTTTTGCACCGAACTCTGGGCTTCCCCCGGGTTGAAGCTGATGGCCATGGCCAGCTCGCCGTCATCGAGCAACTGCCTGGTCTCGGCTGCGCCGGTGGGGAAGAGCCTGCCCTTTCGCCAGAGCGCGGGGTGAAGCTGGTCGAGCCAGGCCCAGAGAGGGGCGGTGATGCGGAGGAAGTCGGCATCGGTCGCCTCCCGATAGAGGGGCGCCGGATCCGGTGTCAGCTCCAGCAGGATCTGCTTGAGAAAGCTCGAGCCGTGAAACTGGGGAGGCTTGGGGTAGGTGAAGCGGCCGGGGTGAGCCTTGGCCCAGGCCAGCAGGGCGGCCGCCGAGATGGGAGGTGCGTCTACCTGGTCGTCATCCACCATCAGATTGAGCTGGCCTATGCCCCAGGGGGCCTCCAGCCCCTCGACCGGCACGGTGAAGTCCTCACTCACCGGCAGGGCGGTGTCCACCAGGACCATGTTGGGCAGCTCGTCGGTAAAGGGGGCCCCCAGCAGCCCCTGCTCCTTGAGCGCCTTGAAGTTCTCGCCGTTGACCCAGAGCAGGTCGATGGGGCCGTTCGACGTCTTGCCAGCCTGTTTGCCGGCCAGCAACTGGCTCACGCTCTGGGCGATGTCATCCACCTTCACCTGCACCAGCTCGACCTGGTACTGGCGAGCGATCTCCTGCCTGGCCCACACCAGGTAGGCGTTGATCTCGGGGCTGCCCCCCCAGGCGTTGAAGTAGACGGTCTGCCCCCTGGCGGCCAGCAAGGTCTGCTGCCACGATGCGTCATTGGCGTGGAGCGGGGAGGCCAGCAGCAGGGGGACAGCGGCCATCAGGGGACGGAGCAGGGCGCGAAGTCGAGTCTTGAACATGATGGTTGCCTCGTCAGAGTCAGGCGCCGCGGCGCCAGCGGTGATAACGGGCCAGCAGCGCCAGCAGGCGCCCGGGCTGACGGGCACGGCGCCAGGCGCCAGCCACGTACTTGTTCCCCTCCATCAGGGTGGGGTAGGGGTGAACGGTGGCGAGGATCTTGCCAAGTCCCAGACGGTGGCGCATGGCGAGAGCAAACTCGGCGATCCGCTCGCCGGCGTGAGCACCCACTATGGTGGCCCCGAGTATCCTGTCACGGCCCGGCACCGTCAGCACCTCGACAAAGCCCCCTGACTCGCCGTCGGTGATGGCTCTATCCAGCTCGGCCATCTCGAAGCGGGTCGACTCGAAGGGGATGCCTCGGGCATGAGCCTCTTTCTGGTTGAGGCCGACCCTGGCTATCTCCGGACTGGTATAGGTGGCCGCCGGCATGACCCTGTAGTCTGCCCGAAAGCGCCTGAACTGGCCAAAGAGGGCGTTGATGGCGGCATACCAGGCCTGATGGGCGGCAAAATGGGTGAACTGGTAGGGGCCGGCAACGTCCCCCACCGCCAGGATGCTGGGGTAGTTGGTGGCGAGGAAGCCGTCGATGGCCAGGGTGCCGCCGGGGGCCAGTTCAACCCCCAGCGCCTCCAGCCCGAAACCGCTCACGTTGGCCTCCCGGCCAAGGGCCAGCAGCAGCTGGTCCCCCTCAACCACCAGCGTCTCGTCCCCCCGGCGCAGGTGCAGCCGGATGGGCAGGTTGGTGACTTTACCGTCCATATACCCGGCCGAGGTAGCCTGCCAGCCGAGGTGCAGGGTGACGCCGTCGTGCTCCAGCTGCGCGGCCAGGGCCCCGGCGACGTCCCTATCTTCCCGGGGCAGCAGCTGAGGGCCTTGCTCCACCAGGGTGACGGGGATACCGAGCAGGGCCAGGCTCTGGGCCAGCTCGCAGCCGATGGGGCCTCCTCCCAGCACCAGCAGATGGCGGGGGGGCTCACGCAGTCGCTGCCAGATAGTGTCGGAGGTGAGGTAGGGAACCCTGTCCAGCCCCGGTAGTGCGGGCACCCGGGGGCGGGCGCCGGTGGCGATCACGATATGACGGCTGGTCAGGCGCTTGCCGTTGACCTCCACCTCCCAGGGGGAGGTGACTCGCGCCCGCCCCTGGATGCACTCCACCCCGAGTCCTTCATAGCGCGCCACCGAGTCGTGGGGTTCGACCTCCTCGATGACCCGGGCGACCCGCGCCATCACGGCGGCGAAGTCAGCGCGGCTCTGGCTCGGGGTAAAACCAAGCTCCCCGGCCTTGCGCTGTTCAATGGCGAAGCGGGCGCTTCGGATCAGCGCCTTGGAGGGGACGCAGCCGGTATGGAGGCAATCCCCCCCCATCCTGTGCTGCTCGATGAGGGCCACTCTGGCTTTCACCGCGGCGGCGATGTAGCTGGTGACCAGACCTCCGGCGCCGGCACCTATCACCAGCAGGTTGTAGTCAAAGCGCGCCGGCTTGCGGTAGGGGGCGTGCAACCGGTAGAGGGCGAGACGGCGCTGAAAGGCACGCATCAGCCAGGGCATCAGGCCGAGCAGGGTCAGGGCGGCCAGCAGGCCGGGGGAGAAGAGGTTGCGTGTGCTGGTGAGGGTAGCCAGCTCGCTTCCCGCCAGCACGTAGACGAGGGTGCCCGGCAGCATGCCGAGCTGGCTGACCCAGTAGTAGGTGCTGACTCTGATGGGGGTGAGCCCCATCACCAGGTTGACCAGAAAGAAGGGGAAGAGGGGGATGAGGCGCAGGCTCAGCAGATAGAAGGCCCCCTCCTTTTGCATGCCGGCCTGAACGCTCGCCAGCTTGTCGCCAAAGCGCGTCTCGACCCAGTCCCGCAGCAGGAAGCGGGCGCTGAGAAAGGCCAGGGTGGCGCCGAGGGAGCTGGCAAAGGAGACCAGCAAGAGCCCCCACAGGATGCCGAAGACGGCGCTGCCCGCCAGGGTGAGCAGGGCCGCCCCCGGCAGGGAGAGGGCGGTGGTGAGCACATAGATCACCAGAAACAGCAGGCTGGCTGCGACAACATGGCGGTCGACCCAAAGGGCCAGGCGCTCCTGATGAGCCTGCAACTGGGTGAGGCTCAGATAGTGGTCAAGGTCGAGGGCAAAGAAGGTGCCGACCAGGGCCCCCATCGCCAGCAACAGCAGCAGGCGTGCCTGGTTCATCCCTGCCCCTTGTCGAGGGGGCGCTCGGGTTGCACCGGCAACTGGCAGAACCCCTGGGGAGCGATGTCGAGAGCGGCATTGAACTTGGCGGACATGTTCTGGAAGGCGATGAGGCCGGTGAGCTCCACCAGGGCGTCGTCATCGAACCAGGGCTTGAGGCGGGCGGCCTGCTCGTCGCTCACGCCATCCAGCCCGGTCATGGCCTCGGCATAGTCCAGCACGGCCCGCTCCCGCTCGTCGAACAAGGGGCTGTCGCGCCACCGGGCCAGCGCCTCCACCTTGTCGCTGGAGCCTGCCCGCTTGACGAGGGTCATGGCGTTGATGTCGACACAGAAACGACACCAGTTGAGCTGGGAGACCCGCACCGTCACCAGGGAGCGCAGCACGGGGTCGATGGGGGAGCGCTTGCGGTTGATGACGCCGTAGAGGGTGGCGACCGCGGCGAACAGCCTGGGGGAGCGCCCCCAGCACTTGCCCGGGATCAGCACCTGACCGTAGTTGCGTTTCTGCAGCCAGAAGAAGGGGCGGATGAACCAGGCGTAGGCCCGGTCCGGTTTGACCTCAATGCGCATCTTGTTCCTCTTTGAGCTTCTCCATCTTGGGCTTGTAGGCCCCGCCCAGGCGCTCGTTCAACCGATTCAGGAAATCGATGATCCGTGCCCGGTTGACCCCCAGATCGCTGCGCCCCTGGCGCGAGGCGGAGCGCATGTCGATACGGGTCTCTTTGGGCCCGGCAAAGACCCGCAGTGCCACGTCATCCTGAAACCCGAACCAGCCGGTGGTGACGACGGCATCGATACCCTCGCTGCCCGGATGAACCTGCCAGCCCAGCTCCGTCATCAGTTCCTCGGCTTCCGCGAGCACTTCGACCGGGGATGCCCGGGTATAGAGAGGACCGGGGTTGCCTGGAAATAGTTGCAGGGGCGGAGGGGAGACCGGGAGATCCTCCGGGCTTCTGAGCTGCTCGGCCCACTGGAGCCGTGGCGGATGGTAGGGATCCGTGCTGACGTCGTTGGCGAGGGGAGAGCGCAGCGCCTGGACGAGAAACAGCAGGGGCAGCAGCAGGGGAGCAATGCCCCAGATATCCGGCCAGAGGTTGGTGGTGCGGCGATAGCGCCAGGGCAGGCGCAGCAGCAGCACGAGGCTGAGGAGGGCGCTGGCGAGACAGAGGATGAAGCCGAGCCACCAGGGCCAGAGATGGGCGCGGCTGCCAAGGGCCCCGCAAAGGGGCAATAGCCAGGTCAGCAGCGGCCACCACAAAGAGCTGTGCATATGAGGGATCCACGGGTCAGGATGGAACTATGCCCAGAAGGATAAACTTAATTGCCTGATAACGTTAGTAAATGATCATCAATCCCGGGCGTGCGGCTCAGAGAACCGATGGCCTCGTCGCCCTGGATCAGCTGCGATAGAGCACCTTGATGAGGTGGAAGCCGAACTTGGTGCGCACCGGCCCCAGCACGGTCAGCAACTCCCCCTTGAACACGGCATCGTCGAAGGACTTGACCATGTCCCCCTTGGAGAACTCTCCCAGATCGCCGCCACGCTTGCCGGAAGGGCAGGTGGAGAAACGCTTGGCCATCTGGCTGAAATCGGCGCCCTTGGCGAGCTTCTCCTTGATTTCCAGACACTGTTTCTCGGTCTTGACCAGGATGTGCTGGGCACAGGCTTTTTTCATCGGAATGCTCCTCGGCGAGGGGAAAGGGGGCGCAAGATTACTGCAATTGCGCCTCCGCGTCAGCCCCTCGGGCGCGAGACCCGGCTCCGGGGGCCGGCGGCCAGGGGGACCCTGGCCCGGGATTGCCAGAGGATCTCCAGCCCCAGCAGGGCATAGAGGCTCCAGATGGCCAGGGGGTTGAGCCAGTTGCCTCCCATCTGCAGGGTGGCCAGGGCTGCGCTCACCAGCAGCAGGACTATGCCGGGCAGGCGCCAGTGGGCAGACAGGGGGGCGAGCAGGGCCATGCCCAGCAGCAGGGCCAGGCCAAAGGGCAGATTGAGCGCGGTGAAGGCGAGGGCCTGCTGGCCGTTCATGCCGGTCAGCAATGCCAGCAGGGCGCTGCAGCAGGCCAGGAAGGTGATGAACTCGAGTCGGTCGGCGATGTAGTCAGCCAGTTGTTCGCTACGTAGGTGCATGGGGTCTCTCCTGCGATGATTGGGATCAGTGTGGGACAGGCAGGAGCGCAGGGGCAGCGGGATAAATCGATTGAATTGAACGAAGCTTTAGTGCCATCTATTCAAGTGATTGATTTAAAATTATTTTCCTGTTCAATAGCAGGCAGGGTGGGGAAGAGGGCACGGAGCAAGTCGAGGGGGACGGGTTGACGAAACCCGCCGGATGCGGGGTGTCCGACAAGGGTTGTCGCGACGAGCCGGACCCTGCTGCCAGCCCAAGGCCGCCAGGGGAGATCCGGCGTGGCGGGGTCGGTGGTGGCGTTTTGTTCGCCCCTTGCCCGGATTGTGCGCAGTTTGGCTCCTCACACCCGGCTGGCTCCTTGCTGGGCCGAAGCGATCCCCGCACCGGGGGCGGCAGAGCGGCACGCAAAGGGGCCCCGAGCGTGGGATTTCGCCGTCGCGATTATGCTAGGATGAGCGGCACTCGCCCGGGATGAGTCTCGGTATCGTACTAAATAACACAATCTTTAAATCATGTTATTCGGGGAAAATGACGTTTGACAGGATGCTATCCTACTTTTCTCACCGGGAGCACTTCATCCGGGCGATCCCGTCGCCCCGGGCCCGGTCTCTTGCTGCTCGCCCTCGCTCTCTGGCTGATGGCGATGCCCGCCATGGCGGCCAAGTTGACCTACCAGATCAAGGGGGTCAGGGGAGAGCAGAAAGACAACGTCGAGGCCTACCTCAACGCCCTGCCCGTCTATCAGGAACGCCAGTACCGCCCCGCCCGCACCAAGATCACCGAGAGCGTACAGAAGGCGCTGCAGGTCTATGGCTACTACCAGCCCAAGATCACCCTGAACCGCGACAAGAAGACGCCCGCCAAGGTGGTGATCGAGATTGAGCGGGGGGAACCCGTGATCATCTCGCGCCTCGACATCCTGCTGGAAGGGGATGCGGGGAGCGACGAGGTGTACAGCGAGCTGCTGGACAAGCTGCCCCTGAAGGAGGGAGATCCCCTCAACCACGGCAAATATGAATCCATCAAGGCGGATCTCGGCAGTCTGGGGCTGGCCCGCGGCTATTTTGACGCCAAGATCAGCAAGAGCCAGGTCAAGGTTTTCCCGGAACAGGGCAAGGCGGAGATCTACATCCTGTTTCGCTCTGGCCCGCGTTACCATTTCGGCGAGATCCGCTATGACGCGACGCCGGAGGCACTGCACCTGATCCGCCCGCTCATCAACATCAAGAGCGGCGACCCCTATCTGGCGATCCGTCTGGCGGAGATGTCCCAGGATGTCTCCTCCACCAAGCTGTTCAAGCAGGTGGACATCAAACCCCTGATCAGCCAGGCCGAGGGCAACCGGGTGCCGGTGCAGGTGACCCTCTCCAACCGGGTCGATCACGAAATTGAGACCGGTATCGGTTATGCCACGGACGTGGGGCCGCGCCTGAGTGCCACCTGGGAGAAACCCTGGGTGAACCGCTATGGTCACCGCCTCTCCAGCACCGCCAAGATCTCGGCGCCGGAAGCGGAGCTCAGCTTCGACTACCAGATCCCGGTGGGCAACCCGCTGCGGGATTACTACTCCCTGCAGGCGGGCTATCAATACACCGACAACAACGACACCCGCTCCGATCTGGCCACCTTCGGGGTGCACCGCTGGACACGCCGACCGGAGAGCTGGGACAGAGACGTCTTTGTGCGCCTGGAGAACGAGCGCTACGTCCAGGGTCAGGACGAGGGGAACAGCCTGCTGCTGATCCCCGGCGTCTCCTGGTCACGGCTGCGGGTGCGCGGCGGTCTGGTGCCGGATTGGGGGGATCGCCAGCAACTGACGATGGAGTTCTCGAGCCCCTACTGGGGGTCCGACATCAGCTTCATGCGGGTGTGGGGGCGCAGCAAGTGGCTGCGCACCCTGGGCGAAGATCACCGTTTCCTGATGCGGGCCGAACAGGGGGCCATCGTCGGGGATGATTTCTCCCTGGTCCCCCCCTCCCTGCGCTTCTTCACCGGCGGCGATCAGACGGTCCGGGGCTACGGTTACGAGACCATTTCGCCACGGGGGGACGATGGCAAGCTGACCGGCGGACGCTACGCCAGCGTCGGCAGCCTGGAGTACAACTACCGCTTCAGCGAGAAGTGGCTCGGAGCCCTGTTCGTGGACGCCGGGACCGCCACCGTCGACTACAGCGAGGCCTGGAAGATAGGCACCGGGGTCGGGGTGCGCTGGGTCACCCCCATCGGTCAGGTCAGGCTCGATCTGGCGGTGGGCATCTCCGAGGAGGACAAGCCGCTGCGGCTGCACTTCGCACTGGGGCCGGAACTATGACCCGGCAACCAGGCGCATATCCTCTTCTTTCTCTTTTCTGGCCGCTGCGGCTGCTTTCCTTGCAGGGGTCTGCATCGTGATCTGGGTAAAACGCATTTTCTTGTGGCTCATGGGCCTCTTCTTCCTGCTGCTCATCGGCGTCAGCCTGCTGGGCTTCACCCATCAGGGTAACAAGTGGTTGTGGCAACAGGCCAGAGCCGCGCTGCCCTCCCTCAAGGGGGAGCTGGTGGCGGGGCAACTCGGTTATGGCTGGACCTTCGAAGGGGTTGGCTGGCAGGACGAGCTGGTGGATGTCACCGTGGAGCGGGCCGTGCTGGACTGGGATCTGGGCAAGCTCCTGCAGGGCAAGCTCTGGATCAAGACTCTGGCGGTGACTCGCCCCGTGGTCCGGGTGGCGGAGTCCGAGCCGGTGCCGGAAGAGCCGTCGGAGCCCTTCGTCTGGCATCCGTTGCCGCTCAAAATCCAGGTCGACAGCCTCAAGGTTGCCGATCTCGATGTGGCGGTGCCCGGCGTGACGATCACCCTCAAGGATCTGGACATTGGCGCCGCCCTGGATCGCGCCGGGCTCATCGTGCGCGGCCCCGTGCTCGATGGCCTGAACGTGGTGGTGGCACCGTCCCCGGTGGAGGCGGCCAGTGACAAGGGCGCCAAACCGGCGGATGAGAAAAGCGCCACCCTGGCGGCCGGCGAGCGCAAGGCTGTCCCCGGTGACAAGACGCAGGCCGCAAGCAAGCCCGAGCCCATGGTGCTGCCGGCGGTGCGACTGCCTTTCCCCATCCAGCTGGAGGGGCTGAAAGCCACGGCGTTCCGTTATCAGCAAGGTGAGCTGGTGGAGGGGCTTGACAACCTGTTGCTGTCGGCCACCGCCGAGGAGGAGCGCATCGACATCCGGGAGCTCTCCTTGCGCCATGCCATGGCGGATCTGGCCTTGAGTGGTCAGGTGCGCCTGCACGAGGATTACCCCCTCACCCTGACTCTGGATGCCAAGGCGCGTCAAGGGCTGCTGGACGGGGAGCTCAAGGGGGAGCAGGTCAATCTCATCCTGGACGGTTCTGTGGGCAAGCTTGGGCTGGCACTCAAGGCCAAGGGGCCGGTGGGCGCCAATCTCAAAGGATCCCTTGCGGCCCTCGACCCGGATCTGCCCTTCGATCTGGCGCTGGACTGGAAGAGCCTCTCCTGGCCCCTGCACAAGCCTGCCAAGGATGAGCCCAGCTATCGGTTGGACAAGGGCACCCTGAGCGCCAAGGGCAAGCTCTCCGGTTATCAGTTTGCGCTCAACACCGCCGGCAAGGGGACCGATGTGCCCCCCTTCAAGGTGGCGCTCTCGGGCAAGGGGGATCTCAACCAGCTGAGCCGTATCGAGCTGCGGCTGGGGGCCCTCAAGGGGGAGCTCAAGCTCGACGGCAAGCTGGCCTGGAGCAAGGGGGTCCAGTGGCAGGGGACGACCGAATTCAAGGGGATCAACCCGGCGGAGCTGGTGCCCGAGATCAAGGGGGCATTGGCGGGCAAGATCACCAGCCGCTTCGATCTGGATGAGGCGGGCCACTGGCAGCTGGCCCTGCCCGAGCTCAAGGTGGATGGCAAGCTCAACCAGTATCCTCTGGCCTTGCAGGGCAGGCTCAGCGGCAACGACAAGATGGAGTGGACCATCCCGGCCCTGGCGCTGCAAAGCGGCCCCAACCGGCTGCAGGCCAAAGGCTCGCTCACGACCCAGGCCTGGAAGCTGGATGCGGATCTGGATGCGCCCAAGCTTGGGGGTATCTACCCGGGTCTGGGAGGGGACATCAAGGGCCAGGTGCGCGTCACCGGCAACCAGCAGGCGCCGCGCGTGAATGCCGATCTGGTGTCGGGCCGACTCGCCTACGCGGGCACCGTCCTCAAGGAGACCGTCATCAAGGCCAACGCCCTGGTCGGGGAGAAGCCCGCCGGTGAGGTGGCGGTGACGGTGGCGAGCCTGGCGCAGGGGGAGACCAAGCTCTCGCAAATCGCCCTGAACCTGAGCGGCGATCTCGAGCGCCACGGGCTCACCTTGACCATGAAGGGGGATCCCCTGGCGGCAGACCTCAGCCTGAATGGCAGCCTGCGCGGTGACCACTGGCGTGGCGCCCTTGCCGAGCTGAAGCTCAAGACCCCCCTCAAGCGCTGGGCGCTGGCCGCCCCCTGGTCTCTGGACCTGGATCTGCCGAAACAGCAGTTGACCATGGGGGATCTCTGCCTCGCGTCCCAGAAGGCCAGTCTCTGCGTCAAGGGGAGCCGGATAGCCCAGTCCCAGGGCAATCTGGAATTTGCCCTGAACGAATTTGATCTCAAGCGGCTGCGCCCCTGGTTGCCGGACAATTTCCGCTGGCAGGCGGTGCTGTCGGCCGACGGGCGCGCCAGCTGGCGCGGCAACCAGCCGACCCTGCACGCCACCGTGCGCACCACGCCTGGGACCTTCGTCGCCGACGAACTCAAGACCGACTACCAGCGCCTCGAGCTCGGGATCGACTTCGAGCGCCAGCAGGCCGCCATCCGGGTCGATTTCGCCTCCGAGCAGATCGGTAACATCGACACCGATCTGCTGATCCGGGATCCCGCCGGCCGCGGCAACCTCGGCGGTCAACTCAGGTTTGACGATCTGAAGCTGGCGACCTTTGCGCCCCTCATTCCCGAAGTGCGCTCCCTGCAAGGGGTCATCTCGGCGGATGCCCGCTTCGACGGTACCCTGGCTGCCCCCCTGCTGTATGGCGAGCTGAACCTGAAGGAGGGGGAGGTTCAGACCCACTCCGACATGGTGACCCTCTCCAAGCTGGTGACCCGCCTCAAGATAGAAGGCAACCGGGCCGAACTCGACGGCTCCATGATGGTGGGCAAGGGCCCCCTGGTGCTGGGGGGCTGGCTGAGCTGGGCCCAGCAGCCGGTGACCGGCAGCCTCACCATTCAGGGCAAGGAGCTGGAGGCCCAGTACCCGGGCATGGGCCGGGTCAGGGTGACACCTGACATCGCCATCTCTCTCGGGGAGGAGACCAGGGTGACCGGCCAGGTGGACATCCCCTGGTCGCGCATCCTGGTCAAGAGCCTGCCAGACAGCGCGGTGGCGGTCTCCGATGACGTCACCGTCATCTACGACGATCTGCCGCCGGTCCCCAAGGCGGCACCGCTGCCCATGGAGATCAGGCTCGCCATCCGGTTCGGGGACGACGTCCGCCTTGAAGCCATGGGACTCAAGACCAAGGTGGGAGGGGCCCTCAACATTCGCCAGGATCCCTCCAAGCCGCTCTCGGGCAACGGGCAACTGGAGCTCAGGGACGGGCGCTTCAAGGCCTATGGTCAGAACCTCATCATCAAGGAGGGGCGGATCCTCTTCTCCGGCCCCATCGATCAGCCCTATCTCAACATCGAGACCTATCGGGATCCGGACACCATCGAGGACAACGTGACCGTCGGGGTGCGGGTGACGGGGCCGGCCGCCAAGCCGAAGATCACCGTCTATTCCGAGCCGCAAATGGCGCAGTCCGAACAGCTATCCTATCTGTTGCGGGGCAAGGGATTGCAGACCAGCGGCGAGGATGGCGGCTTCAACGGCCTGCTGGTGGCGGGGGCCGTGAGCCAGGCGAGCGGCGTGGTCTCCAGCATCGGAGAGTCCCTCGGCATGAGCGACGTGGCCCTCGATACCGCAGGCAGTGGTGATGACACCCAGGTGACCCTGTCGGCCTACCTGCTGCCCGGCTTGCAGTTCCAGTACGGGGTCGGGGTGTTCAGCCCCATCGCCGAATTCAAGCTGCGCTACGAGCTGATGCCAAGGCTCTATCTGCAGGCCATGAGCGGGGTGGCCCAGGCGGTGGATATCTTCTATCGCTTCACCCTGTAAGGGGGCGCGGATGACAAGACAGATGCCTGGGGGGATGCTTATCCCCCCCTGCCCGACCTGCCGATGACTGCTGTTGTAGGTAGGTTCGGGGTGAGAGCGTGCATATATTGACGGGAGGCCTGGCCTCCCGTTTTTTTTGTAGAGAAGAAGGGGATTTGTGGAAGGCAGAAAAGCGAAAACCCGGCACAAGGCCGGGCTTTCTGAAAGATGGTGGAGGGAGAAGGATTCGAACCTTCGAAGGCAGAGCCGTCAGATTTACAGTCTGATCCCTTTGGCCGCTCGGGAACCCCTCCACGGGG